>PMSW01000018.1 GCA_003168215.1 Actinomycetota bacterium
CTAGGACGCGTGCGCGGGCTGCGTATTGAGCTGCTTCACCAGCAGGACAATCTTGCGTCGTGCGAGCTCTGGTTAGTGCGGGCTGCTCCCGTTGGTGCTGGCTGAGTCGAGCAGCTGCCGCAGGACCGCTGTGTAGTTCTCCAGGGCCTGGCGGCCCTGCTGGCTGAGGCTGACCGAGGTCCGGGCGGTCACGCCGCTGCCTGTTTTGACCGTCGTCACGTAACCCGCGTCCTCGAGCTTGCGAAGGTGGGTGATGAGGTTGCCGGGTGTCAGCCCGAGCAACTCCTGGAGTCTGGTGAAGGACAGGTTGTCCCTGTCCGGGAGGCTGGCCAGTGTCACCACGACACGCAGCCGCGCGGGCGCGTGAATGACGGGGTCAAGCTGGGTCTCAGCTGCCATGCCGGCGGAGCCCCGTCTCGATGGCCGCCATCAGCAGGAACGCCCCGCCGCCGGCCAGCGCGCAGGTCGCCAGGATTGTCGCGGGTGCCAGCCACGCGCAGCTAGTACCGATGATCACTAGCCAGGCTCCGAGGGCGAACGCCGGCCGGTATCGTCCGAGGGCGGCGGCAAGGATATAGACCAGCCCGGCCAGCAGCACGGGACCCGCGAAGCTGATGAACGCGAGCGTCCGCGTACTGACGGAGCTGCTGATCGCGGGCCCGACGATGAGAAGGGCCAGGTACCCGACCGCCCACGTCATCACGAGGACGCGGCGGTGTCGCACGGACTGGCCGTCGATGCCCGCGACTGCCTTGCTGGCGATGGCCAGGACGGTCGTGATCGCGATACCGGCCAGCACGAACACCGCCGCGATCGAGACACCCGAGGGCCCGCTGTAGGGGTGCTGCCCGCGCACGGACAGCCACATCCCTCCGTAGCCGAGGAGCCAGACCAGGCCCCACGCCGCGTACACGATGGGTGTGCTGATGACGAGCTCCTTGCGGGCGCGTGCGCGTGCATCCTGCACGACGGCTGCCGCTTCCTGCACGCTCATTTCCTGGTCCTCTAGCACGTCGGCCTCCTGGTCAGCTCGTAGTCATCGTCAAACTTTGTACTTCAAAGCTACTTTGCTTTGTAATGCAAAGTCAAGGCCCGCTCTGTCTGGAGACCGGCTCGGCGTACCAGCCCCGGCTATAAGCGGACTACATTTCAGCCTGTGCCGTGGCTGCCGAAGACGATGCAGAACGGGTGACCGGCGGGGTCAGTGAAGACCCGGAAGCCCGTCTCATGTTCACCCGGGACACGAGTGGCACCCAGGGCGAGGAGCTCCCGCTCGGCCTGGCCGGCATCACTCACGCGGATGTCGAGATGCAGTTGCTGGGGATAGGCCGGGTCGGGCCAGCGCGGCGGAACCCACCCGGCGGCCCGCTGAAAGGCGAGCTGCCGGAGGCCGGGCTCTGAACCGATCACCACCCAGCCGTCGATGTCCTTGTTGACTCTCATCCCCAGCACCTGGCAGTAGAACCCCGCGAGAGCGCGCGGGTCAGGGCAGTCGATCACTGTCTTCTCGAGGCGTCCGATCACGCCGTCAGCATGCCAGGCTATCCGGCGTCACGAGCTGCAGCCCTGCTCCTACCGTCGGTGGACCCGGCCAGGGATGATGGTTGTCGTGCCGCCGAACCAACCGCCCAGCCAGCCGGCCTCAGCCGATTCGCCGGACCCGGATGACAAGCCGGTGCTCCCGCCGCAGAGCCTGGACGACACCGACATCGGCTGGGGCGAGCAGCCCGAGTTGGATGACGAAGAGCGTCTCCGCCGCGAGCATCCACCCCACTGGGACACGGCCTAGCCCGTACCCGTGTTCCCGGTGATCATCCCGGCCGGGCGCTCCGGCTAGCGCCTTTCCCGGACCGGGCGGCCGGTCAGGCAGTCACGCGGAGTGCCCCGTTACTGATATTTCTCGATCAGCTTGTCCATTACTGCGTCGAGGCGCGCGTCGGCCTGCTGTCGTGACGGGTGTTCGTCGTGCCACTCAACTATCTCGCGCGCGCCCTGCTCGAAGGGAACCGTCGCCAGGTAGCCCGGCACCACACCGCGCAGTTTCGAGTTGTCGAACACCATCGAGTGCGCCTTGTCGCCGAGCAGGCCGGCCCCCCAGTCAGGGTCGGCCGCAGCGATGACGTCCGACGGAATGTGCACGATGCGGGCCGTGCACCCGGCGGCGGCCGCGAGCGTCCCGGCGATCTGGTTCCAGCTGAGCACGTCGTCGGAGGTGATATGGAAGGCATCACCGACTGCACGCGGGTGGCCGAGCAGGGGCACGAAGCCACGCGCGAAGTCGGTGTGGTGGGTCAGCGTCCACAGGGAGGTGCCGTCGCCGTGCACGACGATCGGCTTGCCTTGCCGCATCCGGCCCAGCACGGTCCAGCCGCCATCAAACGGCACGAGCGTCTTGTCATAGGTGTGCGAGGGGCGGACGATCGTGGCCGGGAAGCCCTCCTCGCGGTATGCCCTGGTGAGCAGATCCTCGCAGGCGATCTTGTCGCGGGAGTACCGCCAGAACGGGTTGCGCAGCGGCGTGGACTCGGTGACGGGCAGGCGCGCCGGCGGCGTCTGGTATGCCGATGCGGAGCTGATGAACACGTACTGCCCGGTGCGGCCGCGGAACGCCTCGATGTCGGCCTGCACGTGCTCGGGCGTGAGGGCGACCCAGTCGACCACGGCGTCAAAATCGCGGCCGCCCACAGCATCCCTCCGGGAGACCGGATCGCGGACATCACCGCGCAGCATTGTGACCTGCGCCGGCAGCGGGCGGTCCACGCTCTTGCCGCGGTTAAGGACGAACAACTCGATGCCCCGCCCGGCTGCCAGCCATGAGCAGGCTGAGCTGATAGTGCCGCTGCCGCCGATGAACAGGACCCTGAGGCTACTCACGCCCCCACATTAGGTCACCGATCGCCGGCGCTGCGGTCAGCTGATGACAGGCCGGCCGCACCCGCGGCGGCCAGACGACCTATTCCGGCTGCCGGTCGTGCGGGATGCCCTGTGAGCTGGCGCTCTGATGTCCCGCAGCTGTCAGCGACGTGACCATGCAACCTCAGTCCGCCCGCGGGCCTCACTCAATCGGCTGCCTGGCGATCAGCGGCGGCTCGCGGCCGGCCAGCAGCCAGCCGGCGGCGGCGGCGACCAGCGGCAGCCCGACCAGCAGGATCGCCGCGTTACTCAGCGGCAAGTCGCCGAACACGGCGGACATGCTGCTGTGCGCCCAGGCCAGCCCGGCGATCAGCGCGCCGGCCATGCCGAGGATCGCGCCGAGCAGGCCCAGTGCGCCGGCGGTCGCCGCAGTGATCATCCGCCGGGTCGCGCCGCTCGCGCCGACGGCGGTGAGCGTGCGCAGGTCCCGCGCGGTCTCGCTGCGGATCAGGCCGACGGAGGCGGCCAGCACGCCGAGCGCGATGACGATGCCCAGCGCGGTGCCGCCGTCGGCGAACTCACCGAGACCTGGCGTATCGGACCTGGTCTCGAACGTCACCTTGTCGGCGAGCGCGAGTCGCTTGGCCGCGTTGATCTGCCTGGCGGTGAGCGGGGCAGGTGCCTGGATGAGCCATCCGTTCAGGCTGGGCTGCAGGTGGTACTTGCTCACCGCGTACTGGGTGATCACCGTGTTCGGCGCCGAGGTGCCGCCGGGCAGGTTGCTGACCGTCTGTATCGCGGGGTTGGCCAGGCAGCCGTTGCTCAGCGTGCAGGGCGGACCGCCGTCACCACCGGGCTCGGTTCTGTTGCCGGTGCAAAGCCCGGAGCAGCCCGTCGCGTTACCCCAGATCATCTCCATGTGCGGCCGGCCCGCCAGCCCCGGCCGCATGGTGAGGAAGTCGGTGCCGGGAGCGATCTGGCTGGCCTTGATCCCGTACGTGGCGAGCAACTGCGGGGTGGCCACGTACACGGTGCCGGTGAAATTGGACGGACCGTGTACCTGCGCGCCCACCTGGTACAGCGTGGCGCCGGTGGACTCCAGTGGCACCGCGGACCGCACGTGCAGGCTGGCGGCGAGGCTGTCCACCTGCCGGCCCAGGCGGGCGGCCTGGGCGGGGCTGAGCTGGATCATCTGGCCGGGCGCCGGGCTCTGCTGCGCGTAGAAGATCAGCTGGCTGCTGGACAGGTTGGGGCCGATCCAGTCGAGCGGGTTGTCGAACCTGATGCTGGCGACGATGCAGATCGCCATGGCCAGGAACACGGCAAACGTGGTCGCCGCCAGCGCGGCGCCGGACCGGGCGCGGTACCGGACCAGGTCGCGCAGCGCGATCCGGATCGCGGCCGGCACCCGCGGTCGCCCCCCGGCGGCCAGCACGCTGATGGCCAGCGGGGCGAGCAGTATGACGCCCACGATCGTGGCGGCCAGGCCGGCCAGCAGGAACGGTGCGTGCCCGGGCCCGCCACCATCCACCCCGGCCAGGCCGTCTGCGAACGCCAGGCACGCGACGCCGGCCGCGAACACGATGACGCCGGGCAGGGCGGATCGGTGCACCGCCTTCGGCGGAGCGGGGCGGCCGGAGAGCGCGGCCACCACCGGCACGGCGGCCATCGTCTTGGCCGGTCGGCGGGAGGCCAGCACCGACGTCGCGATCGCGAGCACGACCCCGATGGCGAACGCCCACCACGGCAGGTTCGCCGCGTCGACCACGTGCCCGGTCGCCTGCTGCAGCGTCGGCACGTAGGCGAACCAGGCGGCGAAGCCCACCGCCGCCCCGGCCAGCGCGGCGGCCACGCCGACGGCCAGGCCGCCCGCGATCATGACCAGGCGCAGGTTCCGTTCGGTCGCCCCGATCGCGCTCAGCATGCCGAGGGCACGGAGCCTGCGCTGGGCCATGACCGAGAAACCGGCCACTGACACCAGGCCGATGAGCACCAGGCCGAGTACCTCCACCACCAGGACGAGCACCGCCGGCGAGATGCCGCCCGAGTTCGCGTTGGGGACCGTGACCGCCGCCGCCGCCGGGATACCGGGCAGCGTCACGTTGCCGTTGCTGGTCGCCCGCTGGACGGCGGGGGAGCCGATCAGCATGATCACCTGGCTGGGGTGCCGGACCTGACCCGGGGCGACCAGCGCGAACTCATCCGCCAGGTTGCTCGGGTCGGCCACGATGCCGGTCACCCGCCAGGTCGTGCCGGCGGCCTTCCAGGCGCCGCCCACGTGCGCGCCGTACCGGCTGGCGACCTGGCTGGTCAGCGCGGCCTGGCCGGGGTCGGCCGGGTACGTGCCGCTGACCAGGCTGACCAGCGGGGAGTTGTAGTGCCCGTGCGTATTCTCGGCCCGGAGCTGCACGGACTGCGTGGTGACAGTAGTGATGTCCTGATTCTCGATGACATCAGCTGGACCCCAGCGGCGCTGAATGGCGGCGATGTCGGCGGCTAGGTTCGGGTCGGCGCCGGGCAGCGTGACCTGCGCGGCAGCGGTGCCGAACGTGGCGTAGTTGGGGTTGGCCAGCTGCACGTTCGTTACGGCGCTGGCGCCCCAGATCGCCGCCGCGACCGCCGCGGTGAGCAAGCCGAGCACGAGCAGCTGCTGGCGCCATTCGCGGCGGAACAGCCGCCAGCCCCAGCGCATCACCGCGCGGCGGGCGACGATGCCAGATCCCGCGTCTTTGTCCAGGTCGGGGGGGTCGCGCAGAGCGATACTCACCGGATCTCCCCGGGCGTGAGGAGGGATTCGGGGCCGGGCGGCCGGGCGGTCTGGCCGGTCACCCGCCCGTCGCGCAGGAAGACCACGCGGTCGGCCCAGGCGGCCAGCTGCGCGTCGTGGGTCACCACCACCGCGGCCACGCCCCGCGTGCATGCCTCGCGCAGCAGCCGCATCACCTCGTCCGCGTTCACCGAGTCCAGGGCGCCGGACGGCTCGTCGGCCAGCAGCAGGCGCCGGTCCCCTACTATCGCGCGGGCGATGGCGACCCGCTGCCGCTCGCCGCCGGACAGCTGATCGGGGAACCAGCCGGCCCGGTCAGCCACGCCCAGCGCTTCCAGCGCGGCCAGCCCGGCCGCGCGCGCCTTCGGCACCGCGACACCGTCCAGTTCCAGCGGCAAGGCGACGTTCTCGACGGCGGTCAGCCCGGGCAGCAGATTGAAATCCTGGAACACGTACCCGATCACCCGGCGCCGCAGCCGGGCCTTGCGGCCCCGCGGCATCCCCGCCAGCGCTATGCCGCATACCAGCACGTCCCCGCCAGTGGGTTCCTCCAGGCTCCCGGCGATGGTCAGCAGCGTGG
>PMSW01000159.1:0-24254 GCA_003168215.1 Actinomycetota bacterium
TCGCCTTGGTGGGCCGTTACCTCACCAACTAGCTGATAGGCCGCGAGTCCATCCCTAGCCGAAAAACTTTCCACCGTGGCTGATGTCAGCCACAGTCATATTCGGTATTAATTCCGGTTTCCCGGAGCTATCCCGAAGCTAAGGGCAGGTTGCTCACGTGTTACTCACCCGTTCGCCGCTCGAGTACCCCGAAGGGCCTTTCCGCTCGACTTGCATGTGTTAAGCACGCCGCCAGCGTTCGTCCTGAGCCAGAATCAAACTCTCCATTGAATGTCTATATGCAAACCGCGAGCGCGATCCGAGGACCGGCCGTGCGGGTGCTGACATATTAGAGATGCCTCTTCGGACCGGCGAACCGGGCCTGGAGGCGATCGTGGCATCCGTCGTACGGAACTGCGCCGTTACCGGCTCAGCCCCTGACGGGGTTTGTTGCATGTGCACTGGCTTTTAGCACGCTGTTGAGTTCTCAAGGAGCGGACGCGCACCATCGGAGACTTTTTGATCTCTTCCGGGGCAACCCTACGAACTTACCCGAACAACCGGAGGCTGTCAACTAAGTTCGTAAAACTTGACTTTGTTCGTTACTCGTGGTGCACCCAGCATACCCGCACTGCGAGGCTCCGGCGTCCGGAGCGAACAACCTGGGAGGGTGTCCTGCTGGCTCCCCTGCAGCGATCCGCCAGATGGCGTCCCGCTGGTCCCGGGGGCAAGACGAAACTCTAGGGAGCAAAGGGGATCAAGTCAAATTGGCCCGGCCAGGCGGCCCCGGCCAGGGCCAGGGCGTTCGCCGGGCCGCGCAGCGCCGCCGCGATGGGCTTGCTGGGTCCGGCGCAAGCGGGCTTACTCCCTGGTTATTTCCACGCCACCGACCGTGCGCTTCCCGCGCCGCAGCACCAGGAAACGGCCGTGCAGCAGGTCGCTTGGCTCTGGCGCGGCCTCAGGATCCGGCACCTTCACGTTATTCAGGTACGCGCCGCCCTCGCTGATTGCGCGCCGGGCCGCCGACTTGCTGGCCGTGATCCCGGCGGCGGCCATCAGGTCGGCCACCCTGGGCAGCCCGCCCTGGCCGGAGCCGCCATGGCCGGAGCCTTGCTGGCTACCGGGGGGCTGCCCGGCGCTGACGATGGCCGAGGGCACCTCGGCAAGGGCAGCGGCGAGCGTCTGCTCATCCAGCGCCCGCAGGTCCCCCTGGCCGAACAGCGCCTGGCTGGCGGCCACCACCCGCGCGCACTCCTGCGCCCCGTGCACCAGCGTGGTCATCTCATCCGCGAGCACGCGCTGCGCCGCCCGAGCGGCCGGCCGCTCGGCGAGATCACGCTCCAGGTCCTCGATCTCGCCGCGGGACAGGAACGTGAAGACCCGGAGCAGGCCGGGAACCTCGGCATCGGTCCGGTTGATCCAGAACTGGTAGAACGCGTACGGGCTCATCAGCTCCGGGCTCAGCCAGACCGCGCCGCCTTCGGTCTTCCCGTACTTGGTCCCGTCCGGCTTGGTGATCAGCGGCGTGGCCAGGGCATGCGCCGAATCTCCCGTCACGCGCCTGATCAGGTCGACGCCCGCCACCAGGTTGCCCCACTGATCGCTGCCGCCGAGCTGCAGGACGCAGTCATGCCGGCGGCGCAGCTCCAGGAAGTCGAACGCCTGCAGGATCTGGTAGCTGAACTCGGTGTAGCTGATCCCGCCGGCTTCCAGACGCGCCCGGACAGATTCCCTGGCCAGCATCTGGCTGACCGGGAAGTGCTTGCCGATGTCACGCAGGAACTCCAGGGCGGACAGGCCTTCGGTCCAGTCCAGGTTGCTGACCACCAGTGCGCCGGTCGTGCCCGGAGTCAGGTCGAGGAAGCGGCCGACCTCGCCGCGGATCCGGTCCACCCAGTCGGCTACGACCTCGCGCGGGTTCAGTATCCGCTCGGCGGACTTGCCGCTGGGATCACCGATCAGCCCGGTCGCCCCGCCGACCAGGCCGACCGGCCGGTGCCCGGCGAGCTGGAACCGGCGCATGGTCAGCAGCAGCACGAGATTGCCGATATGCAGGCCGGGCGCGGTCGGGTCGAAGCCGCCGTAAAAGGTCACCGGGCCCGCGTCCAGTTCCTTGCGCAGATCGTCGAGATCGGTCGAGACCGCGATCAGGCCGCGCCAGGTCAGTTCATCGAGGATGTCTGTCACCGATGAATAGTCCCACCATCGGTGGCCGGAGCGGAAACGGCTTTGGCGGCCGCGCGGCGCGGCACGTGCGCACGGTACGCGGACACGGTCGGATCCCCGGCAATCCAGAATCGCCACGGAATCTCTGCCGCGCGGCTGACCCCCACCCTGGGTCCCCGGTGGATGCCAGCCGCCGTCACAGCCCGGGCCGGCCCGCTGATGCGCAGCGGCGAGTCCGGATCGCACACGTCGGCGCCATCCAGCCCGCGGTCGATGCCGAGCGCCTGGCAGAGCCGGGCCGGGCCGCGCGCCAGCTCGCGCTCCCTGGCACCGGCCAGGCGGCCGGCGGCCGATCCGGCCTCCCCCGCCGACGCGCGCTCGGCCGCCGGCCCGCCCTTCCCGGCCGGCCCGCCCTTCCCGGCTGGCCCGCCGCCGGTGGCGTACCGGCGCTCGGCGGCCACCGCCGCTCCCTCGGCTACCCGGCCGGCCCGCAGCAGCACCGCCGACGCCGTGCCCTCAGGCAGGCAGACCAGGTTCACGCAGAAGTGCATGCCGTAGGTGAAGTAGACGTAGGCATGCCCGGGCTCGCCGAACATGACGGCGGTACGCGCGGTACGGCCGCGGAAGGCGTGCGAGGCGGCGTCCGCCGCTCCGGCGTATGCCTCCACCTCGGTCACCATGACGGCGACGGCGCCATCCGGGGTCTCATGGCGGAGCACGCAGCCCAGCAGGGCGGGCGCCACCTCCTGCGCGGGCCGCGCGAAGAAGTCACGCGGCAGCGGCGGGCCGGACGGCACCGGGCCGGGCGGCACCGGGCCAGCAGCCGGCCAGCCACCGGACGGCAGGCCGGACAACGCCCCGGATGGCCGTGGGCCGGGGACCCACTCGGGCGGCACAGCAGCCGTCAGTCCGCCGCCCACGCGGCGTGCTCATCGACGGCGGCACGCACCGCCGCGAGCTGCTCGGCGACGCGGGCCGGCGAGGTGCCCCCGAAAGTGTTCCTGGCCGCGAGCGCGCCTTGCACAGTCAGCACCTCGCGGACGTCCGGGGTCAGGTGCGGTGACACCCGGGCAAGGTCCTCATCGCTCACCTCGTCGAGCTCGCGCTCGTGCACCTGGCACCAGACAACCAGGTGCCCCACCACCTCGTGCGCCTCCCGGAACGGCACGCCGCGCCGGACGAGCAGTTCAGCAAGGTCAGTGGCGAGCGAGTAACCGGCGGCAGCACTCCTGGCCATCCGTTCAGAATTAAAGCGGATCGTGCTGATGAGACCGGCCATCGCCGGCAGCACGAGCAGCAGCGTATCCACCGCGTCGAACACCGGTTCCTTGTCCTCCTGCAGGTCCCGGTTGTACGTCAGCGGCAGCCCTTTCAGCGTGGTGAGCAGCCCGGTCAGCCCGCCGATGAGCCGGCCGGCCTTGCCGCGGGCGAGCTCGGCCACGTCCGGGTTCTTCTTCTGCGGCATGATCGATGACCCGGTGGCGTAAGCGTCGTCGATCTCCGCCCAGCCGAACTCGTGCGATGACCACAGCACGACCTCTTCGCCGAGCCTGGACAGGTGCACGCCGAGCAGTGCCGCCGTGAAGCAGAACTCGGCCGCGAAGTCGCGGTCGCTGACCGCGTCCATCGAGTTGGGCGCAGCGGAGTCGAAGCCGAGCTCGGCGGCGACGGTCTCCGGTTCGAGCGGCAGCGACGAGCCCGCCAGCGCGCCTGCCCCGAGCGGGCTGACTGCCGCCCGCTTGTCCCAGTCCCGCAGCCTGCCGACATCCCGGGCGAACGCCTGCACGTGCGCAAGCAGCTGATGGGCGAACAGCACCGGCTGGGCATGCTGCAGGTGGGTCAGCCCCGGCACCGGCGTGGTCAGGTGCCGCTCCGCCTGGCCGGTCAGCGCGGTCTCCAGCTCGGCCAGCCGCAGGATGATCAGCCGCGCGTGGCCACGCAGGTACAGCCGCAGGTCGGTCGCGATCTGGTCGTTGCGGCTCCGGCCCGCCCGCAGCTTGCCGCCGAGCGAGCCGGCCCGCTCAAGCAGCCCGCGCTCCAGCGCCGTGTGCACGTCCTCGTCGCCCGCGGTCGGGCGGAAGCCGCCCGACCGGCACGCCTGGCCGAGATCGTCGATGGCGGCAAGCAGGCGGGCTACCTCCATGTCATTGAGCAGCCCGGCCTTGTGCAGCACGCGCGCGTGCGCGGCGGACGCCAGCAGGTCGTACGGGGCCAGCCGCCAGTCGAACTGGACGCTCACCGATAGCCGGGCGAGCGCCTCGGCGGGACCCGACTCGAAGCGCCCGCCCCAGAGCCTGATCGCGGAACCGGCTTCATTTTCTGCCACGGCGCTCCCTCCACCTACGTGGTCGTGGCTGATCGGCAGTGCCGGGAGCATACCCGGCCTAACTGGCTGCCTGGCGGTCACGGTCGGCCGCGATCTTGCTAGGCAGCCCCCAGAGCTCCACGAAGCCCTTGGCCAGGCCCTGGTCGAAGGAGTCCCCGGTGTCGTAGGTGGCCAGCCCGTAGTCGTACAGCCCGGCCGGGCTGCGACGGCCGGTGACCACGGCCATGCCGCCGTGCAGGCGAAGCCGGACGTCGCCGGTGACATGCCGGGACGCCTCGTCCATGAACGCCTCGAGCGCGCGGCGCAGCGGGGAGAACCACAGCCCGTCGTAGACGAGCTCGGTCCAGCGCTGCCCGGCCTGCCGCTTGAACCGCGCGAGATCCCGCTCCAGGCAGACGTTCTCGAGCTCGGTGTGCGCGCTGATCAGCGCGATCGCGCCCGGTGCCTCGTAGATCTCCCTGCTCTTGATCCCGACGAGCCGGTCCTCCACCAGGTCGACCCGGCCAATCCCGTGCATCCCGGCGCGCTCGTTCAGCTCGGTGATGATCTCCAGCGGGCTCAGCTTGCGATCGTCGATTGCCACCGGGGTGCCCTCGGCGAAGCTCACCACCACCTCATCGGGCTCGCGCGGCAGCGCCGGGTCGCTGCTGTAGCCGTACACGTCGTCGTGCGGCGCCTCCCAGATGTCCTCCAGGTGCCCGGTTTCGCAGCTGCGGCCCCACAGGTTCTGGTCGATGGAGTACGGCGAGCGGGACGTGACGCTGATCGGCAGCCCTTTCTCCGCTGCGTACGCGATCGCCTTGTCCCTGGTCATGCCGGAGTCCCGGACGGGCGCGATGACCTTGACGTCGGGCGCCAGGCAGGCCAGGCCGACCTCAAACCGGACCTGGTCGTTGCCCTTGCCGGTGCATCCGTGCGCGACCATGCTCGCCCCATGCTCCTTGGCCACGGTGGCCAGGTGGGCGGCGATCAGCGGCCGGGACAGCGCGGAGACGAGCGGGTAGCGGTCCATGTACAGGGCATTTGCCCGCAGCGCGGGCATGCAGAAATCCGTGGCGAACTCGTCCCTGGCGTCGGCGACGACCGACTCGGCGGCGCCGCAGGCCAGTGCCCGCTGCCGGATCGTCTCGAGATCCTCGCCGCCCTGGCCGACGTCGACAGCCAGCGCGATGACCTCGGCGCCGGTCCGCTCGGCGATCCACCCGATGGCCACTGACGTGTCCAGGCCGCCGGAGTATGCGAGCACGATGCGTTGGGTCATGGAGTTCCTCCTCGTTGGTGCGGTGTGTCGCTGGTGTGTGCCTGGATGTCCCGCTGGCGTCTGGGTTTCGCTGGCGTCTGGGTTTCGCNNCTGGCGTCTGGGTTTCGCTGGCTAGCCTCGCCGCTCCGCGAGCCGGAGCAGCGCCTGGGCCAGTTCCTCGCCGCCCGCCGGATCTCGCGCGATCAGCAGGACCGTGTCGTCGCCGGCGACCGTCCCGAGAATTGACGGCCATCTGACGTGGTCGATGACCGAGGCAAGGAACTGCGCGGCGCCGGCCGGCGTGCGCAGGACCACCAGGTTGGCGCTTGCCTCGGCGGAGACGAGCAACTCGGCCGCGGCGCGGGACAGCCGTGCCGACGGCTCGGCGGCAGCCGCGGCCGGCTGCTGGCCGGCCGGCCCGGGCCAGCCACCGGCACTAGACCAGCCGGCCGGCCCAGGCCCGCCGGGGGCGCCAGATCCGCTGACCCCCTCGCCGCCGGCACCGCCGGCCCTGCCCGCCCGATCCGCGCTGCCATCCGCGCTGATCCCGCTGGCCTGGCCGGCCATGGACTCGATCAGCCCGCCGGGCCGCGACCCGGGACCTCCCGGCTCGCCAGGCAGCGCGTAGAACAGCGCTCCGTCGGGACCCCGGAGCCGCACGGCGCCGAGTTCTTCCAGGTCACGGGACAGCGTGGTCTGGGTGACGCGCACCCCGAGCTTGGCCAGCCAGTCCGCGAGTTCCTCCTGTGATCGCACCGCCGCCTGGTCCAGGATGCCGGCTATCTGCGCGTGCCGTGCTGCCTTGGTCACCGGGCTCACCGGGCTCATGACGGCATCGCCAGCTCCCGCCCAGCTCGCGCGGCCGGCATGATCAGGCGTCCTGCGCAATGCGTGCGCTGGCGTCGTCGAGAATCCCGCCCAGCGCGGCCGTGAACGAATCCGCCTGGGCGGCAGCCAGGATCAGCGGCGGCGCCAGCCGGATGGCGTCCGGTTGCACCGCGTTGACCAGGTAGCCAGCCCGGCGGCACGCGGCTTCGGCGCTGGCCGCCGCAGGCCCGGTCAACGCGATGGCGAGCCAGAGCCCGCTGCCGCGGACGCCGGCTACCAGCGGGTGACCGGCAGCGATGATCCCCGCGGTGAGCCGCTGCCCGGTCGCTGCGGCATGGGCCAGCAGCCCGTCGGCCTCGATCGTGTCGAGGACGGCCAGCGCGGCCGCGCACGCGATCGGATTCCCGCCGAACGTGCTCCCGTGGTCACCCTTGCGCAGCGCGGCACCGCACTCGCCGAGGCCGATGCACGCACCGATCGGCAGCCCGCCGCCGAGCCCCTTAGCCAGCGTTATCACGTCGGGCTGCACGCCCTCGCGCTGGTGCGCGAACCACGCTCCGGTCCGCCCGATCCCGCTCTGGATCTCGTCGAGCACCAGCAGCGCGCCGGCGTCGTCGCACGCCTCCCGCGCCGCACGCAGGTATCCGGCCGGCGCCGGAATCACGCCCGCCTCGCCCTGGCAGGGCTCAAGGAACACCGCGGCGCAGTCCGGCCGCACCGCCGCGCGCAGCGCATCCTCAGCACCGAAGGGCACGAACCGAACGTCAAAGCCAAAGGGCCCGAACGGATCCCTGATAGAACTCTTGCCCGTCAGCGCCAGTGCCGCCGAGGTCCGCCCGTGGAACCCGTTCTCGGCGGCGACGATCACCGGCCGGCCGCCGCCCTGCCGGCGGCGCACCACCTTGACGGCCGCCTCGTTGGCCTCGGTGCCCGAGTTGGCGAAGAAGACCCGGCCGTCGGCGGGGCGTCCTGCGCTGCCGAGCAGGCCGAGCAGGCGCTCGGCCAGCGCGATCTCGCCCTCGTGCAGGAACAGGTTGGAGGTGTGCGCGATGCTGTTCACCTGGCGGGTCACGGCCTCGGTGATGGCGGGATGGGCATGGCCGAGCGCGCTCACCGCGATGCCCGCGATCAGGTCGGTGTACTCACGGCCCTCGGCGTCCCAGACCAGGCAGCCTTTGCCGCGCACCAGCGCGAGGGGCGGAACGCCGTAGTTCGGCATCAGCGACCTGGCGAAACGGTCCTGCAACCGCTCGGTGCTGGTGCCTACCTGGCTCGTGCTCATCGGGTATCGCCCATTCCGTCGCTCTGCTTATCGCGTGGCCTGTCGGGCAGCACCATGGTGCCGATGCCCGAGTCGGTGAAGATCTCCAGCAGGATGGCGTGCGGCAGCCGCCCGTCGAGCACGTGCGCCTGCGGAACGCCGCCACGGACCGCCATCAGGCAGGCCTCCATTTTCGGGATCATCCCCTCGCTCAGGCCCGGCAGCATTGCCTCCAGCCTTGCCGCGCTGAGCTCGCTGATGACCGCTCCTTCCGCCCCGCCTGGCCGGCCGGCGCTGCCTGGTCGGCCGGCCCCGTCCGCGCGGCCGGCCCCGCTCGTGCCCGCGCCGCCTGGTCCGCCCGCCTCATCCGCGCCGCCTGGCCAGTCCGCGTAGAGGCCTTCCACGTCGGTGAGCACGACCAGTTTCACGGCGTCAAGCGCCACGGCGACCGCCGCCGCGGCGGTATCGGCGTTGACGTTGTAGACCTCGCCGCTCTCGCTGCGCGCGACGCTCGAGATGACCGGCACCCGGCCGTCATCAAGCAGCGCGTGCACGGCACCGGGGTCCACCGCATCGATCTTGCCGACCATGCCGATATCGACGGGCTCGCCGTCCACGATCACGTGCCGGCGGCTGGCGGTGAGCAGGTTGGCGTCCTCGCCGGACATGCCGACGGCGAACGGGCCGTGCCGGTTGATCAGCCCCACCACGTCCCTGTTGACCTGCCCGGTGAGAACCATGCGCACGACGTCCATCGTCTCCGGGGTGGTGACGCGCAGCCCGGCCGTGAAGCTGGTGGCGACGCCGAGCCGGTCCAGCTGGGCGCTGATCTGCGGGCCGCCGCCGTGCACCACGACCGGGCGGAGCCCGGCGTAGCGCAGGAACACCACGTCCTGCGCGAACGCGAGCCGCAGGGCCTCGTCCGCCATGGCGTGCCCGCCGAACTTGATGACCACGGTCTCTCCGTGGAACCTGTCCAGCCACGGCAGCGCCTCGATCAGCGTCGCCGCCTTGGCGAGCGCCGCCGTCCGGTCCGGCAGGTAGTCCGTGACCTCTCCCAGCGTCGCGGTCACGTCGAGTACGCCGAGTTCTCGTGCACGTACGCGGCCGTCAGGTCGGTGGTACGGATGGTGGCCGCGTGCTGGCCAGCGCGCAGGTCGACAGTGATCGTGACGTCCCGGGGAGTCAGGTCGACGCCGGAGCGGTCGTCACCGGCGAATCCGTCCCGGCAGACCCAGACGCCGTTGATGGCGACGTTGAGCTGGTCCGGGTCGAACACCGCGTCGGTGGTTCCGACGGCGGCGAGCACCCGTCCCCAGTTCGGGTCCTCACCGGCGATGGCGCACTTGAGCAGGTCGCAGCGGGCTACCGCGCGGCCCGCGGTGATGGCATCGGCCTCGCTGGCCGCCCCGGTCACCTCGACCGCGATCGCCTTGCTCGCGCCCTCGGCGTCCAGCTGCATCTGGCGGGCCAGGTCGTCGCAGACGCTCGTCAGCGCCTCGCCGAACTCGCCTGGGTCCGGGCGCACGCCGGCGGCGCCGCTGGCGAGCAGCAGCACGGTGTCGTTCGTGGACATGCAGCCGTCCGTGTCGAGCCGGTCGAAGGTCTGGTCGGCCGCCAGCCGCAAGGCGGCGTCAAGCTCGGCCGGGGACAGCTCGGCGTCGGTGGTAAGAACGCAGAGCATGGTCGCCAGGGCTGGCGCCAGCATGGCGGCACCCTTCGCCATGCCTGCGACCGAGTAGGACGGACCCTGGCAGAACGCCTCCTTCGCCGTGGTGTCCGTGGTCCTGATCGCGTCGGCGGCCGCGGTCCCGCCCCCGTCGCGGTCGGCGGCAGCGGCGGCTTTGTCGACGGCGGGCAGCAGCAGCTCCATCGCCAATCGCTCCCCGATGAGTCCGGTGGAGCAGACGGCGATCTCGGCGGCGGGGCAGGAGATCGCATCCGCCAGCCGCTCCGCCGTCAGCCGGGTGTCGTCGTCGCCAGCCGGTCCGGTGCATGCGTTCGCGCCGCCTGAGTTCAGCACCACCGCGCGCACCTGGCCGCGGCGTGCCACCTGCTCGGTCCAGCGCACTGGCGCGGCCTTCACCCTGTTCAAGGTGAAGACTGCGGCGGCTGCATAGGACGGCCCGTCGTTGAGCACGACCGCGACGTCGGGGTCGCCGGAAATCTTCAGTCCGGCGGTGACGCCTGCCGCGCGGAAGCCGAGGGGCAGTGTGATGCTCATGGCGCTACTCCATAGGTCGTGAGACCGGCGGTCTCCGGCAGTCCGAGCATGATGTTCGCGTTCTGGATGGCCTGGCCGGCCGCGCCCTTGCCGAGATTGTCGATGGCGGCGACGGCGACGGCGCGGCCGGCGTGCAGGTCGGCAGCAGCCTGGAGGTGCACGGCATTAGATCCGCCGACGGCGGCCGTGGCCGGCCAGCAGCCCGCTGGCAGCAGGCAGACAAAGGGCTCGCTGGCGTAGGCGGCGGACATGGCGTCCCGCAGCAAGGCGGTGGCCGCGTCCTGGGCACCCGGCCCGCCGGCGGCTGCGTCCGCCCGTCCTCCGGCGACCGTCCCGTCCCGCCACCCCGGCGTCAGCCGGGCGGTACAGGTCGCCAGGATGCCGCGCGGCATCGGCGCAAGCAGCGGCGTGAAGGAGATCGTCACCCGCGGCGTGCCGCCGCCCGCCTCGATGGCGCGGCCGAATCCCCCGGCCGAGTCGCCGAATCGCGCGGCGTCCGCCATGGCCTCGCCGAGTGCCTGCTCAATCTCCGGCGTGTGCCGGTGCGCGCCAGCCACCTGATAGGCGGAGACCGAGCCCATCACCTCGCTGCCGAGCAGTTCGGCCTTGGCAGCCCGCCCGGCGCCCGAGGTACCGGATGCCGCGACGATCACCACGTCAGCCGGCTCGACGAGGCCGGCCCCGAGCAGCGGCGCGAGCGCGACGATGGCGGCGGTGGCGTAGCAGCCGGGCGAGGCGACCCGGCCTGCGGCCCTGATCCTGGCTCGCGCGCCTGGCAGTTCGGGCAGGCCGAAGACCCAGCGTCCCGCATGCGAGGTTCCGTAGTAGCTGGCCCATGCGGCCGGATCGGCGAGCCTGAAGTCCGCGCCCAGGTCGACGATCTTGGTTGTCTCCGGCAGCCGGGCCGCCAGCGGCGCGGACTGCCCGTGCGGGAGCGCAAGAAAGGCGAGATCGCAGCCGGAGATAAGGCCGGGATCAGTAGCATCGAACCGCCGGCCCGCTAGTGCTGGCAGGCCTGCCAGCTGCGGATGAACGATGCCGATCGGCTGGCCGGCCTTGCTGTCCGCGGTGACCGCGGCCAGCTCCAGGTCCGGGTGGCCAGCCAGCAGGCGAAGCAGCTCTCCCCCGGCGTAGCCGCTGGCACCGGCGACCGCGACCCGCGCTCCCATGCACTCTCCTCAGGCGTCAGCCAGCCCGACGTTCCCGAGCAGCCATGCATTATTATGCTTATCTCTGACTGTTTATGCAAACGAGTTTGACTTTCCCGCTGTTCCGCCGGGACAACGAACAAGCTCCGGCCAGCGTCTAACCGGGGAGTCGGCTTGGGGAGGTCAGGTGGCGGACGGCATGATGAGAGGCGCCGAAAGGAGACGCCCGATGGCCGGTGGCCCGCTGCGTTCCTCGGCGTGCTGCGCGCTGACTGGCTTAATCGCCGCGGCGATCGCGTTGGCCGGCTGTGGCTCCGCCGCACCGGGCCCGGGCCCCACCACATCGGCCACGCATGTGCGCGCCGACAAGGCATTCACATCGTGCGGGACGACCAAGACAGCGGCCAACGTGCCGGTCCGCGTCGAAGTCCCGCACGGTTCGGTGTCCTGCAATGCGGCAATGAGCGTCGAGCGGAAATACGCCAGCGCGATCCTGGCGGGCCGGGCCCCTGGCAATGGCGGCGGCGGGCCGGTTCAGGTCGGCGGCTGGACCTGCCAGGGGTTCACCACGCCCGTCGTGCTGCGCACCGGGAACGCCTCCAAGTGCATCAAGGGAGCCGCCGAGATCCTGGCGATCCTGCCCGCCCCCGCCTGACAGCGTGGCCATCCGGCCAGCGCAGCCCGTGAAAGCCGGCCAGGGCCGGGCCGTCTATGTGAATTCGAGGTCCGCAAGCTCGGTGATCGCGCGGTCGAGGTCATCAAGAACGCCCCGGCCGATCAGCAACATGAAAGGCGCCTCTCCGGCGGCCGCGAGCCGCCGGATGCCGTCGGCACTGGCCCGCAGCCGGTTCGCCACCAGATCCGGGAATGCCGCGATGTCCCCCGTCCACCCGTAATCGGCCAGGAACTGGCGTAGCCGGCGCGGGCGCGCAGGGAAGTCGGTGAAGCCCTCGGCTGCGACTACGGACCGGGCATGCAGCGGCACCCACGAGAAGGCGGTGTAGGCGAGGTCCCACTCCGCCCGGACGGGCGCGGCGAAATCCCAGTCGAAGAATCCGGCCAGAGCCCCGTCGCGCCAGGCCGCGTTGTAGGGCGCGGCATCGTTGTGCCCGATGATCAGGCCTGGCGACCAGCGGTCCCCCATACGCCACACGGCAGTGGACGGCGGGACGAAGTCAGCGACCGCATTGTGATAGCGGCGCAGCCAGGAAGCCACCTGGCTCAGCGTTTCGTCCGCATGCACCCACCCAGGCCAGGGCTTCCGGCTGCCCACCGTCTCGCCCTCGAGGAACGTGAGGATCTCCCGGCCCTGAGGATCGATTCCCCTGGCACGTGGTGCACCAGCGAAACCAGCGGCTTCGAGGTGGTCGAGCAGCGCATGCACGGCAGGCGTCCAGAGCCCGGCGGCACGGCGCACGGTGTCACCCACCCGGAACGCGCCGCCGGCATTCCCGCCGTCGAGCCGGTCACCGCCCGCCCGCCGGTCACCGCCCACGTGCCGGTCACCGCCCACGTGCCGGTCGCCGCCCACGAGATGATCGTGCCATGCATTACCTGGGTGCCAGGCACTGTCGTCCGGGGGTTCTCGTCACGCTGAGCATCATGTGACGCAGCAGCCCCAGATGCGCAGTCATGAAACTGCTTCGCTTCTTGATCATGGAGGATCCGCACACCAGCATGGAGGATCCGCACGTCCCAATGTGCCGAATCCTCCGTGATCATGGAACGCGGCGGCTCATCCTGGACATCAGCTTTGCCGGGTGCGCCGAACGGGCCGCCCGCCGGGCGCGACGGACAGACCGGGCGCGACCGACGGACCGGAACGACCGACGGACCGGGAACGACCGACGGACCGGAATGAAGGACGTCGGCCGCGCTCGGCGGCAGGAGACAGGCCGGTCAGGACGTCCCGCGGAGCACCGCGCCGGTCCGCCGCTGCGCCTCGGCGACGGCCGCGTCCCGGGCGGCGCTGGCCTCCTCCGCAGTCAGGGTCCGGTCCGGCGCGCGGAACCGCAGCTTGTAGGCCAGCGACTTGCGCCCCTCGCCTGCCTGCTCGCCGGTGTAGACATCGAAGAGCCGGATGGCCTCAAGGAACACCCCGCCGCCAGCGGCCCCGGTTTCACCGGCCCCGGCCACCAGCGCGGCCTCGACTTCGGCAGCCGGCACCACGGCCGGCACGACGAGCGCCACGTCCTGGGTAGCCACGGGATAGGCCGATATCGGCGGGGCCTGGATGGTGCCGAGAGCCGCCGCGGCGGTCTCGATCACGGACATGTCCAGCTCCATCGCGCAGGTCCGGGGCGGCAGGCCGAACTCCGCCAGCGCCCGGGGATGCAGCTCGCCCGCATGCCCGGCGAGCCACTTCTTGCCCTCGCCGGCCGTCACGTACAGGGCCGCGCAACGGCCTGGATGCCAGGGCGCCTGCTGGTCGGCACGGACCGAGAACGGCACCCGGCTGATCCTGAGCACCTGCCGCGCTGCCTCGACGGCATCCTCCCAGCCGGCCGGGCGGCCGGCGCCCCACCACCCCGGCACCTCCCGGTCGCCGGCCAGGGTCACCGCGAGATGCAGCGGCTGGTCGGGCAGGGCCGCATCCAGCGGAGCCACGTCCTGCGCCGTGGGACCGCGGTCCACGCGCAGGATCGGCGCGACGCGCTGGCCGTCCGGCCGGGTCAGGAAGACCAGGCCAAGCTCGAACAGGGCGACATCGGCGAACCCGCGGCCGATGTTGCGGCCGAGTGTCCGCAGCAGCCCGGGCAGCAACGTGCCCCGCATCAGCGGCTCGTCGTCCTTGATCGGGTTGACCAGCCGGGGGACGCTGCGCCGCGGGTCATCGGGCGGCAGCTGCAGCCGGTCGGAGTCGGCCGGCGAGCAGAAGGGATTGCTGATCACCTCGACGTACCCGGCGCCGGCCAGCGCCCGGCCGACCGTCCGGCGCATCCGCTGCCGCGGCGTGAGGCCATGACCGGCCGGCGCACGCGGCATCCGGACCGGGATGTTCTCGTAGCCTTCCAGCCGGATGACTTCCTCGGCCAGGTCGCTGGGGTCAGTCAGGTCAGGCCGCCAGGACGGCGGCAGGACGGTGAGCCACTGGCCGGCCCGGTCGTGCCTGCCGTGATCATGCCGGACATGCTTGCTGGGCACCGCTGATGCGGCCGCCGACGTTCCCGCTCCGGCCGCCTCACCGTCGGCGGTCAGCTCGCAGCCGACCTGCCGCAGCCTGCGGGCAACCGTGGCGAGGCCGTACACCAGCCCGGCCACCTGGTCCGGGTAGTCAACCGCCATCACGACCTCCGCCGGCGGGACGTCGGCGGACGCGTGCGTGCAGCCGGGCACGGCAGTGCCGCCGCCCAGCGAGGCAAGCAGCGACGCGGCCCTGGCCGAGGCGCGCAGCGGCAGCTCGCGGTCCACGCCCCGCTCGAACCTGGCCGACGCGTCGCTGCTGAGCTTGTGCCGGCGGCTCATCCGCGCCGTGCCCTCGGGCGAGAAGTGGGCCGCCTCGATGACCAGGTCGCGGCTGCCTGCGGTGATCTCGGTGGCCAGCCCGCCCATGGTGCCGGCCAGCGAGATCGGGCCGGAGGAATCGGTGATCAGGATGTCATCGGGGTCGAGCTCGCGGACCACGTGATCAAGGGTCTCCAGCCGCTCGCCCGGCCGGGCACGGCGGACCACGATCGGCCCGGTCAGCGTGGCCCGGTCGAATGCGTGCATCGGCTGGCCGAGCTCCAGCATCAGGTAGTTGGTCACGTCGACCGCCAGCGAGATGCCGCGCATTCCGGCCCTGGCCAGCCGCACCCGCATCCACAGCGGCGTCGGCCGGGACTCATCGATCCCGCGCACCTCCCTGAGCACGAACCGGTCGCAGCCGCTGGTGTCCTCGATGCTGGCCGGGTACACGTCAGCCGAGACCGCCGCCAGGTCGCCGGGCAGCCCCAGGTCGGCCGGATCGGTGAAGTCGGCGCCGAACGCGATCGCCAGCTCCCTGGCCACGCCCCGGACGGACAGCGCATAGCCCTTGTCCGGCGTGACCGCGATGTCGAGCACGTGATCGCGCAGCCCCGCGTACGAGGCGAAGTCGGCGCCGAGCGGCGCGTCGGCCGGCAGCACCAGGATGCCGTCGTGCTCGTCGCCGATGGCCAGCTCGGCCGCCGAGCAGATCATCCCCTCGGACGTCTGGCCATAGGCCTTGCGCGCGCCGATCTGGACGCCGCCGGGCAGCGTGGAGCCGGGCAGCGCGAGCGGCACCAGGTCTCCGACGGCGAAGTTGACCGCGCNNCCGCGCCGCAGATGACCTGGCGCACCGCGCCGCCGCCCGCCGACACGCGGCAGTACCTGATCGGCTTCCTGAACCCGTCCAGTTCCTCGATCTCGCGCACCTGGCCCACCACGACGCCGGTGATGTCGTGCCCCACCCGCTCGACCGACTCGACCTCCAGGCCGGCCGCGGTGAGCCGCCTGGCCACCTCGGCGGCGAGGGCAACCGGCAGCCCGGCGGCAGTCAGGCCGATGCCCGGCTGGCCGTCGGCGGGCTCAATCGCCGCATACTCCAGCAGCCAGGACAGCGGGACCCGCATCACGCCTCCATTCCGAATGCGCGGCTGAACCGCACATCGCCCTCGACGGTGTCCCTGATGTCGGTCACCCCGTGCCTGATCATCAGGCTGCGCTCGATGCCCAGCCCGAAGGCGAAGCCGCTGTAGCGGTCCGGGTCGATGCCGCAGGCCACCAGCACCCGCGGGTTGACCATCCCGGCGCCGGCAATCTCGATCCAGCCCTGCGACCTGCACACCCGGCACGGGTCCCCGCCCGGCCGGGTGGAGGCGCCGCGGCACACGTGGCACTCCATCGACACATCGGCCGACGGCTCGGTGAACGGGAAGAAGTCCGGCCGGAGCCTGGTCCGCAGCCCTTCGCCGAACATCGCCTCGACGAACGCGCCGATCGCGCCGCGCAGGTCGGCCATGGTGAGTCCCTCGTCCACGGCCAGGCCCTCGATCTGGTGGAAGACCGGGCTGTGCGTGGCGTCCAGGGTGTCGGTACGGTAGCACTTGCCGGGACTGACGACGTACAGCGGCAGCGGCCGGGTGAGCATCGAGCGGATCTGCACGGGCGAGGTGTGCGTGCGCAGCACCACGCCGGAACGCGGCTCGCCGTGCGGGCCGGCCACGAAGAACGTGTCCTGCATCTCCCGGGCCGGGTGGTCGGGCGGGAAGTTCAGCGCATCGAAGTTGTACCACTCCGCCTCGGCCTCAGGCCCCTCGGCGATCTCGTAGCCCATGCCGACGAAGATGTCGGCGAGCCGCTCGCCGACGGTCGTCACCGGGTGCCGCGCGCCGGGTGGCACGCGGTCCCACGGCAGCGTGACATCGACGGTCTCCTCGGCCAGCGCGCGGTGATCCCGGTCGGCCTCGAGTTCCTGCTGCCGGTGAGTCAGCGCGCCCCTGATGGCCGACTTCGCAGCGCCGACGCGCCGGCCGGCGTCGGCCCGCGCGGCGGGCGGCAGCGCGCCGATCTCCGCGTTGGCCTCGGCGATGGGCGCCCGGTCGCCGGCGTGCGCCAGCCGGGCCGCCTTGAGCTCTTGGAGGTCAGCCGCGCCGGCGATGGCAGTCAGCGCCGCATCGACCATGCGCTGCACTTCCTCGGCGGACAGCGCCGCGACCTCGACAGGGTCATAACTTTTGTTCGGTGCGGACATAGCGTTCTTGCTCTCCTGCGATCACCGATTTGACGTGGACGGGGTGGCACACATCTTTTCCTGAACGGATGGCGCGGTGCTGGTCATCCGGGCAGGACGTACGCAGCCACCGGAGCCTGACTTGCCGCGCCGCCAGGGCCGGTCAGCCAGGCCAGGGACTTTCCGTGCCCGCCAGTCAGCCGAAATCAGGCGTGCTGGCGGGCATCGTAAATCGGAACTCAGCCCCGCCGCCGGGCGCCTGCTGCACGGCAATGGTGCCGCCGTGCGCTTCTACCAGTCCCTTCACGATGAACAGGCCGAGGCCCGCACCGCCGCGGCGCTTCGCGCGCCAGAACTGCCGGAACACCCTGACCGCGGACTCGGGCGCGATGCCCTCGCCCTGGTCGCGGACGGATACCGCGACACCAGGGGAACCTGCGATGCGCAGCGGCTCCACCACAGTGGTAACGGTACCAGCACCGTGCCGGAGCGCATTCTCTACCAGGTTGCCCAGGATCTGGTCGACCTTGTCGGCGTCCAGCCACGTCTCCGGCAGTTCGCCGCGGACCTCCAGGCCGAACCGGCCCGGGCTTTCGCCGGCCGCGACGCGGCCGGCGATGATCCGGCTGGCCCGCTGCGGGACGTCCACCAGCTGACGGTGTACCTCGATGCGGCCGGACTCGATCCTGGACACGTCAAGCAGCTCGGTGATGAGCCTGGTGACCCGGTCCGCGTCGGCGTTCACCGTCTCGAGCATGACCAGCTTCTGGTCATCGGTGAACCGCGGCCATTTGGCGAGCAGCGTGGCGGTGAATCCCTTAACGCTGGTGAGCGGCGAGCGGAGCTCGTGGGCGACGGTGGACACCAGGTCGGCGCGGCTGCGTTCGAGCCTGGCGCGCTGCTGTGCGCCGCGCATGGTGATCACGATGCGGCGGACCGCGCCAGGCTCACGGTGCCAGCCGCTGCGCGCCTCCCGGCGGGGATCGCGGACGTAGCCGACCGTGACCAGCAGTTCGGTCCCGCAGGGCAGGTAGAGCGACCGCTCGGGGTGCCGCGTGCGGGTGGACAGGCCGTGATAGGGCCTGGCGTGCGCCCACCAGTTGCGGCCGTCGATGTCCTGCAGCGGCAGGACATGCCGGACGTCCTGGCCGAGCGCGCGGGATGGCTTGATGCCGGTAAGCCGCCCGGCCGCGCTGTTGAAGACTGTGACGCAGCCGGCGTGATCAGCGACCACCAGGCCATCAGGCAGTTCGTCGGCCACGATCAGCGCGCCGCCGGAGTCGTCGGAGGCCTGCAGCGTGTCATCGGCGGCAGCCTGAGCCTGACCCGACATGATCCTGTCCACTCGTACGCCGCCCCTGCCCGGCACCTGCCCCGGGCCCATGCCTTCCGGCCTGCCCGGGGTCCGGGGTCTTACCCGCGGGCTGGCACTGCCGCGCTGACTGTCATATCCGGTGACCTGTCCTGGTCACTCATGACGCAACGTGATCAAGTCAGACTCTAGCGCGTCCGGAATACTATGCGGCACCCCCCGATGGCCGGAGAATGCAAGCGGTTGCGGGAATTAGGCCGCCGGGGGAGAAATTCCCGCCTGGGCGGACTGCGATCCCGCGCGCTGCGCGCGGGCCGACGCGTACAGGCAGACGGCAGCCGCAGCGGCAAGATTAAGGCTCTCCGCCCGGCCGTAAATGGGCACCGCAACAGCCTCGTCCGCGAGCGCCAGCAGATCGGCGGGCAGCCCCCAGGCCTCGTTACCGAAGAGCCACGCGGTCGGCATCCCGAGCCGCGCCGCCGGCTCCGGCTCGTCGAGCGTGCCCGCCGCGCCGCCGTCAGCGGCCAGCACCCGCAGCCCGGCGCCGCGCAGCGCGGGGACCGACTCCGCGAGCGGCACGCCCGCCACTACGGGCAGGTGGAACAGACTGCCGGCCGTGGCCCGGACGCACTTGCTGTTGTAGGGGTCGACCGAGGCTCCGGAGAAGATCACCCCATCGGCTCCGGCTGCATCAGCGGTCCGCAGCACCGTCCCGGCGTTGCCGGGATCCCGGACATTGGCGAGGATCACGACAAGCCGCGGCCCGGCTGCGAGGAGGCGGTCAAGCGGAACGTCCATGAAGCGGCATACCGCGAGCAGTCCCTGCGGGGTGACAGTCTGGGCAAGCTCAGCCATTACCTCCCCGCTGACCGTGTGGACGCCTGCGCCGGAGCGTGCCGCCTGAGCGGCCAGTTCGCCGCAGCGATCCCGGGCCGGCGCGGTCACGAACAGTTCGGTGATGGCAGCGCCCGAACTCAGCGCCTCGCCGACCGCCTGCGGTCCCTCTACCAGGAACGAGCGCGCACGCTGCCGGAAAGCGCGCTTGGCCAGTTGCCTGGCGGCCCTGACCCGCGGCGAGCGGGCGCTGGTGATCTCGGGGCCAGCCGGTGCCGTCATGCCCGGTGCCGCCATTCCCGGTGCCGTTAGCCGCCGCGCCCGCCGCTGCTGCTCTTTCAGGCCGCGGTCGTGCTCGCCGCCTCGCCAAGCTCGGGCAGCGCGTTCCTGGCCACGTCCACGAGCGCGGAGAACGCCGGCCCGTCGGCGACCGCTAGGTCAGCGAGCATCCGCCGGTCTACCTCGACGCCCGCGATCTTGAGCCCCTGGATGAACCTGTTGTAGGTCATGCCGTCGGCACGGGCCGCGGCATTGATGCGCTGGATCCACAGCCGCCGGAACGCGCCCTTGCGGTCCTTGCGGTCACGGTACGCATAGGTCATCGAGTGGAGCGCCTGCTCCTTGGCCTTGCGGTAGAGCCGTGACCGCTGGCCACGGTAACCGCTCGCCCGCTCCAGGACGACCCGGCGTTTCTTATGGGCATTGACCGCCCGCTTCACGCGTGCCATTTCTTCGACTCCTTAAGCGGGCTGGGTCATTTCCCCAGCAGTCTCTTCATCTTCTTGTTGTCGGCGGGCGAGATCACTACGTCGCCCTCCAGCCGACGCGTCCGGCTACTCGATTTGTGCTCGAAATAGTGCTGCCGGTTGGCCCGGCGGCGCATCACCTTGCCGGTGCCGGTCAGCCGGAACCGCTTGCTGGCGCCGCTGTGCGTCTTCATCTTCGGCATGTCGCCGTCGTCTCCGTTTCCCTGGCGTGCCTTCGCACGCGGTGCTCTCTGCCGTGCCGTCGGCACGGTGTTACCCAGTGCCCTGGCGCGGTATTGCGTGACGCCTTCGGCGCGTCGCTACCCGCAACGCCCGCAATCGCGGGCCTTGCCCGGTCAGCTGCGGTCGTCGGCTAGCCGCCTGCCTTAGCGCGGTCGGCGGCAGCGGCGGTCGGCCGGGGCGCACGCGGCGTCGGCACCGGGCGCGGTCGCGGACTCGGCCGCGGGCCCGGGGTCGGGGTCGGCCGGGCTGCAACGGGCTCCCCGGCCTTCCCGCCTGAGCTTTCGCGAGTAGCCGTGCCCTCCCGGGTACCAGCGCCCCGCTGGGCAGCCGCGCTCTCCCGGGCATCGCTGCCCGGCTGAGCAGCCGCGCTCTCNNGCAGCCGCGCTCTCGCTGGCACCGCTGCCCGGCGGAGCAGCTGCAGCCTGCCGGGCGCTGGCGCTCTGCTGCGCAGCCGCGCTTTCCCGGGCGCTGGCGTTCTGCTGCGCAACCACGCTCTCGCGGAAGCTGATGCTCTGCTGGGCATCCGCATCATCGAGGGCAACGCTGCCCTGCCCGGCGTCCGCGCCCTCCAGGGCAGTGGCGCCCTGCTGCGCTGCCGCGCTTTCCCGGGTACCCGGGCGCGCGCTGGCGCGGGCCGGATTGCGGTCCGTCTTCTGGTCGGCTTTCCTCTTGTGCGGTCCGATCACCATGATCATGTTCCGGCCGTCCAGCTTGGGCTGCGCCTCGACGAAGCCCAGTTCCTGGACGTCCTCGGCCAGCCGCTGCAGCAGCCGGTGGCCAAGCTCAGGCCGGGACTGCTCGCGTCCCCTGAACATGATCGTCACCTTGACCTTGTCGCCCTGCTTGAGGAACCGCTCGACATGGCCCTTCTTGGTGCCATAGTCGTGCGGGTCGATCTTCGGCCGGAGCTTGATCTCCTTGATGACGGTCTGAGTCTGGTTCTTGCGAGACTCCCTGGCCTTGAGCGCGGACTCGTACTTGAACTTGCCGTAATCCATCAGCTTGCAGACCGGCGGCCGCGCGGTCGGCGCGACTTCGACGAGGTCGAGGTCGGCTTCCTGGGCCAGCGCAAGCGCATCGTTGATTGCGACGATCCCTACCTGCTCGCCGGCGGGTCCGACAAGCCGTACTTCGGGGACGCGGATGCGCTCGTTGATACGGGGCTCGGTGCTGATGTGACCTCCTTGTGTCACTGTCCCGTCAGGGGACGTCCCCCTGGCGGGTATCTGGCTGACGCCTGCCGCAGCTCAGCGGGAGCCCGCTGCGCCCATCGACGCAGAAAGCCCCGCACGGCATTGCACGCGGGGCCACCATTGCCGCGGCACCGGGCACCCGGGCATGCCCGGTCCGGCTCCGCCACGCGACACCCCGGCCAGCGGTGCGGATCCGCACCGCCGCCCAGACGTCCGGCCTGATCGATCAGCCCTCACGAGCTGTCCGGTCATACCCGCCAGCAGCTGAGCTGGCCAGGTGGGAGGCGGCCGAGGTGGTCCTCCGCTTGCATCTCCGGCACACTGCGCCGGACTTATCGTCACACCACACTAACGCATCAGGGTAGCCCATGGTATTCCCGCTAGCGTGCGGCCCGGCGCGCGAGCTCGGCAACGCCCGCAGCCCGCATCGCCGCA
Source organism: Actinomycetota bacterium (assembly GCA_003168215.1). GTDB lineage: Bacteria > Actinomycetota > Actinomycetes > Streptosporangiales > Streptosporangiaceae > Palsa-506. The sequence goes on from PMSW01000159.1 coordinate 21,610, forward strand.
AGCGGCGCTGGCAGACCGGTCATCAGCTCCACCTGCGGGCCGGCCTGATGCAGCAGGAGATCGAAGCCGCTGACCGCGACGGCGCCCGCCTGCACCGCCGCAGCGGCCAGCGGAGTTGGCCAGGGGTGGTAAACCACATCCAGAACGGCCAGCGGGGCAGGGGTGGCGGCCCGCAGCAGCCGTTCGGCATATCCGTCGGCCGCCCCGGCCGGAACAGTAGAGAGCAGCAGTGGCCAGCCGCGGTCCTCGTGCTCGCCGAACGCGACCAGCCGGACCCGCATGCCCAGCCGGTCAGCGGTCGCCAGCAGGTCCGCTGCCCTGGCCGGATCGCGGACGGCCACCGTCGCCCCGGTCGCGCCGAGCCCGCGCAGGCTGGCCAGCGCCGAGCAGGCGGTAGCCCCGCCGCCGAGGATCAGCGCCGGCCCGGCAGCCGAGTCCGCCGCGGAGCCGGCCGCGGCGACCCCGGCCGCGGCGACCCCGGCCGCGGTCAGCGCCGCGATCATGCCGGGCACGTCGGTGTTGTGGCCGTGCCTGGCGCCGCCGGCGAAGGTCACCGTATTGGCGGCGCCCACCTCGGCGGCCAGCGGATCGACCTGGTCGAGCAGCGGCAGCACGGCACGCTTCAGCGGCATGGTGAGCGACAGCCCGGCCCAGCCCTCGCCGCATCCGCCCAGCAGGCCAGGCAGTCCAGCCTCGGTGCACTCGATCGCCTGATAACTCCAGCCGGTCAGGCCGAGCGCCCGGTAGGCCGCAGTGTGCAGCACCGGGGACAGGGAGTGAGCGATCGGTGAGCCGAGGACCGCGGCCTTCCTCCGGGCAACCGTCAGGTCTTGTCCCTGATGTTCTTCGCCAGCTCGGCCTCGAACTGCTCGAACTGCGTTTCACTCGCCGTGAACTTGGTGATTTTATGCAGCGGGTCCACCGTCACGAAGTACAGGAACTTGCCATGCGCCGGGTGCAGCGCCGCGTTGATCGCGAGCTCGCCGGGATTGTCGATCGGCCCGGGCGGCAGGCCGGCGTGCAGGTAGGTGTTGTACGGCGACTTCGTCTGCAGCTGCTGGTCAGTGGCCTGGATCCCGTACTTGCCGAGCGCGAACTCCACCGTGCTGTCGAGCTGCAGCTTTATCCCCATATTCAGCCGGTTATAGATCACTTCCGCGATCTTCGGGTAGTCCGAGAACTTGCCGCCCTCGGCCTCGATGAGGCTGGCCACGATGATGAGGTGGTTCTCGCTCACCTCGGCGGTCTTCGAATCGGCACGCAGGTTGACAATACTCGCCACGGTCTTGAACTGCGTGACCATGTCCTTCAGGGCAGCGAGAGCGGACGTGTGCGGCGGGAACTTATAAGTGTCGGGGAAGAGATAGCCCTGCGGGTTGCCGTTGGCGTAGGCAGGCAGGCCAAGCCCGGTCGGATCTTTGAGTGCCGCGGCGTAGGCCGTGGCCGGGATTGCCGGGTCATGCTTGACCAGGATGCGCACGACATTGGAGACCCGCAGCCCCTCCGGGAAGATGATCTTGGTCTCCAGCTGGTTCTTTGTGTTAATCAGCAACTGGTAGGCCAGCGCGGCACTCATGCCCTTGCGCATCTTGAAGAACCCGGGCTGTAGCCCGAGCTTGCTGGTGCTGGCGTCCGCCGCCAGGACGAAGGCCCTGCTGCTGGCGATGACGCCGTCGGCCAGCAGGACCGGTGCCAGGGAAGTGGCAGTGGCTCCGGCAGGGACCTGCACCGTGACGGTGCCGTGGCCTTGGCCGGTGAAGTTCGCCGGATGGTACTTGGCCTGGTAGGCGCGATACACGTAGAAGGCTCCGCCGGCCAGCGCGAGGACGATGACGAGCGAGGCGATGAGCCCTGCGATCACGCCACTTCGGCGCTTCGGCTTGGGCCCGGATTTCCGGCCTGACCCACGGCCGCGCGGCGGAGCGCTGCCCCCCGGGTCCTGAGCGCCTCGTACCGCGCTACGGTTCCCGGGCCCAGGCCTCGTACCGGTACCGGTACCGGCCGGGAAGCTCTGGCCCTGCTTCCCGCGTGCCCATGGAGGCGGCCCGTCGGACGTGTCAGCCCCCGACCGGCGCCGCCCGGACCGGCCGCGCTTACCGGGCTGCGGCGGCAGATCACCGGAATCACCGTCATCGCCCGCCAGCAGTCGCGGGGTATCAGCTGGCGGGTCAGCCGCAGAGCGGCGCCGCCCGGGCCGACCGCGCTTACCGGGCTGCGGCGGCAGATCGCCGTAATCACGGCCGGCCGGAAGGCGCGAGTCATCGCCCGCCAGCAGGCGCGGATCGCCGCCCGCCGGATAGAGCGGATCGCCGCCCGCCGGAAAGCGCGGATCGCCGCCCGCCGGAAGGCGCGGGCTAACTCCCGTGCTGGGTCCGGCCTGGCCGTAGCCCTCCGGGCGGTACGCCGCGCCGTAGCTGGCCGGGTCCGCTCCAGCTCGCCCGTTCCCGCGGACGTAGTTAGCCCTGTCGTCGTTAGTCCTGTCGTGCCCACGGTCAGCGATCGCCGGCTGCTGCGGCCCGGGGACGCCGGACGCCGGCTGCCAGCGGAACGGCCCGGCGGTCGATGCGGTAGACGGGTCAGTGTCGGAGTCCGATCCCAGTGGCGCGGACCCGGCCGGCCACGGCGCCGCGAAACCGGGCGCCGCG
>PMSW01000159.1:24287-35781 GCA_003168215.1 Actinomycetota bacterium
GAACCATAAGGGTCCGGCGAACGATGGGGAGCCGGCGGCCCATACGGGGCAGGTCCGCCACGGAGGGAGCCGGCAGGACCGTAGGGGTCACGGCCGCCGAGAGGATCGGTCTGGCTGTTGGCGTCCGGCTGGCTATACGGATGCGTCTCGGCATAGGGATGCGATTCGCCGCGGGAGCGCGGCAGGTCATCGGGCTCCAGCGGCACGTACGGCACCGATGTGTCGAGGGGATCTTGGCCGCGATAGGGATCTTGCGGATCGTAGGCACCGGCCCGGGCCGGCGGCTGAGACGGCCGGCCGGGCCGCTCCGCCGGGCCGTACCGGTGGTCCGCGCCGTGCTGGCCGTTCGCGGACCGGGGGTTGTATGCGCTGAGAGGATCCCGCAGGCCATAGGAGTCAGGCGCCGCAGGTGACTCCGGCGCCGCGTAGGGCACGGACGGCGCGTACGGCCTGGGCGCTGCGTAGTCACCGGGGCCGGCGTGCGGCTCGCGGGAGTGGTACGAGTCCGGCTCGGAATACAGATCCTGGGAGCGGATCGCGGTCAGCGGGTCGTAGGGATCCCGCTGGCCAGAAGGCCGCTGCTGCGGCACGCGCGGCGCCTGCGGACCATAGGGACCCTGCGGTCCGTAAGGATCTGCGGAGCCGGGCGGCCCTCCGCCGGGCGGCACGCCGGGATGAAAGTAGCCGCCAGGCTGGCCATAGCCGCCCGCCTGCTCGTAGGGTTCCCCCGCGCCGTACTCGGCGTCCTGGTCTGCAGCGGGCACGGGCGCCTGGCCGTGCCCATTCGGTGACTCAGCATCCCCGCTTAGTGGCCAGGGCGCCTCGTCCCGCACGTTCTCCCCGTGAAGTCCGTCCCCGGTCATCCGGTGGCTCCGGGGGCCGCCCCAACAAGCTCGCCCGACGGCTGGCCGGTCGAACGCTCGGTATCGAGCGCCCCCTGCAGCAGCAGCGCCGCCGCGGTCTTGTCCACTACCGCGCGCCTGCCCCTGGCATCCCGGCCGCCGCGGCGGAGTGCGTCATGCGCGAGCACGGTGGTGAACCGCTCGTCTACCAGCCGCACGGGGCGCGGGGCGAGCCGCCCGGCCAGGGCGGCGGCGAACTTCCTGGCATCGGCCGCGGATGCGCCCTCCCGCCCGGAAAGGCCGGTCGGCAGCCCGACGATGATCTCGACCGCATCGTGGCCGNNTCCGGGTCGCTGCGCGCGACTCCGATCCGCACGGACCCGACGTCGACCGCCAGCCGTACACCGCGCCTCAAGGAAAAAATTCCCCGGTCGCTTGTATCAGCTGGGCAACGATGTGGCTGCAGCACGGTCTCACGCTACTTCACGCGGCCCATCGTGTTCCCGACAACAGCTCGAACTGCGTCAAAAGCCTGCTGTATTGCCGCCTGTGCCGCGTCCCCGAGCGGCGCGCCGCCGCCCTGGGCGATGTCGTCCTTACCACCGCCGCGGCCGCCGAGCCGCTCGGCGGCTGGCAGCACGAGCACGCCGGCCGTCAGGCCGGCCTTGCGCGCGGCGTCGTTGACGGTGACGACGACAATCGGCCGGTCCGCCGGAATCCCGGCTACCACCACCACGCCGGGACGCTGCGCGGGCAGCCGGCCACGGAGGTCGAGCGCGAGCTTCCTGATCCCGTCGGCCGTGGTGCCGTCGGGAACCTGGTGCCCGACGAACGCGGCCCCGCTGACGTCCTCGGGGCGGGTGGCGAGCTCGGCGCCGGCGCCGAGCAGCTGGCTGGACTGCATCCGCTGCAGGTCGCGCTCGGCCTCCCGCAGCCGGGTCACCAGGCCGGCGATACGCTCCGGCAGTTCCTCCCTGGGCGCCTTGAGCTGCTCGGTGAGCTGGCTGACCAGGACGTTCTCCCTGGCCAGGAACCGGAACGCGTCCATGCCGACCAGCGCCTCGACCCGGCGCACCCCGGAGCCGATCGACGACTCGCCGAGTATCTTGATCAGGCCGAGCTGGCCGGACCGCGCGACGTGGGTGCCGCCGCACAGCTCGCGCGAGTAGTCGCCGACCTCGACGACGCGGACCCGCTCGCCGTACTTCTCGCCGAACAGCGCAAGCGCGCCCATCGCCCGCGCCTCGTCGATCGAGGTGTGGAAGGCACGGACATCGGTGTCGGTGATGAGAACCTGATTGACCTCGTCTTCGCAGTCCCGCAGTACCGACGGCGGCACGGCGCCTGCGGCGGTGAAGTCGAACCGGAACCTGCCCGGGGAATTCTCCGAGCCTGCCTGCGCGGCGGACTCGCCGAGCGCGCCACGGAAGGCCCGGTGTACGAGGTGGGTCGCGGTGTGCGAGCGGGAAATCGCGCGGCGGCGCTCGACGTCGATCTCCGGGTAGACGGCTGCGCCGACGGCGATCTCGCCGCTAGTAACCCTCCCCCGGTGCACAATGAGCCCGGCCACCGGGGACTGCACATCGATGATCTCGACGCGAGCGCCGTCGCCGGCGCCGCCGCCGCGCGCGGTGATCAGGCCGGCGTCGGCAAGCTGGCCGCCGCCCTCGGCGTAGAACGGGGTCCGGTCGAGCACCACGTCGACCTCGGTGCCGGCGCCGGCGGCGGCGACGGGGGCACCCCCTACCAGCAGGCCGGTCACCGTTGCGTCTCCCGCCACCTGGTCGTACCCGGTGAACGTGACGGGTCCGGACCGCTCCAGGATGGCCGCGAAGACCGAGATGTCGGCGTTGCCGGTCTTCTTCCCGGCAGCGTCCTGCTTGGCCCGTTGCCGCTGCTGTGCCATCAGCCTGCGGAATTCCGGCTCGTCAACGGCCAGCCCGTGCTCAGCGGCCATTTCCAGGGTCAGGTCGATCGGGAAGCCGTAGGTGTCGTGCAGCTGGAACGCCTGGCCGCCGCCGATGACCTGCTCACCGCGCCGCCTGGTTTCCTCGACCGCGGCGTCCAGGATCGCGGTGCCGGTCCGCAGCGTGCCGAGGAAGACGGACTCCTCGGCGTCGATCACGGTGTGAATGTTCGGCGCGTCGCGGTGCAGTTCCGGGTACTGGTCGCCCAGTGCGTCGATCGCCACCGCGGCCAGTTCGTGCAGGTAGCGCTCGCCGTGACCGCCCCGGTCACGGTCGGCCGAGCCGCCGGACCCGCCGCGCTGCGAGCCCGAAAGCAGCCGGAGGTTGCGGATGCTCCGGCGCAGGATCCGGCGGAGCACGTAACCGCGTGCCTCGTTCGACGGCAGCACGCCGTCGGCGACGAGCATCACCGCGGTGCGCACGTGGTCGGCGACGACCCGCAGCGCGACGTCGGTCCGGTGATCCCGGCCGTACTTCTGCTCGGTCAGTTCCGCCGCGCGGTCGAGCACCTTCCACATGGTGTCGATCTCGTAGATGTTGTCGACGCCCTGCAGCAGCGCGGCCATCCGCTCTAGGCCCATCCCGGTGTCGATGTTCTTCGACGGCAGCTCGCCGATGATCGGGTAGCCCTCCTTGCCCGGGCCCTCCCCGCGGATGAACTGCATGAAGACGAGATTCCATACCTCCAGGTAGCGGTCCTCGTCCACCACCGGACCGCCCTGGGGCCCGTACTCGGGCCCGCGGTCGTAGTAGATCTCCGAGCACGGCCCGCACGGCCCTGGCACGCCCATCGACCAGAAGTTGTCAGCCATGCCGCGGCGCTGGATACGCCCCTCGGGCACGCCGACCATTTCCCGCCACAGCCCCGCCGCCTCGTCGTCGTCGTGGTAGACGGTGACCCACAGGCGATCCTCGGCAAAACCGAACCCGCCGTCGGCCTCAGGGCCGGTCAGCAGCTCCCACGCATACGGGATGGCACGGTCCTTGAAGTAATCGCCGAACGAGAAGTTCCCCAGCATCTGGAAGAACGTCCCGTGCCTGGTGGTCTTGCCCACTTCCTCGATGTCCGGCGTGCGCACGCATTTCTGGGCGCTGGTCGCCCGCGGGAAAGGCGGTGCCTGCTGGCCGAGAAAATAGGGCTTGAACGGATTCATCCCGGCATTAACCAGCAGCAGCGTCGGATCATCGGCAATCAGGCTGGCCGAGGGAACTACCGTGTGCCCGTGCCGCTCGAAATAGCCGAGGAAACGGCGGGCAATCTCTGCCGATTCCATCATCGGCCATCCTTCGCATTGTCGGTGTCAGAGTAATTGTCGGTATCGGAATAGCTGCCGTTCATGCCCGCCTGGCCAGCGAGTCGTGCCGCCACCTGCTGTCCTGCGAAAGCAGGGCCAGGCTGCCCGGAGTGACGATCCAGATAGAGTTCCATGCCGTCCCGCACATCGCGCACGAACGGCCCGATCCGGCGCCGCTCACCGATCCCGCGCCGCTCACCGATCCCGCGCCGCTCACCGGCACCGCGGCGCGCCGCCGGGCGGCCGGACCGGGCCGCGCCGCCGGGGCGGATGACCGCCCAGGACTGGCGGGCAAGAATCTCGCCGGGACGCATTGAGCGCACGAGCCGGCTGGCCCGCCGGTATCCGGTCACGCCGAGCAGAACTCCGGCCGCCAGCCAGAAGAGCCTCCTGATCACCGTCGCGCTCCCCTGTCCGGCTCGATAGCCGGTTGTGCTGGCCGCCCGCCCGCCAGGGCGCCAAGCCGGAGCCCGGTGGCCCGGCGCACGCCGTAGGCGAGCGCGGAAATCCTGAGCAGCGGGGCGCCGAAGCCGCCCGAAATAGCCCTGGCCAGGCCGGCCATGGCCGACACGTGCCCGGACAGCTCCGCCATGTTCGCGCTGACATCGTCCATGCTCGCGGTAATGGCGTCGGTCCTGGCGAGCTGCTCGCCGGCCCGGTCGACGGCCGACTGGGCGCGCTGCAGGAGCAGGTCGGCGCGATCACGATGGTCCGACACCATCCTGGTGGCCTCGGAGATGAGCCGGCCGAGCCGGATCAGCACGTAGACGGCGGCGCACACTCCCACCGCAAAGAATCCCGCCGCGATCAGCTCTGCCAGCTGCCCGGTAGTCACGTCAGGCTGCTCCTTCGCCAGCTCGCCCGGCCTGTTTCCTGCCCGACCCTACCGCCTGCTGCGCGCCCACATGGACGGATACAGGGCTGCTCGCCACTGGCGCCCGGAGCAGTCGCTAGCTGACGGGACCGGCCCGGACGGCCCGTTCAGGAATTTTCGTGGCTGCTCCCCGGAGCAGCGGCCTGCTGCCGGGACCGGCCCGGACGGCCCGTTCAGGAATTTTCGTGGCCGGGCGCCGCTGCCGGGCCCGCCGCGTCCTCGGCATCGTCCAGGATCGCCCTGATCCGCTCATTCCGCTCGGCATACCTCGCCTCGGCCCCGTGCCGGGTTGGCTCGTAGTAGCGGCGGCCGGCCACCGCGTCCGGCGCGTACTGCTGCCCGATGACCCCCTCGGCGAAGTCATGCGGGTAGCGGTAGCCGGTGCCGTGCCCGAGCCGCTCCGCGCCGCGGTAGCTGGCGTCCCGCAGGTGCGCGGGCACCGGGCCGATCAGGCCCGCGCGGACGTCCGCCGCGGCGCGGTTGATCGCCTTGATCACCGCGTTGGACTTCGGCGCCAGGGCCACGTGGATGACGGCCTGGGCCAGGTTGATCCTGGCCTCCGGCAGGCCGACGAACTCGACCGCGTGCGCGGCGGCGATCGCGATCTGCAGCGCCGACGGGTCGGCCATCCCGACGTCCTCGCTGGCATGCACGATGAGCCGGCGGGCGATGAACCGGGGGTCCTCGCCCGCCTCGATCATCCTGGCCAGGTAGTGCAGCGCGGCGTCGGCGTCGCTGCCCCGCATGCTCTTGATAAAAGCGCTGATCACGTCGTAGTGCTGGTCACCGCCGCGGTCATAGCGGACCGCCACGCGGTCGACCGCCCGCTCCACTCCCGCGACGTCCACCCGGCCGCCAGCCGGCAGGCCGAGCGCCGCCGCCTCCAGGTAGGTGAGCGCGCGCCTCGCGTCGCCGCCGGCCAGCCGGACGAGCAGGTCGGTGACCCCGTCTTCCAGGCTGACGGCGCCGCCGAGGCCGCGCTCGTCGGCCACCGCCCGCTCGATCACGGCGCGCATGTCGCCGTCGCCGATCGGCTCCAGGGTGAGCAGCAGCGACCGGGACAGCAGCGGGCCGACGACCGAGAAGAAGGGGTTTTCCGTCGTCGCGCCGATGAAGGACACCCACCGGTTCTCCACCGCGGGCAGCAGCGCATCCTGCTGTGCCTTGTTGAACCGGTGCACCTCGTCGATGAACAGCACGGTCTGCCTGCCACTCAGGCCGAGTTCGCGCCGGGCGGCGTCGATGGCCGCGCGCACGTCCTTGACGCCGGCCGTCACCGCCGACAGCTCGGTGAAGCGCCGCTTGGTGACGTTGCTGACGACCTGCGCCAGCGTCGTCTTGCCGGTGCCCGGCGGGCCCCAGAGCAGCAGCGACATCGCGGCATCGTGATCGGCCAGCTTGCGGAACGGCGTCCCCTCGCCGGTCAGGTGCCGCTGCCCGATNNCGCTGCTTCCTGCTCGGCCGCGTCGAAAAGGCTGTCGCTCTGGCCGGCCCCGGTGGTGGCCACAGCCTGACAGTACCCCCGGGCACGGATCGCCCCCGCGCAGCCGTCTTAGCCTCAGCTCATCCGCTGCGCCGGTCACGCCCGGGGCACAGGCAAGGTGGTGAATCCGGGGATCGATCACCACTCATGGTGCGCGATGCCCGGATTCACCACCTTGCCGCTAGCTGCCAGGGGCGGCTAGCGCGGTGTCCGGGGCCGGGCGGGCGGCTGGCTTCGCGTCGATGCCGGCCTCCTTGCGCTGCGCGGCCGTGATCGGGGTCGGGGCGCCGGTCAGCGGGTCAAGCCCCGATGCTGCCTTGGGGAAGGCGATCACGTCGCGGATCGAGTCGCGGCCGGTCAGCAGCATCAGCAGCCGGTCCCAGCCGAAGGCGATGCCGCCATGCGGGGGCGGCCCGAACCGCAGCGCATCGAGCAGGAAGCCGAACTGCGACGTGGCCTGCTCCCGGGTCAGCCCGATGACGTCGAAGACCTGCTGCTGCATGTCCGGGCGGTGGATCCGGATGGAGCCGCCGCCGATCTCGGTACCGTTGCAGACGATGTCGTAGGCGTCGGCGAGCGCGCCCTCGGGCTCGCTGGGGAACTTCTCCGCCCAGTCCGGCAGCGGCGAGGTGAACGGGTGGTGCACGGCGGTCCAGCCGCCCTCGCCGTCCTCCTCGAACATGGGCGCGTCGACCACCCAGGTGAAAGCCCACGCTGCCGGATCGATCAGGCCGCACCGCTGGCCGATCTCCAGCCGGGCCGCGCCGAGCAGGGAGCGGGCGGCATGGGCGGGCCCGGCCGCGAAGAAGACGCAGTCGCCGGGGCCGGCACCCGTCGCGGCCGCCAGGCCCGAGCGCTCGGCTCCGGACAGGTGCTTGGCCACCGGCCCGGCGTCAGCGACCAGCCCGTCCGCGCCGATCGTCGCGTAGGCCAGGCCGCGGGCGCCGCGCGAGCGCGCCCATTCCTGCCAGCCGTCCAGCTCCTTGCGCGACTGGGACGCGCCGCCGGGCATGACGACCGCGCCGACGTGCGGCGCCTGGAATACCCGGAATTCGCTCTGCGAGAAATATGCGGTCAGGTCGGAAAGCTCGTTGCCGAAGCGGAGGTCTGGCTTGTCCGAGCCGAACCGTGCCATCGCATCGGCATAGGTCATCTGGGCGATCGGCCGTTGCACCTCATACCCGGCGATCTGCGACCAGAGCCGCGCCACCAGATCTTCGGCGACCTCGACCACGTCTTCCCTGGTGACGAACGACATCTCGATGTCGATCTGGGTGAACTCGGGCTGCCGGTCAGCCCGGAAGTCCTCGTCGCGGAAGCAGCGGACCAGCTGGTAGTAGCGCTCCAGGCCGGAGACCATCAGCAGCTGCTTGAACAGCTGCGGGGACTGCGGCAGCGCGTACCAGCTGCCGGGGCGCAGCCGCACCGGCACCAGGAAGTCGCGCGCGCCCTCCGGCGTGGACCTGGTCAGGAACGGGGTCTCCACGTTCACGAAACCGCGGTCCCGCATCACGTCGCTGACCAGGTAAGCGGCCGTGGAGCGGGCGCGCAGCGCGGCGGTCATCTCGGGCCGGCGGATGTCGAGGTAGCGGTAGCGCAGCCGCACCTCCTCGTTCAGCTCGCCGCCGCTCTCGACCGGGAAGGGCAGCGGGTCGGACTCGGCGAGTACCTCGATCTCGGCGACCGCCACCTCGATATCCCCCGTGGGCAACTCGGGGTTCTCGTTGCCCGCGGGCCTGCGCCGCACCTCGCCGGTCACCCGGACGCAGAACTCGGCGCGCAGGTCGTGGGCCAGATCCTCCTGGCGGAACACGATCTGCGCTACCCCGCTGGCGTCCCGCAGGTCGATGAAGACCACGCCGCCGTGGTCACGACGGCGCGCTACCCAGCCGGCCAGCGTGACCTGCTGCCCCGCCAGCGACGCGCGCAGCGTGCCAGCCTCATGGGTGCGGATCATCGCTTCGCTCACCTCTCCGTTGTGCGTTGTGCGTTGTGCGGGCCGGCCTGGTGCCGTTCTTCCTGCCGCCGCTTGTTCCCGGCGGCCCAGATGCTGCCGCGACCTGGCTGTCAGAGGCCCCTCGCGGGTCCGGATGCCGGCGCCAGCCCGGCCAGGAAGCGGTTGGCTACCCGCTCGGCGCCGATCGTGGTCTGCGGGCCGTGCCCGGCAAGCACGACGGTCTCATCAGCGAGCGGCAGGCAGACCCGGGCGAGGCTGTCCAGAATCGTCGCATAGTCACCGCCGGGAAGGTCGGTGCGCCCGATCGACCCGGCGAACAGCAGGTCGCCGGAGAAGAGAACCGCCGGATCACCGGCCCCGGAACCGCCGTCCCTGGCTCCGGGACCACCACCATCGCCATCGGCGCCAGCCCGGGGACCACCGCCAGCCCCGCCGGCGCCGGGCAGGCGGAAAGTCACCGAGCCGGGCGTGTGCCCTGGGGCGTGATCGACCACGACCTCCACGCCGGCCAGTTCCAGGATGGCACCGTCGGTCAGCTCGGCCACCTCGTCCGGCTCGGTGAAGGTAAGGCCGCGCAGCAGCGCGGACCCGGCCTGGGCTGCCTGCGGCCAGAGCCCACTCGCCGGATCGCTGAGCAGCGCCCGGTCCGCGGGATGAATGTAGGCGGGGATGTTCCTGGCACCGCAGACCGGGGCCACCGACCAGATGTGGTCAATGTGGCCGTGGGTGAGCAGGACGGCGGCGGGCTGCAGCCGGTGCCGCTGGATAATCTCCTCGATGCCTGGCTCCGCGTCCTGGCCGGGATCCACGATCAGGCACTGCTCGCCGGGCCCGGCGGCCACCACGTAGCAGTTCGCGGCGAACGAGCCAGCGGGGAATCCGGCGATGAGCATGGCCGTCCTCCCTCCTGAGGGGCGGCCGGCCTCCCTAGTGGCGGCCGGCTGGCTACCGAACGTGCGTCCAGGCTACCGAAGCATGCTGCCGTCACGCGGTGCTGGCCTGTGTCGTGCTGGCTTGTCAGGCCCGCTGCTGGCCGGGCCGTCGCACCACTTCCAGCTAGTTTTGGCTGGCTATTCGGGCCGATAACGGTGGATTCGGTCGCCCTCTGGTGGCGGTGCAACGACGGCCTTGGCTCGAACCGGTAACGGGGGGTTCACTGGAGTCCGGGTGCAGGTACGATTCGCGAGGTTTCGATGATCAGCCAGCACGGCACGGTCCGCGGAAAGGCTGGGCACGTGGCGGGACGGCACGGACCATGGGAGGGCTGGACAGGTGGCGGGTAAGAAGGAACGCCAGCGCAGGCTTGCGCGCGAGCGCTACGAGCGCCGTGCGGTCCGGCAGGAGCAGCGATACCAGCGGACGCGGCGGTGGACGGCGCTCGCCTCGGTATGCCTCCTCGTCATCGCGCTCGCCGCCGGCGGCTTCTTCCTGTTCCGCGGGCATGGCCAGCACGCTGACGCAGCCGCCACCAAGCCGGCCGCGGGCGCCACGCCTACCCCGACGCCCGCTGCGACGCCGACGCCGACGCCGGCTGAGCCCGCGAGGCACTGCACGTACACGGCCAGCCCGCCGGCCGCCCGCGATGTTGGCATGCCGCCCGCCCGGCCGCGCTACAAGGCCAAGTACCAGGCGACGATTCACACCAACCGCGGCGACATCGTCATCAACCTGCGCAACAGCAAAGCGACCTGCACGGTGAACTCCTTCGTCTTCCTGGCCGCCAAGAAGTACTTCAACGACACTCACTGCCAGCGGCTGACGACGTCGGGCTACTTCGTGCTGCAGTGCGGGGATCCGACCGGGACGGGCAAGGGCGGCCCGGGCTACAAGTTCGACGACGAGAACCTCGCCGGAGCCAAGTACCCGGCTGGCACCGTGGCGATGGCCAACAACTCCGCTCCCAACACCAACGGCAGCCAGTTCTTCCTCGTCTACAAGGACAGCGCCCAGTTGCAACCCACATACACACCGTTTGGCACCATCGTCAGCGGACTCAATATCATCCAGAATGTGGCCAAGGCGGGCAGTGACAACGCCAACGGTCCCGGTGACGGTCATCCGAAGGAGAAGGTCGTCATCAAGAGCGTGACCATCAAGAAGACCTGACCGGCACGCGCCTGGCCGGCCAGGTACTGAGCAGGAGGTTCGTGGTGAGCACCGCCAACGATCCGTGGGGCCGGGTAGACGACGACGGCACCGTTTACGTGCGCACCGCCGACGGCGAGCGCGTGGCGGGCTCCTGGCAGGCGGGTACTCCGGCGGAGGCCCTCGCCTTCTTCAAGCGGAAGTACCTCTCGCTTGAGACCGAAGTCAGCCTGCTTGAGCAGCGAATCTCCACCACGGACCTCTCCCCCGGCCAGGCCAGGACGACCATTACGCGGCTGCTCGCAACCGTCGCCGAGGCGCATTGCGTCGGAGACCTTGACGGGCTGCGGAGCAAGCTCGATGCCATGACCGGGCTGGTCGACCATCGCCGCGATGAGAACAAGGCCGCCCGGGACCAGGCCCGCGGCGAGGCACAGGACCGCAAGGAGCGGATCGTCGCCGAGGCCGAGCGCATCGCCGCCGAGGCGACGCACTGGAAGATCAGCGGCGAGCGCATGCGGCAGCTCCTGGAAGAGTGGAAGGCCGCGCCGCGGGCTGACCGCGCCGTCGAGACTGCGCTATGGAAGCGGCTGTCCGCCGCGCGCAACGCGTTCACCAAGCGNNCCTCCACCGACTGGGGGCCGACGGCCACGGCCTACCGTGAGCTGATGCGCTCGTGGAAGGATGCGGGCCGGGCCGACCGCGCTGCCGAGGAAGAGCTGTGGAACCGGTTCAAGGCGGCCCAGGACAGCTTCTTCGCCGAACGTGCGAAGATCCACTCCGCCAAGGACACCGAGCTTCGCGAGCACGCGACGGTGAAGGAGCAACTGCTCGCGGAGGCCGAGAAGCTGCTGCCGGTGACGAACGCCAGGACAGCCCGCTCGGTGCTGCGCGGCATTCAGGAGCGCTGGGAGCGCGCGGGCGGCGTGCCTCGCGATGCACAGGAGAAACTCGAAGGCGGCCTGCGCAGGGTCGAGGAGGCGGTACGCAA
>PMSW01000028.1 GCA_003168215.1 Actinomycetota bacterium
GGACGCGGCGGCGTGCTGGCTGGGCGAGGGCTTGGTGGGCGGGGTCTTTCACATATCCGTTGAGGCCTTCGATGGTGTTGCGCAAGGTGGCGTAGCGGGCCTGCCAGGCAGTGCTGCCGTAGGGGAGGTCCTGGCGGTAGCGGGCGCCGGCGTCGGGCGCGATGGTGATCGCGGCCTGGCGGCAGACTTTCGGCGGGTCGGCGGGCGGGTCGAAGATCTTGGCCCGGCCGTCGCGGGGGGATAGCGAGGTTTCGCGCAGCGGGCAGATGAGCCGGGGGCGGTCGCCGGCGGCGGGGCACGATAGCCGCTGGTATCCGTCGGTGTCGGGGCCGTCTTTGCGTTTGAGCTGGTAGGGGGCGCGGGCGGTGATCTGGGTGTCGTAGGCGGCCTGGCCGATGGCGTGGTCGCGCAGGCTGACGGTGGCGGTGATGAGGGGTTCGGGCATAGCCGGGCAGTACCAGGTGCCCTCGACCAGGACGGCACCGCCGGTGGTGGCCTGGATGGCGAGCTGGTCGGCGCGGTAGTCCATCACCGGCTTGTAGCCCAGCGCCCTGGCGGGCAGGTGGAATCGTTCCGGCAGCGCGGCGGTGTAAGCGCGGTCGAAGCCGAGCCAGCTGGCCTTATGGCCGCGGGCGGCGGCGGAGGCCAGGACGCGGGTGCCGGTGCCGCCGGGGTCGGCGCCGGGCCGGGTCAGCGCGAGGCCGATGGCCAGGTTGGGGCAGGCCGGCTCGGCGCCGGGCGGGCGGGCGGTGGTGGCGATGGCGGCTTCCAGTGCCCAGGCTATTTTGGTGCGTTTCCTGCCCTGGTGGTCTTCGGCGTCGCGGTGGTCGCCTTCGCGGACGTACCAGCCGCCGTCCGGGTCGCTGGCGCACAGCCCGGTCCGTTTGGAGGGGCCGCGGGAGAACAGCGGGACCGCGGTGGCGTCCAGCCCGGCGGACCCGTCGAACGCGGCGCGTTCCTCTTCCTCCAGGACGCCGATGCTGGCCTCCAGCAGCGAGTTGATGAACTCTTCCAGCCGCTGGCGGGCGGCGTCGGCCTGGGCCGGGGTCATTTTCCGGGTCCTGGCGGCGAGCTGGCCGGGGGTCAGCTGCCGGTTTTTCGGCAGCGGAGAGGGGTCGATGACCGACAAGATGGCGTGGAAGCAGTACCGCACCCGGCGGTAAGCGGCCAGGAACGCCCGCTTGCCGGCGGCGGTGCCCGGGACGCCGGGCAGCGCCCGGGACGCACCGGGGGCCTGCTGGAACAGCAGCCGGGTGGCGTCGGTGAGGAACAGCGGCCGGTCATCCAGCGCCAGGGCGACCAGCGCGGTGAGCACGGCCCGGACGGGCAGCGGCCGGCGGCGCCCGGTCGGATGCACCAGGGCGGCCTCGATGACCGGGGCCTTGCCGCTGCGGCCGGTCAGCTCGGCGGCGAACGCGACCGTCTCCTCGCTCACGGCACTGGCGGCGGGCACGTTCAGGCCGGCGCGGCTCACCGGCGGCCCTCCGCGAGCCAGCGAGCCCGCAGCGCCGCCTTCGATGAGCTCACGCCGGGGACGTGGCGGGCATAACGCGCCAGCGACTCCGCTTCGGTGATCCCGGCGGCCGCCAGCAGCCCGGCCAGCGAGGTGCCCGCGGCCAGGTGATCGCAGATGAAGCTGGAGCGCGCCCTGCTCATCGACACCGCGGGCACGTCCGGATCGCCGCCCAGGTCCCGGGCGAAGTCGTTGACGAAGTTCTTGTATCCGCGGTCCGCCGGGCCGGGCCGGAACACGTAACCATCGGCGGCGCGGCGGGCCAGCCCCAGCGCCCGGCCCGCATAACGCCAGGCCACCGGCACCACGCGAGGCGCCGGGCCGGCGCTGATGCGGACAACGGCCCGGCCGCCGGCCCCGGTGATGCCGCTGCCGCGCAGCGCGGCCAGCTCCCCGGGCCGCAGCCCCGCCCCGATCCCGAACACGACCATCGCCAGCGCCGACGCGCGTTTCCCCGGGCCCCGCTGCGCCCGCGCGAGCGCAGCCAGCCCCGCCCGCTCATCAAAGGAGTACGGCGCCGGCGCCCGCGCCCCCGCAAAAGGCGTCGCCCGCCGGCCCGGCTGCCCGTGCACCGGGGCGGCCAGCTGATACAGCACCGAACGGTAAGTCCCCCGCGTCGACGGCGCCGCGCCAGCGCAGCCCGCCACGCAGAACGCCTCGATCACGTCATAATCCAGCAGCTGCCCCGGCAGCGGCCCGATCCCCCGGCCCGCCGCGAACCCTGCCAGCAACCCCAGCAGCGAACGCGCCCGCGGCCGCTCCCGCGCCGCCATCACCACCGCAGCCAGCAGCGGCTCCTGCCACGACCCTGCCGCCGCCGTCCCCACCGCCCGCCTCCGGCCTCCCGGTTTCGGACAGCCTATATACTGTCAGGCATCAGGCGGGGAAGGCGCGCGCAAGAATATGCACATGGCCGACGACCTCCAGCAGCTGCGCAGCCGCCACCAGGCCCTCGCCGCCCGCCTCGGCCAGCTCGGCTTCGCCGTCCCCGGCAGCCTCACCCGCCGCTACACCACCTGCGGCAAGCCCGGCTGCCGCTGCCAGGCTGACCCGCCCTGCCCGCACGGCCCCTACTACCAGCTCACCCGCAAAGTCGCCGGCAAAACCATCACCCGCCGGCTCACCCCCGCCCAGGCCGCCCGCTACGCCGAATGGATCGCCAACCAGCGCGAACTCCGCGCCACCATCACCGAAATGGAAGCCATCTCCGGCCAGGCCGCCGAACTCATCTTGCGCAAAGACACCACAACCACCTGAAAACCCCGGGAGATCACCCCGCCCAGCCCGGGAACCACCACCCCCCAGCCAGCCAAACCCCCAGGCCAGCGAATTCTGTCGGTGACCCGCCAGCCAGCCAGCCGAGGCCGAGGGTGTCGATGAGCGCACTGGTCTGGTCGGCCTTGGCGTCGATGGTGAGGGTGGCGGTCAGTTCCCCGGGCATCGCCGCTGCACAGCAGTTCGTCGCTGATGACCACCAGTAGCCGCATGTCCAGCACTTCCTTGCGAGTCCAGGCAACCTTTGGCCAGCGCTGGCGTCTCTGATACGTGGACGCTGAATCGCGCAGCTGCGCGGCCGCTGCCTCGCCCTCCGCCATGACCGGATCCCGGCCGCTATGACGCCAGGATCGGACGGCGCCGATAGCGGCGCGGAAGACGGCGGAGTGGACGCCGACCAGGCAGTCACTGCGGTCTACCAGGAACACGCGCTGGGTCTGACCCGGCTCGCGTTCCTCATGCTCGGGGACCGGCAGACGGCCGAAGATGTGGTGCAGGAGGCCTTCTGCGGCCTGTACCGGGCCTGGGACCGCATTTCTGACCACGCCAACGCTCTCGGTTACGTGCGGATATCGGTGCTCAACGGCTCCCGGTCGGCGCTGCGCAGCACCAGGCGAGTTCCCCGGCCGCTAGCCGTTCCCGCCGTCGCATCAGCGGAAGCCACCATGCTGGCGACCGAGGAACGCCGGGAAACGGTGGCGGCGCTGCGGCGCCTGCCGTCCCGGCAGCGCGAGGCACTAGTGCTCCGCTATTACGCCGACCTGCCTGAGCAGGAAACCGCGCTGGCCATGGGCGTCAGCCTCGGCACCGTCAAATCCACCACCTCCCGGGCGCTGGCTGCTCTGGGCAGAATGCTTCAGGAGGAGCTGTGACCCCGCTGGAAGACCGGCTCCGCGCAGAGCTGGAGGCCGAATCGGAGCTGATCGAGCCCGGCAGCATCCCGGCCCTGCGGCTGCCCGCGCAGGGGCCGCGCCCGCTCAGCAGGTTGCGGCGCAGGGTCCCGCGGCGCTGGCCAGCCTGGATAACTGCGCTGGCCGCGGCCGCCGCTGTCACCGCGGTGATCTTTGCCATCGCGTATGCCGTTTCCCGCCCCGGGCCGAAGCCGCCAGCACCCGGCGGCGTGTCGTACTCCGGTATCCCGTCCTACTACGCGTACGCGGTCCAGGGAAGCACCTTCAGCCGCACCGTCCATGGCACCCAATACGGTGACGGCGTTATTGCCCGCTACGTCAAGATCCGGGCCACCGCCAACGGCAAGGTCGTCGCCACAGTCAGCCCGCCCGCGCCCTATAACGCCTTCGAGTCATTCACCGGCGCCGCCAGCGACCGCACGTTCGTATTCGCCGCGCAGCGATACACCTACGACAAGACAGGCAATGAAAGGTACAAGCAGGATCAAAAGACACCGCTGAAGTTCATGATCCTGCGCATCACCCCAAGCGGCCGCCGGCGGTTGTCCGCGCTGCCCCTCCCCGAGACGCTGACAGCGGCGCAAAACCCGACCCTCGCCCTGTCACCAGATGGCACCAAGCTTGCCGTGGCCTACGGCGGCAGCGGCAAGACCGCGGTCGTCCAGGTGATCACGCTGGCCACCAGCCAGATGCGGCAGTGGGTGTCGCCGCCCCCAGCGGCAACCCCAGTGCTCACCGGATTGGGTGCCTGGACATCGGATGGGCGAGTCCTGGCTGTCGGGCAGATGTTCATCGAACCCAGCGGCGTCATCCGCAGCGGCCCCACGCAGATGCGGTTGCTGGACACGGCCGCGCCGGGTACGAACCTGGCGGCCAGCAAACTAGTCACCTTGCGCGGCGCGCGTGGTTTCTCCAGTTTCATCACCCCGGATGGCACAAAGCTGATCGGCGGATACGGTGGCATACCCGCCCGGCCGGGAAGAACCACTGAGTCTGGCGCGCTCGGCGTCTACTCGGTCCGCACCGGCGCGCTCCTTCGCGTCGCGGCACGGTGGCAGCTGCACGGGCGAGGGGTGTTGCCCAGCAAGGCTAGGCAGATGGTCGCCTGGTCCAACCTCTCCGGCAGCAGGCTCATCGTGGAAACGCCCCATGGGAGACTCGGCGAAGTGGGCTTCCTCACCGGCGACAAGTTCACCCCGCTCCCGCTCCCGCACGTGGCGCTGGCGGCCCTGCTGACTGCGATGAACAGCGGCGGGTTCCAGACCAGCGGAGGCTACGTCGGATTCGCCTGGTAGGTCAGAGCCGTGCGTCCAATGCCTAGGCCGGTTCGGGCTTGCCTGGGCCAGGTGACCGGGCGTGGGGTGCCGATCACGTCGGCACTGGTACGGGAAGGGGAGCGCGAATAACCAGTTGCGATCATCCGGCAGTCATGCTGTAGTCGCAGGCTGTACGTGCACTTGCCGACGGGGCTGGTGCATCCGCCGCGCCGAACGACTGCCGCGCCGAGCAACCAGGGAGACACCCAGATGCGGGCAAAGCTCATGTTTACCGAGATGGCAATTTCCGCCTCTTCAAGGGACATGACGCTTCGTGCGAACGCTGAACCTGGGAATCCTGGCGCATGTAGACGCCGGTAAGACAAGCCTGACCGAGCGGCTGCTCTTCGCCGCCGGTGTCATCGACGAGGTCGGCAGCGTCGATGACGGAAGCACCCAGACCGACTCGCTGGCGCTGGAACGGCAGCGCGGCATCACGATCAAGTCGGCCGTCGTCTCGTTCACCATCGGTGATGTCACGGTCAACCTGATCGACACACCCGGCCACCCGGACTTCATCGCCGAGGTGGAGCGGGTACTGAGCGTGCTCGACGGCGCAGTGCTCGTCATCTCCGCAGTTGAGGGCGTGCAGGCGCAGACCCGCGTGCTGATGCGGACACTGCAGCGGCTGCGCGTTCCCACCATCATTTTCGTCAACAAGATCGACCGCGGCGGGGCACGGTATGACCAGGTGCTGCAGGAAATCTCGTCGAAGCTCGCCCTGACCATCGCCGTGATGGGAACTGCGCGCAAGCTCGGCACGCGCAGCGCCGAGTTCGCCGCGTTCGGCCCCGCCGATGCCGCTTTTACCGACGGCCTGGGTGGCGTGCTTGCCGGGCACGACGATGCGCTGCTGGCCGCCTACGTAGCGGACGAGGCGACGATCTCCTACGGCCGGCTCAGGGCCGAGCTCGCAGCGCAGGTAGGCAAGTCCCTGGTGCACCCGGTCTTCTTCGGCTCGGCCATCACCGGCGCGGGCGTGGACTGCCTGATGGCCGGCATCACGGAGTTGCTGCCCGCGGCCGAGGGCCGCACCGGCGGCCCGGTGTCGGGCTCGGTCTTCAAGGTCGAGCGCGGCCCGGCTGGGGAGAAGATCGCGTATGCCCGGATGTTCTCGGGGACCGTGCGCATCCGGGACCGGCTGCAGTTCGGCGAAGGAAGCGAGGACAAGGTCGCCGCGATCAGCGTCTTCGATCACGGCTCGGCGGTCCGGCGCGCGTCGGCAGGCGCGGGGCAGATTGCCAGGCTCTGGGGCCTGGCCGGGGTCCAGGTCGGTGACGTGCTCGGCGCCCACCGGGCAACCGCCACGGGTCACTACTTCGCCCCGCCCACGCTGGAAACGGTGGTCACCCCGGCCCGGCCGGCTGACAAGGGCGCGCTGCATGTCGCGCTGACTACGCTCGCCGAGCAGGACCCGCTGATCAACCTGCGGCAGGATGATGTGCGGCAGGAGCTGCTCGTCTCGCTCTACGGAGAGGTGCAGAAGGAGGTCATCCAGGCAACGCTGGCCAGCGACTTCGGCCTCGACGTCGGTTTCCGCGAGTCAACGACGATCTGCATTGAACGGCCCGCGGGCGCCGGTGCGGCTGTCGAGCGCCTGCACGAGGCGCCCAATCCGTTCCTCGCCACGGTCGGGCTTCGCGTCGAGCCGGCCGCCATCGGCTCAGGCGTGGGGTTCCAGCTCGAGGCGCATCTTGGGTCCATGCCGCTCGCGTTCTTCCGGGCGGTCGAGGACACCGTGCGGGAAACCCTGCGGCAAGGCATCTACGGCTGGGAGGTAACCGACTGCGTGATCGCGATGACGCATTCGGGCTACCTGGGGAAGCACAGTCTCGGCCACCAGCGGTTCAACAAGAGCTTGTCGAGCACGGGCGAGGACTTCCGCAACCTCACGCCGCTGGTGCTGATGAGCGCACTGCAGCGGGCAGGCACGGAAGTCTGCGAGCCTGTCAACGGCTTCCGGCTGGAGTTTCCGGCGGACTGCCTGCCCGCGTTGCTGACCACGCTTGCCCGGCTAAGCGCCGTTCCGCGGGCGCCGGAGATTCGCGGTGCTTCCTGCGTCCTTGAGGGCGAGATCCCGGTCGGCCGGGTACATGACCTGCAGCAGCGGGTTCCGTCGCTCACCCGCGGCGAGGGGGTGCTCGAATCAGGGTTCGCCCGCTACCAGGCTGTCCGCGGCCTGATACCGGCCAGGCCGCGGACCGACCGCAATCCGCTCAACCGCACGGAATACCTGCTGCAGGTTCAGCGCGGAGCCCGGGGCGGCGGATGACCCGCAAGCCGTCGCGCTGACGGGTGCTACGACCTGGCCCAGAACTGGTGGCCGGACAGGCCCATACCGCCATGCTGGATCTCGAAGCCAGCTTCGATGTTCAGCAGCCACCACCGTCGGCTGACCAGGCGATAGCGCTCGGCGTGGTGAATGAACGGGTTCAGCCGGAGGTTCTTGACGCCCCGGACAGGATGGACCCTGCGGAACTGGATGTAGTTCCACGACGCCCCGCCGCGATGGGTGGCTACCCAGTGCGCCAGATACCAGCGCACGCCATCGACCCACACGATGCGCGTGCTGTCAGGTGGCAGGTTACGGGTGTTCAGCCAGATCATGAGCTCGGCGCCCTGGGCCTGGCCGGTCTTGATATTTCGCTTGGCGAACCAGAGGTCGAAGGCGGCATTCCATCTGCCCCCAGCGTGATCCGATGTACGCCAGGTGACTTCCGGCCTGCGCAGGGCCGGCGCCCTGGCTGGCAAGCCGCTCTTAGGGGTGCAGATTCCCCAGGCGCATCCGGTGAATATGTACGGGAAGGCCATCACTCTGCCATCGAGGGTATTCGAGCCCGTCTTTGCCACCGTGAAGTTGGGCCGCAAGCTGGAGTTGGTCACGCAGAATTTCCTGGTCCCCCAGAAATCGTCCCGCACGACAAATTGACGTCCGCGGTGGGTAGTCACCGCCAAGGGCTGATCAAACTTGCAGAGCTTGACGGTAGAGGCGCTGGCCGGCTGAGCGCCGACGCTGACGAAGCTGGCAAGCAACGCCGCCAGCGCGGCAAAAACACTAATAGTGCTATAGCGGCGTATTACCCCCGGTGCAGGCTTTCTAACCCCCATGCGGACATCTTAATACACACACGCATAAATCTGTCTACCATGGATGATAAGTCTCGGCGATGCAGCAGTCCTGACGACAGCTATCAAAAGAGAGCTGCATTGCCGGCTGTATAAGGCTTTCGGACGAAGATTGCCGGCAGCCGGGCGGCGTAAATTCTTATGCTCATGGCGGCTGGCCGACCTCGCCGCAGCGCAGCCGGCCAGCCGCCTTGTACTGTGCAGATCATGGGCGACTCGCCGGAACGGCAGATCACGGGCGATTCGCCGGACAGCACCGCCGGACCGGACCGGCGGCGGCGCCGGCGCCGCCGCGGCCGGATGGCGGCGGCTGGCGCGGTCGCCGTCGCCGTCGTCGGGGGCGTGACCCTGTGGGGCGTCAGCCATCCGGGCACCTATGGCCGCTCGCATGACGGCTGCGTGACTGTCAGCGTGCCGAGTTCTACCGGCGGCGCGCTCATGCACGGCTGCGGGGCCACCGCGCGGGCCATGTGCCGGACCGCGTTCGCCGGGCATAACGGCATCGAGCTGGCGACACGGCCGCAATGCCGCCTGGCCGGCCTGGGGCCGCGGGCAGGCGCCGCTCCGTAGGCTAACGCCATCCCGGCGTCACGCCACGCGCCGCCGGGACTGGCCTGGGAACGGCAGCTGCCGGAGAGGCCCCGTTATCAATCATGGGCAGCCGCGCTGAACCGGAGTCACTGGTCGCTGCCGCCCGCCGCCGCCCGCTCGCCCGGCTCGCAGTGCGGGCCCGCGGGCGGCACGCCGAGCGTGGGATTCCGGTCGAAGAAGCCGGTCGGCTTGAGGGTGAACCCGCAGCGGCTGACTGGCATCACCGGCCAGTCCTCTGGCCGCGGGAAATGCGCGGGCCCGAAGGTGTGCCACAGCACGACGTCGGCGCCGTCGATGTCACGGTCGCCGGCGATGAACCGCGGAATCCCCGCTCCGCCAGGATGCTGGTTCACGAAATCCCCGGCCGGGTAGCGATGCGCCGGGTCGTAGCGGGTGACCCAGAGATGGTTGGTGGCGAAGACCGCCCGGCGGTACAGGGACGAGCCGGGGGCGGCCAGCAGGGTCGGCGCGGCCTCGGGATACAGGGTGAAGCCGACCGGCTGGCCGAACCGGTTCGCGTGCTCCGTGCTGATTACCCGCCAGACCCGGCCCCGGTCCGGCGCGACCCGGCGCCCGCCCTGCGACTCGCGATGCAGCCGCGTGACCGTCTGCGCCAGCGCGTTGCCGTGCGGATTGCCCGGGCCGGCCGGCAGGCCGTGGGTATCGACTTCCTCGACCGCGTTGGCCCGCCCGTCGATCATCATGTCCAGCCGCGCGCTGAACAGGTGCTGGTGGCCGGGGGCGCCCAGGCCGGGCGCGATCTGCGTGGCGTGCGCGAAGCCGTCGCCCGGGTAGGCAGAGGTGAACAGGACTCCGGTGAGCTTGACCTCGCACTCGATGGTGCCGTCCAGGTAGAAGTACCAGTAGAAGCCGTAGTCGTAGTTGCCGACTGTGCTGAAGAAGGAGATCACCAGGCGGCGCTGGCGGCGCGACTGGGCCGAGCCGTTGAAGATGTCGGTGTGCTTCCAGAGGATGCCGAAGTCCTCCTCGTGGATGCAGACGGCGTTGCTGATCGTGCGCGGCTGGCCGTTATCGTCGGCGACGGTCACGTCCAGGTAGGCGATCTCGCCCAGGCAGTCGCAGCCCCGCTCCAGGGAGTTCGCCCACTTGCCGACCAGGTACTCGCCGCTGTCGAAGTAGTTCTGCCAGTACCTGGTAGGGGCGGGATCGCCGTAGGGGACGACCATCTCGGGGATCGACGCCCGGTAGATCACCGGCCGCCGCCGGCCCTGGTCATCGAGGCTGATCTGGTGCAGCGTCAGCCCCTCGCGGGCATCGAAGCCGATCCGCAGCGACCAGCCCTGCCACTGCAGCCAGTGACCGTCCAGCGTGAAGCTCGGCCCGTCGGGCTGGGTGATCTCGATCGGCCGCAGGCCCGTGCGCAGCGGCCCGCGGACGGCCGGATCGTCGTAGTCGCCGGACTCCCGCGGGACCGGCAGGTCGAGCTCGTCGATCAGCTTGAAGACCCGCCGCTCGATCAGGTCGACGTAGGCGGCCACGCCGTCCACCGGATGCGCCCAGGCCAGGTCGTGCTCGCGGGCCTGGACGAAGGCGAGCACCCGGACCATCCGCCGGGGCTGCTCGTCGGCGATGCCATAGGAGCCGGCCGTCAGCGGGCAGGCCCTGATCACCCCGACGTCGGTCAGCCCCCGGCGCGCCATGGCGGCGCACCAGCCCGGATCCGCGTGCACGATCTCCTCGGCCAGCGCGAAGTCCTGGTCCAGGATCGGCACCCGGCCGTCGGTCAGCGGGTCCAGGGCGCGGTTCGTGATGACCTCGTGCCGCGTCAGCGACACGACGACGTCGCTCGACTCGCCGGTGACCACGTCGATCAGGAACGCCCGCAGCCGGCGATCCGGCCGGCTGCCCGGGCCGCCGTTCGCGCTGACCGGCGCGCCGGTGCCGGTGCCGTCCGGCACGCCGGTGCCGGTGCCGTCCGCCGGGCCGGCGGAGTACGCCAGCACGTCGTCCTTCGGCGGCTCCTCCAGCCCGTAATAGGCGAACCTGGTCGTCTCCGTCAGCAAGCCGGCCTCGGCCAGGATCCGCCGCCCGGCCAGGAATTCCTCCGGCCCGGCCGGGTCGAGCGGGTGCGCCGAGAGCGATGCTGGCGCCTCGGCTGGCAAGATCACTGCATCGGTCATGACAGGTCTCCCAGCTTCAGAACGAGCACTTCCGGCGCACCCAGGCGGCCAGGCCGGCCTACTCGTCGGCGACGATCGAGCCGACCCGGCCAGCAAGGGACGGGTCCCGGCTGTTCAGGATGTACGCGTAGATCACCGAGATGATCACGATGCCGAGCGCCGCGTACGGGAACCAGTCGTACGGCGCCGACTGCCCGGGCTCGGACAGGAAGTACACCGGCACGGCAATGGCCACCATCCCCAGTACCGGCAGGATGACGTGCTTGACCGCGGCGAACTGGTCCGGCAGGAATCTCCGGTAGTAGAACGGCAGGGCCAGGTTTGACAGGAAGTAGACGACCAGGATCAGGATCGTGCCGAGCGTGGATGACTCGACGAAGAAGTTGATCGGGTCCATCGAGCCGCTGTGGCCGCCGATCACGTGCAAGAGCGCCCACACAACGATGATCGCGCCGGCGATGCCCACGAACGTGCAGATGGCGTTCACCGGCGTGCGGCGGGTCGGGTGCACCTTGCCGAGCCAGGACGGCAGCAGGCCCTCGCGGCCGGCGTTGAAGATGAGGCGGCACTGGGAGTTCACGGCCGAGATCAGCACGCCGAGGGTGGAGGTCATCCCCGCGAAGAAGGCAAAGAAGGCGAAGGCGACCAGTGCCCCGTGCGCCAACGTGATGAACGGAATCGTCGCGGCGTCGACCTTGGCCGCGCTGTAGCCGAAACCAGTGACCGTCGCGTAGGCGAAGAGGACGTAGCCCACGGCCATCAGCGCCACTGACAGGAAGATCGCCCGGGGCACGTTGCGTCGCGGGTTGTCAGTTTCCTCAGCAAGCGCGGCTGAGTTCTCCCAGCCGATGTACAGGTAGATGGCCAGCGGGAAGCCCTTGGCCAGGCCGGTGAAGCCGTCGGTAATGTGGCTCGGCTCGAACGGCGTGAAGCTGAGGTGGCCGGCGTTCTGGATGATCACTACGACCGACACCACGACCAGGACCAGCATCTCGAAGCCGAAGAAGGCCCCGGCCAGCTTGGTGGAGACGCCCACGCCGCGGATCATCATCACCATGGCGCCCGCGGTCAGGATGACCGACAGGATCCCCCAGGGGACGTTCCACTTGAAGTAATACTCCAGCACGATCGACAGGAACCCGCCGCAGACCGCCAGCACCGAGGAGATCGCGATGATGTAACCCGCGCCGCATAGCAGGGCAGTCGTCACCGCGCTGGTGCCGCCGAAGGTCTTGCCGACGAACGAGATGAACCCTCCCGTGGAGGGGCGCGCACGCGAGAACTCCGCCAGGGTGTTGCCTAGCAGCACGATGGCGATGCCGGCCACGATGATCGTCAGCGGCGCCGCGATGCCGGCCGTGAAGACCAGGAAGCCGAACCCGAAGTAGAAACTGTAGGCCGGGCCGATGTTCGCCATCGTCGAGGCGGAGATGTCCACCAGGCCGAGCGCGCCCCGGTTCAGCCGGTCCGCGGATTCCGGCGCCTTCGTCTCGGAGAACGGAACGGAAGCCGCGTCGCTCATAAGCACTCCTCATGTCAGCCGCCGGGCCGGCGGTGCCAAAACGGCTATCTCTTGTGATGCTGCCCTGCCCGGGCCGTCATCGCCAGTATTAGGTTTACGATCTTCGCGCTGCCGGATCTCAGCTTGATATCAGTAGGGATAATGCGCGGGGCCCGGCGTGACGGTCAGCCAGCGCCGTTCGGTGAACTCCTCGATGTTCGCGTCGCCGCCCGAGCGCCCGCCGAGCCCGGACTGGCCCATCCCGCCGAACGGGGCAAGTGCCTCGTCCTGCGGCGTCGCGTCGTTCACGTGCACCATGCCGGCCCGCAGCCCCCTGGCGAAGCGGATGCCGCGGTACGGGTCGCCGGTGAGCACGGAGTTCACCAGGCCGTAGGGGGTGTCGTTGGCCACCGCGAGCGCCTCTTCCTCGCTGTCGACGACGAGCACGGGCGCGATCGGCGCGAAGATCTCCTCGTTCCACAGCCGCGTCTGGCGGCTCACGCCGACCACGACAGTCGGCCGGAAGAACGGTCCCTCGCTGCTGCCGCCAGCCACGATCCTGGCGCCGGCGGCCACGGCCTCGTCCAGCAACTGCTGGGCACGGGCCTGCTGATGCTCGTTAATCATCGGGCCGAGGCCGACGTTCTCGGTCACGGTGTTGCCGACGGTGATGGCATCCGCGCGTTTCGCCAGGCCCTCGACGTAGGCATCAGCGAGCCCGCGGGCGACGATGTGGCGCCCGGCCGTGATGCAGGTCTGGCCCTGGTAGTGGAAGCCCGACCAGGCGCCGATCATGGTGGCCTGCTCGATGTCGGCGTCGTCAAGCACGATCAGGGCGTTGTTGCCGCCAAGCTCCAGCGAGACTTTCTTCAGCAGGCCGCCTGCTTCTCTCGCGATCTGGCGGCCGACGTGCGTGGATCCGGTGAAGTGGACCATCGAGACATCCGGGTGCGTGACCAGCCGCTGGCCGACTTCCACGTCGCCGGGCAGCACCTGAAAGATGCCCGGCGGTGCTCCTGCCGCGGCGAACAGCTCGGCGATGGCCAGCCCGCCGCTGGCCGGTGTCTCCGGCGACGGCTTGAGCAGCACCGCGTTGCCGAGTGCCAGCGCGGGCGCGATCACCCGCATGCCAAGGACGAGAGGGAAGTTCCACGGGGTGATGACGCCGACGAGCCCGACCGGGATCCGCTCCGACAGCGAGAACCTGCCCGCGTGGCCGGACGGCAGCACCTCGCCCACCGCACGGGAGGCCAGGCCGGCCGCCTCCGTCAGCTCGCTGGTCGCGGCCGAGATCTCGTAGTCCGCCTTGCCGGCGATGCAGCCGGTTTCGCGCATGATCAGCTCACGGAAGGACGCGGCCCGGTCGCCGAGCGCTGCCGCGACGTTGCGGAGCAGGCCGGCCCGCTCCGCGTAGGTCCGCTCGCTCCAGGCGCGCTGAGCTGCCGTCGCCGTTGCCGCCGCGGCGTCGACGTCCGCTTCGGTGGCGAGTCCGGCGAGAGCGAAGATCTCCCCTGATGCCTTGTCGCGCACCCCGATCGTGCCGCCGCTGGCGGGCCGCCGGAATGTCCCGTCGATGAACAGGCGCTCCTGCCATTGCTGGTCGTGAGATCCCACAGCATTCTCCGCGTCGTGAGTGACGGCCTGGCCGGCTGCCGGCACTGGCCCCGGCGTGGACCGGCCTGACCGCTGGTGCTGGCCGCTGGTGCCGTTCGGGCGGCTGNNTGGTGCCGTTTGTGCGGCTGGTCGCGGCGTGCCGTCAGGTTTCTGGCAAGCGCTTTCCCATTGAGTGGGAAAGTACTCCGACCGTGCTGGCACGCGCAAGCCCTGCTGACACGCGGGCGGACCCGGCGTCCTCCGTCAGCCGGGCGGCCCCGGGGTCGTGCTCTGGCGCAGGATCAGCTCGCCTGGCACCGGCATGACCCGTGGCCGGTGGCGCTGGCCTAACTGCCGCTGCCGGTAAGTTCGCGGCTCGCCAGCCCAGCCTCCGCGGTGAGCACGGCCTCATAGCGGCGGCGGATATCCGCGCGGTCGGCCGCCTCGGGCACCGAACGTTCGCTCGCCCGCTCGATCATCGCGGCCTGGTCAACCAGCACGCGGCGCTGTCCCGCGCTGGACGTCTCGGTCATGATCTTGGCCAGCGCCTCTAGCTCGCGGATCATCACGGCGGGCATGCCCTGGCTCGACTGCCGGATCTTCTCGAAAGCCCGCTGGACCAGGCGCTCGTAGCCTGGCTGGGCCGCGACCACCCGCACGAAACCCTGCTCGTCGCGATGGACCCGGACCGGGTGCCACCGACTTATGATCTTGCAGAGATTATCGCCGAGCCAGTCGATGCACGTCAGAGCCGTGAAGGTGTCGTTCACGGCAGGCGAGAGCGCGCGGATGGCTATCTCGACGAGCTGGTCGACGCCGAAGGACACGTCCTGGCTCAAGGTTCGGTACGGCCCGGTGACGTGTGCGCGCCCGAGAGCGTCGCTGACCCGTGTCACGGCCTCAGGCGGCCATACCCTGGCAAACGGCTGGCCCTGGACGATGAAATGGCCCGGCCGGTACTCGAGGCTGATCACGGCGCCCGCTTTCGCGGCGAACCGTACCAGGATCCGGTGCCTGATGAACTGGAGGTAGCCGCTGGCCGGCGCTAGGACCACCCCGCCGCTTGTGTCCATCAAGGACAGCAGCTCGGCCGGCGAGGGGCCGCGGTCCAGGCGGTCCGCCGGCCCAGTTCCGCCATCGTCGCCGCCTTGTGTCTCGATCGCGGCGGCGAGATCGCGTGCGATGCTCGCGATCACCTGGGGCAGCTGGATGGAAATCGCGGTGTGATGGATGAAGTAGATGAGAATTCCCAGGTCGGCCACCATAAGCCCCAGCGTCACCGTGACGCCGATATGTGGCACGAAGTCACCATGCGGTCCCGGGCCGATCGACACGAGCACAAGCACGGCATAGACAAAGGTCGCCACGAAGGTGCCGAGCGTCAGTTGCGTCCCGCGGTCGCGAATGAAATTCCGCAGCATACGGGGCCCGAACTGAGTGGACGCCAGTGTCAACGTCACCAGGATGATCGAGAAGACGACACCTACGACGGTGATCACGGCGGCGGCGATTGCCGTCAGGATCTGGCGGGCGGCGTCGGCCGTCCCGCTAATCACCCACGGCGGGACCGCGAACACACCCCGATAAGCGGCACGGTCGAGCAGCAGAGTGCCCACGAAGAGTGCGACAGCGCCAATGACCTCGATCGCGGGAACGAGCCACAAGCTGGTGCGGAGGACCTCGCGGCGCCAGTGAGAGGCAAGCGCTGATGACATTACGCCGCGGTACATGGTGGCCTCCATAGCCGATCGTTTGCCGACCAGACTTCCCGGCTCACCAGGACGAATATTAGTAAGCAAACCCCCGTTGGCAAGCCTTTCACACCGGGTACCCCGCATGCGCAGCGACGGCGGCCGCTGCTTCCTTCAGGAGTGCGGCCTCGGATTCGTGCTCTCGCGCAGGATCACCTCGCCTGGCACCGGCATGACCCGTGGCCGGTCCGGGGCCGCCTCGCCGAGCACCAGGCTGGCCGCCATCTGCCCCATCCTGGTCAGCGGCAGCCGGACGGTGGTGAGCGGCGGGTAGACATCGCGCAAGGTGACAATGTCGTCGAAGCCGGCCACCGCGATGTCGGCCGGGACCGACAGCCCGGCCGCCCGCAACCGGGCGAGGGCGCCGACGGCCATCACGTCGGCCACCGCGAACACGCAGTCCGGAAGCTGGTTTCCGCTGGCCAGCACGGTACTCATCGCCTCGTAGCCGCCGTCACGGGTGAACTCGCCGAAGATGACGCTGGTCGGCTCCGGTGGCACCGACCAGGACCGCAGGCCCGCGGTGAATCCCGCCAGCCGGTCGCGTGCGGTGAGTACGCCGCGCGGGCCGGCCAGCACGGCGAACCTGCGGTGCCCCTGGGCGACGAGGGCACGGGCGAGGGCGTCAGCGCCGGCCGCATTCTCCGGCATGATCGTGTCGACGCCAAGCAGATCCTGCCCGACCGCCACAACCCGCCCGCCCGAGTGCGTGAACGCCTCAATCTCGCCACGCAGGCCCTCGCGCACCGCCACGTCGTCCGTACGGCTGCCGATGAGGATCAGGGCGCGGGCGCGCTGCGCGCGCATCAGCGCGACGTACTCACGTTCGCCGGGCTCGCCGGCGGACGTGCTTGACAGGCACACCAGCAGCTGGCGGGAGTAGGCGACCTCGATCAGCCCGGCGGCAATAGAGGAGAAGTACGGATCGGCGATGTCGTGGACCACCACTCCGATGGTGTTGCTCTGCCCGGTCGCCACCGCCCTGGCCTGGAGGTTCGCGGTGTACCCGAGTTCGGCGACGGCCAGGTTCACGCGGTCGGTCATCTGCTGCCCGACCTTGCGCGGGCTCTCGCTGACCACCCTTGATGCCGTCGTCAGCGACACCCCGGCCCGGTCGGCCACGTCCTGCAAGGTCACGCCGAATGCCGCCGCCGGCTCGCGGCGTCCGGCGGCCGGCCGGCCAAGCCGCATGCCGCCGGGTCCTGCCTCTGTCACTGCGCCCTCCCGATCCACGTGCTTCCCGGTCCGGCCGGACTTGACCCAGCTTTCCCGCCAAGCCTAATCTGGGAAAGTGCTTTCCCATACTGCGCACGTCGGCTCCGTGGACTTTGCCCGAGGGGTGACCCATGTCGCGCAAGGCCGTCCACATCGCCATGAACGGCGTGACCGGCAGGATGGGCTACCGGCAGCATCTGGTCAGGTCGCTGCTCTCGATTCGCGATCAGGGCGGGGTCCTGCTCGATGACGGGACGGCGATCTTCCCCGAGCCTGTCCTGGTCGGGCGCAATGCGGAGCGGCTGCGCCAGATTGCCGAGCGGCACGGCATCGGGCGCTGGACGACCAGCCTGGACAATGTCCTTAGCGACCCAGGTATCGATGTCTACTTCGACGCACAAGTCACCACGGCCCGCGAGTCGAGCCTGCGGAAGGCCATCGCGGCCGGCAAGCACGTGTACACCGAGAAGCCCGTCGCCGACTCCCTGGACGGCGCGGTGCAGCTGGCACGCGCCGCGCGCGAGGCCGGGATCACTCACGGCGTCGTCCAGGACAAGCTGTTCCTGCCGGGGGTCATTAAGCTCCGCCGGCTCATCAAGGACGGCTTCTTCGGCCGCGTGCTCTCGGTGCGGCTTGAGTTCGGGTACTGGGTGTTCGAGGGCGACGGGCTTGCCTCGCAGCGCCCGTCCTGGAACTACCGCAAGGACCGAGGCGGCGGAATCGTCCTGGACATGTTCCCGCACTGGCACTACCTGCTGGAGGATCTCTTCGGCCCCCTACAGGCCCTCTACGCGCGGCACGCAACTCACATCCCGGTTCGCTGGGATGAGCAAGGCGCTCAGTACGACGTTACTGCGGACGATGCGGCGTACGCGCTGCTGGA
Organism: Actinomycetota bacterium; assembly: GCA_003168215.1. GTDB lineage: Bacteria > Actinomycetota > Actinomycetes > Streptosporangiales > Streptosporangiaceae > Palsa-506. Next base: position 17,817 of record PMSW01000028.1, read on the forward strand.
ATTCCGCAGCGGGGCGGTCGCCGCCGTTAACTCGTCCTGGGCGGTGCGCGTCAACCGCAGGGAGCTTCTCGAACTGCACGTGGACGGCACCGCGGGCAGCGCGGTGGCCGGCCTGCGCGACTGCGCCGTCCAGCACCGGGTAAGCACGCCGATGCCGGTGTGGAACCCGGACCTGCCCGATCCGATCGACTACCTGGCGCAGTGGACGGACGTGCCGGACAACCAGGCGTTTGATAACGGCTTTAAGGTCCAGTGGGAACTGTTCCTGAAGCACGCCGCCCAGGGCCAGCCCTTCCGCTGGGATCTCGCCGAGGGCGCCAAGGGCGTTCAGCTCGCCGAGCTCGCGATGCAGTCGTCGGCGGAGGGCCGGCGCATCGAAGTGCCGCCGCTGGACGCGTGAGATGACGGCATCCATCCGGCTGCCCGGCCGGGCGGCTCCCGTAGCAGTACCCGCTCCGTCGTGGCCGGCCGGCTACCCCGTGCCCCGTTCGCGGCGGGTGTACGCTGCGCCGCACGTGGCCGCCTTCCCCGACGGCAGCATCGACTGGCAGTCCACGCTGGCCTTCCGCGACCACCTGTGGGCGCACGGGTTCGGCGTGGCCGAGGCGATGGACACCGCGCAGCGCGGCATGGGCCTGTACTGGGACCAGGCGAAAGATCTCATCCGGTACTCAGCCGAGCGTGCCGGAGACGCACGGCGCACCGGAGGCGCCGGGCACACCGGAGGCACCGGAGGCACCGAGCGCCGCGGCGGCCTGATCGCCTGCGGCGCGGGCACCGACCAGCTCCCGGCCGGCGAGGCGCACACGCTCACCGCGATAGCCCGCGCCTACGACGAGCAGCTGGAGCTTGTCCAGTCGTCCGGCGCCCGGGTCATCCTGATGGCCAGTCGCGCGATGGCCGCGAGCGCCCGGTCCGGCGGCGACTACCTGGACATCTACGGTTACCTGCTCAAGCAGGCCGACCAGCCGGTCATCCTGCACTGGCTGGGCGAGGCATTCGACCCGCAGCTGCGCGGCTACTGGGGCAGCACCGATTTCGATGCGGCCGCCGACACTGTCATCGAGCTGATCAGCCGATCGGACGGGAAGGTGGACGGCATCAAGCTGTCGGTGCTGGACGCCGGCCGCGAGATAGCGCTGCGCAGGCGGCTACCGTCCGGCGTCCGGCTCTACACGGGCGACGACTTCAACTACGCCGAGCTCATCAGGGGCGGCCCGGACGGTCACAGCGACGCGCTGCTCGGCGCGTTCGCCGCCATCGCGGCACCGGCCGCGGCGGCGCTGCAGGCGCTGGACGCCGGCCACGTCGCCCGGTACGACGCGATCATCGGCCCGACCGTGCCGCTGAGCCGGGCGATCTTCGAGACGCCGACCGCCAGCTACAAGGCCGGCATCGCGTTCCTTGCCTGGCTGAACGGATTTCAGCCGCACTTCGCCATGCTCGCGGGATTCCAGCACCGGCGGCCCGCCGCTCACCTGATCCGGGTGTTCGAGCTGGCGGCTGCCGCGGGCGCACTGCTGGAACCCGGCCTGGCCGTCGAGCGGATGACCCGCTACCTGGCAGAGCAGTCGCCGCGGTGATCGGGCTCAGCCGCCTGTCGATGAACCAGGCCACGGTCAGTCAGCTGAACCTCACGCAGACTATCCAGCTATGCCTTGAGCAGGAGATTCCCTCGGTCGGCCTGTGGCGTCACCGGGTGGCTGAGCTCGGGATCAGCGAGTCCGCCGCCGCGGTACGCCGTTCCGGGCTGCACGTCTCCAGCCTGTGCCGGGGAGGCTTCTTCACTCACGCCGAACCCGACGCCCGCCGCGCCGCGCTGGCCGACAACCTGGCCGCGGTGCAGGAGGCGGCGGCCCTGCAGGCCGACACGCTCGTGCTGGTATCCGGCGGGCTGGTGGCCGGGACCCGTGACCTCGGCCTGGCCCGACGCATGATCACCGACGCCATCGCCGCGCTTGTGCCGCGCGCGCGCGAACTCAGCGTCCGGCTTGGCATTGAGGCACTGCATCCGATGTTCTGCGCCGACCGGTGCGTGCTGACCCGTCTTGCTGACGCTCTCGACCTTGCGCTGCTCTTTCCGGCCGATACCGTCGGCGTGGTCATCGACACTTACAACGTCTGGTGGGATTCGCAGGTTGCGGCCGACATTGCCCGTGCGCGCGGCCGGATTGCGGGATATCAGCTCAGCGACTGGGTCGTTCCGCTGCCTCGCGACATGCTGCTCGGCCGGGGCCATCTCGGCGACGGGTCAATCGACTTCCGGCTGTTTTCGCAGCAGGTACTTGCCGCAGGATTCGACGGTTTCATCGAGGTTGAGATCATGAATCAGGACATCTGGGATGCACCAGCCAGTCAGACGGCGGCAACGGTGAAGGCACGCTTCGCTGAGCTACTCGGCTAGGCCCCGGACCTGGGCCTACGCATCACCGGACGCGACCCTCCGGCCATATTTACGCAGCCCGGAGTGGCAGCTGACTACGCTCAGCCGGGCCACGCGAAGCAGCGCCGCCGCGTTCCTGCTGCGGCGCCGACCGCGATGCCGGAGCCTGATCAGAGCTAAGTGCTTGGTCAGAGCTTGGTCAGCTTGGTGAACGGAGTCGTGATCCGTGCCTGCTGCGGACCGAAATCGACGAGCACCGCGATGTCAGACTCAACGCCAATGACCATGCCGAGACCGTATCGGTCATGCGTCACCTGATCGTGCACCGCGTACTGCTCGACCGGCAGGGGCGCAGGACGGTTATTGAAGGGACTGCTGGGCAGATAACGCCGGTGTACGGCGCGGGAGGGGTTCATCACCTCTATTATGCGTCATTGCAGCTTCGGATTGCCCCTAGACTGGCCAACCGGCTCATGCCAGTACAAGAATTTGCCGCCGGACGGGGTTAGCCCGCTGGGCCGGGCTAGAGCCCCTGGCTTCCTCCCGGCGGCGCTGGGCCCGAGCCGCGGCAGGACTCAGCCACTGCCCGACGGCACCGCCGCCCGATCCCGGGCGCCACCGCAAGAGCACGCGGGCGCCACCGCAAGAGCACCGGAGCGCCACCGCAAGAGCACGCGGGCGCCACCGCAAGAGCACCGGAGCGCCACCGCAAGAGCACGGAAATTAAGACGTGCTGGAACCCGCCTAAGTTTCCGTGATCATGGAATCAGGACGGGGAAGCGCCAGCCACAGGCGGCAGATCGCGGCGACAGCGGCGGCCGGCACGATGATGACGCCGGTGCCCGGCCCGGCCGCGCAGGCGGTGGCGAGCAGCGACCCGAGGAATATGAGGTAGGCGCCGATGATGACGCGCTGCTGGTGGTAAGCCAGCGCGGTGATGGCCGAGGTGACCTCCGGTGCGTCCGCGGCCAGCGCGGCAATGACGCCGAGCAGTCCCTCCGACAGGCCGGCCCGCTCGGCGAGCCGTTCCAGCCGGGAGACGAGCACCCAGCTCGTGCTGAGACTGACAAGCGCGCCGATAACGAAGACTGCCACCGACGTCACAGCGGCAACGATAATCAGTGCCACGTCATACTGCTCGGATGGCGCACAAGCTCGTGCTGGTGGTCCGCACGGATCTTGGCATGGGGCGAGGCAAGATAGCCGCCCAGGTGGCGCATGCTGCGGTCACCGCCGTCCTCGCCGCCCAGGGCGCTCAAGACGCCCAGCGCGGCAGTGACTTTCGCGCTTGGCTGCTGGAAGGGCAGCCGAAGGTCGTGCTGAGGGCAGGCAGCGCTGCGGAACTGAGCCAGATCGCGGACGCCGCCCGGGCCGCGGGACTGGCAGCCGAGATCATCAGGGATGCCGGCCGGACTCAGCTAGCGCCCGGGACCCTGACGTGCTGCGCCGTCGGGCCCGCGGAGAACTCGCGGGTGGACGCGGTCACCGGCGGCCTCGCCCTGCTCTGACCGTGGCCGGGTCGCGTTCGGCGCGGGAGTGGCTGCGCGCGGCGCGGGAGTGGCTGCCCGCGGCGCGGGAGTGCGGAGCAGGACCGCGGCGGCCGCCGTGGCCAGCGCAATGGCCGCGATAACGATCCAGCCGTGCCGGAAAGCCGACAGCTCGCCGGCCGGGCTCGCGGGGCTGCCGAGCACCGCCACCAGCACGGCGACGCCGACGGCCAGGCCGACCTGGCGGAGCATGTTGACGACGGCGGCGCCAGTGGCGAACGAGGGCGGCGGCAGGGATGCCGCCGCGGTGGCCATCAGCGTGGGCAGCGTCAGCCCGACGCCGATGCCGGTCAGGATCATGCCGCCGAGCATGTCGGCCGCGTAGTCGGGCTGCAGGCCCACTGCCAGCGCCCACCAGCTTGCCCCCGCCGCGAAGATCACCGAGCCGGCCGCTATCACCGGGCCCGGGCCGAACCGGCCGATCAGGCGCCCTGCCACCAGGAAGGAGAAGAGCGGCACCATGATCGGGCCGGGCGCGATCGCCAGCCCGGTCTTCAGCGCTGACCAGCCCCAGACGTCCTGCTCCCAGAGCACCACCGACAGCAGCATCGCGCCGAAGGACACCGAGAAGAGCAGCGCTATCAGCGACGCCCCGGAGAAGCTTCGCACCCTGAGCAGGGCCGGATCGATCAGCGGGTTGTGGTGCCGGGCGCAGTGCGCGGCGAAGAGCCCGAGCGCCGCGGCTGACCCTGCCAGCACGGCGACCGTCGCGGCCGACGACCAGCCCCAGCTGCCGCCCTTGACCAGGCCCAGGGAGAGCGCGCCGACTCCCGCGGTGACCAGCAGCGCGCCGAGCGCGTCCGGCCGCGGGCCGGGGTGACCGGGCGCATCCGGCAGCCTGAGCCAGCCGACCACCAGGGCGGCCAGGCCGATCGGGACATTGACCAGGAACACCCAGCGCCAGCTTGCCGCCACCAGCAGGCCGCCGATGACCGGGCCGAACGCCGCGGCCACGCCGCCAGTCGCGGTCCAGGCCCGCACCGCGCCGCTGCGCCGCTCGGGCGGATACGCCGCCAGTACCAGGCTCAGCGACGTCGGGGTGAGCAGCGCGGCGCCTGCTGCCTGCACCAGGCGGAAGGCCACCAGCATCGCGACGCTGTCCGCAGCGCCGCACGCCGCGGACGCCACCGTGAAGACCGCCACGCCGAGCAGGAAGCCGTACTTGCGGCGGTGCCGGTCGGCCAGCCGGCCGAAGAGCACCAGCAGCGCGGCATAGACGATCGCGTAGCCGTTCAGCACCCAGGACAGGTCGCCCAGGCTGGCTGCCCCGAGATCGCGGGCGATCTGCGGGAGCGCCACGTTGACGATGAACAGGTCAAGGCTGGCCAGGATCACTCCGGCGCACACGATCACCAGCACCTGGGCCGGCGGAGTGCTGCTTGACCGGCTGGCCCTGGCTGCCTGGCTTAGTGAACTCATAGCTAGACCATAGACAGTTGACTTAGCAATACACAAGTCAGCTAGTGTGGGCTTGTGGACCACACCTTGCAGCTGACCGGCCTGCTGCGCGCCAGGGACGCCTGGTCGGCTGACGCCTGCTCGATCCGGCGTGCCCTTGAAGTCGCGGGCACCAGGTCCGCGCTGCTGATCTTGCGCGAGGCGTTCTACGGCACTACCCGCTTCGACGACTTCGCCGCGCGAGCGCAGGTCAGCGAGCCGGTGGCGGCGGCCCGGCTGCGCGAGCTCGTCGAGCACGGCCTGCTGGAGCGCGAGCCCTACCGGGAGCCCGGCCAGCGCACCAGGATGCGGTACAAGCTGACCGACTGCGGCGCCGAGCTATTCCCTGTGCTAGCGGCGCTGATGCAGTGGGGTGACCGCTGGCTGGCGCCGGCCGGGCCGCCAGTGGAGCTGCGCCACCACGACTGCGATCAGCCGGTCCGGGCTGAACTGCGGTGCGACTCCGGTCACCAGCTGGCCGTGGCGGACCTCGAGCTGATCGCCGGCCCGGGCGGCACCCGGGCAGGTGCCCAGGCCGGCGGCCGGTCCGGCGGCGACAACTAGTCAGCCTCCCGTGCCGTTAGCCTCGCGGGCTTGGGGTTGCCGACGACGGCGACGCTCATCGGCGTTGCCACTCCTCGGCGAGCAGCTGGTAGGAACGGACCCGGTCCGCGTGGTCGTGCGTGATCGTGGTGATGATCAGCTCGTCGGCTCCGGTTGCCTCCTGGAGCTGCTCAAGCTGGCCGGCGACTTGCTTCGGGGAGCCGACGAACTGGGTGTCGATCCGGTCGGCGACCAGGGCCCGGTCTGCGTCTGTCCAGGTGTGCGCCCTGGCCTGCGCCGGGGTCGGGAAAGCGATCGCGCCCGCACCGGAGCGGATGCTGCGGACCCACAGGCCGTAGCCGGTGGCGAGTTCCCGCGCGGTCGCCTCGTCGGCCGCGACCACGACGTCGGCGGAGACGCTGACGTAAGGCCTGCCGAGTTGCGCGGAGGGCCGGAACGCGGCCCGGTATCCGTCGGCGGCCTCCAGCACGGTGGCCGGGCTGACGTGGTAGTTCGCGGCGAACCGCAGGCCGTTCGAGCCGGCCACCTGAGCACTCTGCCCGCCGCTGCTGCCGAGGATCCACACCTGCACGTCGGCGTCCTCACCGGGAGTGGCGTGCGCGTCGACGCCGTCGGCCGAGCGGTAGGTGCCGCGCAGCAGGGCAAGGATGTCGTCGATCTGCTCGCCGTAGTCCTGGGCCTCGGCGCCTGGCTGATGCAGAAGTTTCTTCTGCAGCTGGAAGCGCGGCGAGCCGAGCAGGTGCCGCAGCGAGATCCGCGGCGGGATGCGCAGCCCGTTCGGCGCCCGGCCACCGGTGACCTGCGTCGCGCCGGCCAGAGCCGGCTCAAGGCTCCGGTCGGCTGGTGCCCCGCCCGACCGACCGAGGCCGAGGTCGAGGCGGCCGGGGTGCAGTGCGTCGATGAGACCGAACTCCTCGACCACGGACAGCGCGGTGCGGTGGCCGAGCTGGACCGCACCGGATCCGATCCGGATCGTGGAAGTAGCGGCCGCGGTCAGCACGCTGGACCAGGTCGGTCCAGTAGCGCGCCGTGAGCAGCTCGCCCGGGCGCGCCTGCGGCTCGCGCCACGCGGCGGGATGCCAGCCGGCCCCGTCGAGCGCGACGGCGAGGTGCATTTCGGGGGATGGCGCCCCGCCGGACAGCCGGACCGGCCCGGTCTCGTCACTCACGCCATCGGCATGAGCTCGTGGACGCTGCCGCGGGCCGGCTCGGCCCCGGCCGCCCGGCGGGCCAGGGTGTGGCGGTTCTCCGGCACCGGGATGCCCAGGTTCCCCCGCAGCGTGCCGGATTCGTACTCGGTGCGCAGCAGGCCGCGCTCGCGCAGGATGGGCAGCACGTCGTGGGTGAACCGGCGGAACTGGGCCGGGTGCCCGATGTGGATGTTGTACCCGTCCAGTGCCCGCTCCTCGAACCATCGCTGCATCTCGTTCGCCACGGTCTCCGGCGATCCGGCGAACGGGGTCGGCCTCGGCGCGGACAGCCGGTGCACGGTCTCGCGCAGGGTGAGGTTGTTGTCCGTGGCCAGCTGCACGATCTTCTCCGCCTGCGTCCGGAAGCCGCGCTCGGCCACGTGCAGGACGTCGGGGAACGGCGCGTCGAGGTCGTACTGCCGGAAGTCGTGCCAGGCGAACGGGCGGCCGAGCTCGCCGAGCGCCCGGTCGAAGTCCTGGTCCGCCAGCTGCAGCTCGCGCTCGATCTCGCGGGCGCCGGCGTCGGTGTCGCCGACGAACACCGACACTCCCGGCATCACCACGACGTGATCAGGGTCACGCCCCTTTGCCGCCGCGCGGGACTTGATGTCGGCGTAGAAGGCCTGGCCCGCCTCAATCGACGCCGCGTGGGTGAAGATGCCCTCGCCGATGGCGGCGCCCAGGTCGCGGCCCTGCTCGGAATCGCCGGCCTGGAAGATGACCGGCTGCCCTTGCGGGGAGCGGGAGACGTTGAGGGGGCCGACGACCGAGAAGTGGGTGCCTTTGTGGTGCAGCGCGTGCAGCCGCGCCGGGTCAAGGAAGGTCCTGCGCTGCCGGTCGCGCGGGAACGCGCCTTCCTCGTAGGAGTCCCAGAGCCCCTGCGCGACCTGCACGAACTCAAGCCCGCGCGCGTAGCGCGTGTCGTAGTCGTAGTGCTCATCGCGGCTGAAGTTGCCCGCCGCGCCCGCGTCGCCGCTGGTCACCACGTTCCATCCGGCCCGGCCGCCGCTGATCAGCTCCAGCGACGCCAGCCGCCGCGCGAGGTTGAAGGGGTTGTTGTAGGACGTCGTCATGGTGGCGACCAGGCCCAGGTGCCGTGTCGTGACGGCGAGCGCGGCCAGCAGCGTCATCGGCTCCAGCCGGTTCAGGTAGTGCGGCGGGGAGTCGGGGGTGATGAACTGGCTGTCCACGATGAAGATCAGGTCGAACTTGGCCGCCTCGGCCAGCCGGGCCTGCTCGATGTACCAGTTGACGTTCACGCTGGCATCACCGGGGATCTCGGGGTCGAGCCACTGGTAATGATGGCCAGGCCCGCCTACGCCCATGGTGACGGCGCCTAGCTTGATCTGTCGGCTGCTCATGAATGACTGTCCTTCCGCTGGGTGTCCGTCGGGCCGCTGGATGTCCGTCGGGCTACGGCTGGCTCGCCGCGGCGCCGGCCGGCGCCGCGGCGGCCGGGCCGTGCTGCGCCGGCAC
>PMSW01000148.1 GCA_003168215.1 Actinomycetota bacterium
GAGGCTGGCGCTGGTCAGGAGGTTGGTGGTGGTCAGCAGGAGGTGGCGGTCAGGCCCCGGACGGCCATGTCGATGGCGGCCCGGACGACGTCGGCGAGCGGCGAGCGTCTCGTGGTCTGGCGGAACCAGTGCAAGACGGCGGCTCGCTCGGCAGCGACGACCACTGCGGCGAGTACGAACGGCTCGAGGTCGTCCGCCGCGGCACCGATGCGGGAGGCGATCGCGTCGGCCAGGTCCCGCTCGCCAGCTGCCATGGCCTTGAGGTACTCGCCGTGCAACGCGGGCTCTGCGGCCACCAGGGCGCGGAACCCGTCGAGCCAGCCGTCGGGCAGGCCGTCCTGTCCCTCGGGACCGTAGAGGCAGGCCACCGACTCGATGAGCGCGCTGGCCAGTGGTTCGCTGGCCGGGCGGTCGGCCAGGTCGTTCGCCATCCGGGCGGCCCGCAGCGACGTCGGGAAGACGATCGCCGCTTCCTTGCTCGGGAAGTAGTTGTTGAACGTCCGGGGCGATACCCCGACCGCCTCGGCGATCTGGGGGACCCGCACGCTGGCGAGCCCGTCGGCCTTGGCCAGCTCGAAGGCGGCAAGCGCCAGGTCCAAGCGCGTCTGCTCCTTCTGCAGGTCCCGGCGCCGCAGCGGTGAGCGTCCCGGAGTCGTGGGTGCGAGTGCCATGTCGTCATTGAAGCACTAACTTGCGTACTACGCAATACATTCGCGTCACGTAGTTAGTGCGCTATCCGTAGGCGACGGTCGCTGACCGGATCTGGCACCTAGCAGGCAGCCGCCCTTGCCGAGCTGGAAATCTTGCCGATCACCGCGCCGAGGTACTTCCGCCTGCAGCCGTACTAGAGCGGCAGCCCGGCCTCAAGGTGGGCCAGGGCCGCGTCGATCTTGTCGAACATGCTGGCAGGGTCGTCGTGGGGGGCCACCAGGGTGACCGCCATGATCACGCCGATCATGGCGCCGGCGACATTACGAGCGGCGAAGTCATCCGGGTCGCGTCCGGCGCGCTTCGCCAGGGCGGCCGCCACCACGTCGATGGTGCGGGTGAGCTCGTCCACGGCTCGTTCCCGGATCTCGGGTACCGACATGGTCAGCTCGACGGTGTCCCGCAGCCGGGCCAGGTCCGCGGCGCTCAGCTGGGCCACCAGCGCGGTGGTAGCCGAGCGCATCGCGGCGATCGGGCCGAGATCGGCGGGCTGCGCCTCGAGCGCCTCGAGCGTGATGAGATCCATGTCGTCCTGCAGGACGACATCCTCCTTGGTGGGGAAGTAGCGGAAGAACGTCGCCGGGGAAACCTCGGCCGCCGCCGCGATCTGCTCGACCGTCGTTGCCGAATAACCCCGCTCGCGGAAGAGGCGCATCGCGTGCTGCCTGATGGCGGCGCGGGTCTTGGCCTTCTTCCGCTCGCGGAGCCCCGGCGGACTGCCCGCCGCGGGCACCCCGGTCATGCCCGTCATTCTGCCCTCGCCTGCGCGCGGAACTCGGCTGCCGCCCCGTCATCGGCCTGCGCCTGGCCGGCCGGCCGGCCATCGGCGCCCGTCTGCGCCGCAACCGCGGCTGGTGCCGCCGCCCAGCGCGGCAGGAAGGCCAGCCCCAGCAAGGCGGACGCTAGCGCGATGCCACCGCACACCCACAGCATGATGTCCATGCCATGCACGTAAGAGACGCCGACGGCGTGCAGCAGAGGCGCTGACCGAGCTGCGTGCGCCACCGCGACGCCGCCGGCCACGCTGCTGCGGGCCGCTGCCGCTGCCGCGGCGGGAAGCCCGGTCACCTTGAGCCCGCTCCGGTAGACGGAATCGAGCACGGTACCCAGGACAGCCACCCCGATCGTTGCTCCGACCTGGCGCAGCGCGGTGATCAGCGCGGAACCCGAGCCGCTGCGCTCGGGCGTGAGCGCGCCGAGGGCCGCGTTCAGCGCGGTGGGCATCGCGATTCCCAGGCCGAGGCCGGTGACGGCGAACCAGGCTGCGCCGAAGCCGGTGCCGCTGCTGATGGTCGTGCCCGCGCCGACCGCCAGTGCCGCGGCCATCACCGTGAACCCGACCGCGACCAGCACCTTGGCATTGACCAGCGGCTTTCCGGCCGGACCGCCGTCCGGGGCCTTGGCGGGGATCTGCAGCCGCTGCCCGATGGCGAGGCCCACGGCGAGGCCGCCGATCAGCGGCAGCAGCCGCAGCCCGCTGCTGAGAGAGTCGAGCCCGCGGACGTCACGGAAGTACTGCGGCACCCCGAACAGAATCCCGAACAGCGCGAACGAGACCATCGTCGACAATGCCGTGCCCCAGGTGAAACTGGCCGACCGGAACAATGTCAGGTCGATAAGCGGGTGGCCGTCGACCCGGCTGGTGACGCGGCGCTCCCAGAAAACGAACGAGGCAAGCGCCGCGGCCCCGGCTGCCATGGTGGCAACGGCAGTCGCGTCGCTCCATCCGTTCTCCCCCGCCTTGATGACACCGTAGGTCAGCACCGCGAGGCCGCCGCTGGACAGCAGCACTCCGGGCACGTCCAGTCGCGGGCGCCGCTCGCTGCGCGACTCCGGCATCAGCATCGTGACGGCGATCAGCGCGATGACGACCACCGGGACGTTGATCAGGAACACCGAGCCCCACCAGAAGTGGTCGAGCAGCCAGCCGCCCAGGATCGGCCCGATCGGGAAGCCGATGAAGGTGGCGCCGCCCACCGCGGCGATGGCCCGCGGCCTTTCCGCGGCAGTGAACAGCACTGGTATGACGGCCAGCGACAGCGGCAGGATGACCGCCGCCGCCAGGCCGAGTACTGTCCTGGCGGCGATGAGCTCGCCAGCCGAGCGCGAGTAGGCGCAGGCCAGCGACGCCGCGCCGAACACGACGAGGGCGCCGGTCAGTAGTTTCTTGCGGCCGAACCGGTCGCCGAGCAGCCCGGCCGGGAGCAGCGCCGCCGCCAGGACCAGGCTGTAGGCGTCGACGAACCACTGCAGGTCGCCGGTCGAGGCGTGCAGGTCGGCGGCGAGCGTGGGCAGCGCCAGGTTGAGGACCGTCAGGTCGAGCCCGACGACAAGAACGCTCAGAGCGAGGGCGCCAAGCGCCCACCACCGGCGGTTGCCGGAGCTGATCATGGCAGTCACCCTCTTTCAAAAGTTCCTTGGAATTGAATGTTATAGATATTTGAGAGTGACTGTCAAATAGTTGGCGAGGAGGCCAGCGGCCGGCCGACCGCAGGTTTACTCGATGAGCCAGAAATGCCAGGTCAGCACGGTCGCTGACCTGGCATTTCTTGTTCTCCTGGGATGCGGGTGCCTCATGGAGAGCTCTAGCTGCCCCTGAGCCAGGTGGTCTCAAACGCCGACTGAGCAGAAGACGATGTCGCGTACAGCGGTCCCGGCTGGGCCTCTATCTGGCCAGAAACGGGACCCAGCGCGACGACCTTGTCCGTAGTCCAGTTGCTGCTGGCCAGCCCGCCAGATTGGCCGGCGCTGTCGGTCACCTTGATGGTGTCGAAGTGGACCGCGCCGAAGGCGGCCATCCCGTCGTTGCTGCCACCCTCGCCCACCGTGACCACCTCGGCCACCGTGTTCGGAATCGGGGACTTCTGGGTGATATCGAATGCCTGCCCGGTGGTGGCGTCGGTCAGCTTCAGCGTGTAGACGCCCGTCGTGGCGTCGTAGTCCACGCTGGAGGCAACCGCGTCGCCGGCGTCCACATCGAAGGCCCCGCCGCCCGCCGGGGTGTCGTACCACGCCTGGTAAAGCGGGCTGCCGCCCGGCTCGCAGACGGCGTTGATTCCGTCCTCATAGCCGAACTGCGAGACTCCCGGTGTTAGCGCCGTCAGCTGGAGGTCGCCGTTGTTGCCGCCGGCCGGGCAGCTGAGCGAGGGCACCGTGTAGCTCGCGTTCACGTACTGGAATGCGCTGGCGTGCCCGCTCTTGGGCGTGGCCGCATAACCGGAGCTGTTGCTGCTGTAGACGATCGATGCGCCTTGCGGGCTCATCATCGGGCGCCCATGCGGCGCGACGATGTGTATAGCCGGGTGCTGCCCGGGACCGGATAACGTCGTGGCGGATGCGCTGACACTCGCCAGCAGGCCGCTGAGCGCCAGCGCGAGGCCGGCGAGCACCATGCATATCTTCTTCACGGTCCACCCTCTCTAACGCGCAGGCCGTGCCTGCGGGCCACGTTGATCTCGATCGTTACGGTCCGATCGTGGTCAGTCATCATCCCGACAACCGTCCTGCGGAGTACCAGTTTCGCGGTGAAACCTCAGGTGAGCGGCACGTACGCAGTCGGCTGGTGAGCGTCAATCGCGAATAATCCGGGACATCAAGGCGGGGACGCCTGCGGACGCCGGCCTACCGCCGCGTGCGGCCAAACACCGCATACATCGCTAAGTGGCGGGCATAGGTAGCCCCGCGCCACCATCGGAACCCAGGTACATTTCTGGAGAGGGAAGCATCCCGTTCGGAAGGAGGCTTGCCGTGTCCCGCGTACATCGGGTGTTCGCAGGCGTCAGCGGGTCGCCGGGCAGTCTGCAGGCGCTCCGGTATGCGGCGGGCGTGGCCCGCGTGCATGACTCCGCGCTGATCGCTGTCCTTGCCTGGACGCCTCCGGGCGGTGAGCTGGCCGACCGCGCCGGCCCGTCCCCTTACCTGCGCCAGCTCTGGAAGGACGCCGCGTGGCAGCGGCTGTGGAACTCACTGGAGCTGGCATTCGGGGGACTCCCGGCCGACGCGCCCGTCGAGCCCCTCGTGTTCCGCGGTGACGCGGGCAGCGTCCTGGTTCGCGTCGCGGACTCCGACGATGACCTGCTCGTCGTCGGAGCGGGCCGCCGGGGCGCGCTCCGGCGGATGGGAGCGTGCCGGGTCAGCCGATACTGCCTGGCGCACGCGACCTGCCCGGTGATTGCCGTCCCCCCGTCGGCACTGGCCCAGATGGGCCGCGGGCTGCGAGGGTGGGCGTTCCGGCACCGCGGCCTGAGCCTGGACCAGGCGCGTCTCCCGGCTGGCGGAGGCTAAGCGGAGGCTCACCGGCCAGCGTGACCGGCTGACGGGCGGCTTGCCGGCGAACCGGCGAACCAGCTAACCAGCTAACGGGCGGGCTTGCCGGCGAACCGGCTAACGGGTGATCGTGCCGGCAGTGGCCGAACCCTGCTGTGCCGGGGGACAATCGTGCTGCCGGACCACGTCAGGGAGGACGCTGTGCCACAGCCAGAAGGCAAGGAACTCGAAGACATCAGGGCGCGCCGCGAACGGCTGCGCCAGCAGTACCTGCGCCCGGAGAGCGAGAGGCCGCACAGCACCGTGCGCGGCGTGCATCATCTCGCGCTGATCTGCCGTGACACCGAGGAGACGATCCGCTTCTACCAGGACTTCCTCGGGTTCCCCCTGGTGGAGCTGGTGGAGAACCGTGACTACGCGGGTTCCAACCACTTCTTCTTCGATATCGGGAACCACAACCTGCTCGGGTTCTTCGACTTTCCCGGCCACGAACATCCGGCGTTCAGCGAGACCATCGGCGCGGTGCAGCACCTCGCGATATCCATCTCGGCTGAGCAATTCGAGGCGGCGAAGAAGAAGCTGGATCAGGCCGGGGTCGACTACCTCGGCCCGGACCGCGGGGTCCTGGACAGCATGTACTTCCGCGACCCGAACGGCATCGGGCTTGAGCTCTACCAGGAGGAACTCGGCATCTTCAACGGGGAGCGGATCCTCGACTACTAGCAGCGCTGAGCCCTGGCCCGGCCGGCCAGCGCGGTCGCTGATTTCCACTGCCGCGGCTTGATCGGCCCGCAGTAAGGCTCCTGGTGTTCAGGATGTCCAAGTGCGCATGGGCGAGCGGGCGGCAGTCGCGCAGGATGGCGATCCCCGCTAGCGGAGATCGCGGCGGATGACCAGCCGCAGGCCGGACCAGACCTGGTCGATGGCGCAGACCTTGTTGTCGACCAGGCCGGTGGGCAGGGCGATCTCGCGGATGACATGGTCGGACATGTCGGTGGGGACCTTCGACGCCCGCTTCGGCCAGGCGATCCACAATCCGCAGGCGGGGGCCATCCGGGCGCGCAGCCGGTCAAGCCACGCCGCCAGGTCCGTGCGCTCGACCACGAAGCAGACGATGACATCAAACGGCACGTCACCATCGAGGCCGCTGTGCACAGTTACCCGTTCGGGCAGCGGCTCCAGGCTGTCGGCGAAGCCTTGCGGGGCGCCGATCAGCGCGATCATCTGCCCGGGCTTGATGCCGAGCTTCCTGGGCAGCGGCGTCCCCGAGTAACCAGCGGGTGGCGCCGGACTCTCGGCCGCCATGGCTCGTCACCTCCGCGAAGGTCATCTTGTCACTATCTTGTAACGGGCATCAGGCACAACAGAGGAATGAGCGCGCCGCCCGAGCGTCCACCCGACCCGCGCCTGCCCGGCCTTCTTGAGCTGGCAGGCGATGAGGCAGTGCTGCCTGCCGGGAGCAGGCTTGCCGATGAGGAACGGCCGGGGCGGCAGTGTTTCGTGATCATCGATGGCCGCGCTGCGGTCGAGCGGGACGGAGCGCAGCTGCGCAGCCTCGGCAGCGGCGACTTCGTGGGCGACGTCGACGCATCCGGCGGCCCGCAGCCGCCCGCGGGGGTGACCGTCCGGCTGGAGACGCGTGCGCGCGTGGTGGTGATCGACTCCGTGCGGCTGTCCGCCCTGATCGAGTCCGAGCCCGCACTGGCCGCCGCCTGGCATTCCCTCATCCGCTGGCCTGAGCGGGGCGACGGAAATGCCGCGGGCTAGGAAACGATGGCCGGATAGCTGAACCCGCCGGGCCGGCCGTTGTGGTCGGCGATCAGGCCGGCCAGGGTCGAGATGGCGATCTCGGCCGGCGTGCGCGAGCCGATGTTGAGGCCGATCGGCCGGTGCACACGAGCGATCTCGCCGGCCGGCACGCCGAGGCTGGTGAGCGCGGGGATGTGCGGTGCCGGGTGATTGGCCTTGCCCATCACGCCGACCCAGCGCGCTGGGCTGGCCAGCGCGTCGCGGAGCACAGCGCCGAGTTCCGGCCGGTGGTGATCGGTGACGACCACATCGGCGGTGTCATCAAGGGAAGCGGGCACCCCGGCCTGCACCGTAAGACCGGAGGCCCGCGCGGCGTCCGCGCGCTCGCGGTCAGGCTCGATCAGCACCGCGCGGAATCCCGTGTCGCGGCCAAAGTGCAGCAGGTAGCCGGCTACCGGCGAGAAGAACACCGCGACAAGCGTCCGCCCGTTCCCGGGGGAGGGAGCATGCCCGTGCGCGACCGCGCAGGCCGGGTCCTGTGGTGAGCTGGTCATGCTGTTGAGCTTGCCACGGTCACCCTCGCAAGGCGAAAGGCGGAGCATCGGCGCCGGGTGGCGCGGCTCGCTGCGGCACGGCTCGCTTGGCAGCCCTGCCTGCTGGGTACTCCGGCACAATGTGACTGCGGTCTGCCAGCAGGCGCACGCGACATCCTGACAATACAGAACGGGGAATGGGACCAGCATGAAGCTAAGCGCACGCAATCGGATCAACGCGCGGGTCGTTGGCGTTACTCGCGGTGAGGCGACCGCGAACGTGGAAATGGACGCGGGCGGTACCCGCCTGGTGGCCTCGATCACGGTCGAGGCAGCCGACGAACTCGCGCTGTTCGAGGGTCAAGAGGTGATCGCGGTGGTCAAGGCATCGGATGTGATCCTGGCCGTCGCGGACGACCCAGCCGGCGGCTAGCCGGGCCAGGACCGCCTGCGGTCACCTCAAGATAAGAGCCTTGGTCGTCGGCTCCGTCCCGCTCGCCCGGATGACGGCCCCGGCGCCCGCTCCGTCCTGCGCGGCTACGGCAGCTGGCGGTGTAACGCCGTTGAAACGCCTCTGCAACGCCCTGGCCTGACGATCGGGCCATCTCACCCCGCAAGACAGAGAGGCTAGCCATGAACTCGCTACAGCAATTTACCCGGCCAGAGAGAATCACCGCCGGCGCCGGGATCGTGCTGCTCATCGGGATGTTCGCCTTCCCGTGGTACCACGTCGGCGTCCCTTCCGTCACCGTCGGGAACCAGACGTTCGGCGGGGAGAGCTTCAACAGCAACGTGCTCCAGGGCCCCGGCGCCTTCTTCGGCGTCCTGGCGCTGATCGTGCTGATCGCGGTGCTCGCCGAGTTCGCCATCAGGCGGTTCTCCTCCGTCCAGCTCCCCACGATCGCCGTTTCCTGGACCACGGCCGAGCTGTACGGCGCGCTCGCCGTGCTCGCGCTGCTGGTGATCAAGATCCTCTTCCACATCGGCAACTTCGGCTGGGGCTTCTACGCCGACCTCGTTCTGGCCGTCGTGCTCATCTATGGCGCATTCGGCATCAGCCGCCAGGGCTCGACGTCTTCGGTGCATGCCGCCGCGCATGGCGGCTAGCAGCCTGGACCTTTCTCCGGGAGCGCGGGTTAGCGGTACCGCCCGGCCAGCCGGGCGGTATGCCCATCGGGACAGCGGTTACGATTTGTCCGGCCGGCGTCGGCCAGATCGTAACCACTGTCCGTCGTGCCGTCGAAGGTGGGGCTGGTGGGGCGCAGGGGGCGATTTAGCAGGCCCTGGTCACGCGGTCCAGCTGCCCTGGTCACGCCGTCCAGCGGCACTGGTCGCGTCCTCCTGCGGCTTGGCCACGCATTTGCCTGCTGGACCGCTCAAGTGCCCGCAGCCCGGCGGTCCTAGATCTCGCCGAACAGCCTGTCCCCGGCGTCGCCAAGCCCTGGCACGATGTAGCCGCGGTCATTCAGCCCGTCATCCATGCCCGCGGTCACCACCCGCACGGGCACCGGCAGGTCCGCGGGGAACGCCCCGGCGAGCCGGGCGGCACCCTCGGGCGCGGCCAGCAGGCAGATGGCAGTCACGGCCGCCGCACCGCGGGAAACGAGCATGCCGATCACCGTCTCCAGCGTCCCGCCGGTCGCCAGCATCGGATCGAGCACGAACGCCTCGCGGCCGGTCAGGTCGGCGGGCAGCCTGGCCGCGTAGGTCGATGCGACGAGGGTCTCGTCGTCACGGGCCAGCCCGACGAAGCCGACCTCGGCGCTGGGCAGCAGCCTGGTCATCCCGTCCAGCATCCCGATGCCCGCCCGGAGCACCGGCACCACGAGCGGCGGCGGACCGGCCAGCCTGGCGCCGTCCGCCCGGCCGATGGGAGTCTGCACCTGGACCCGTTCTATCCGGATATGCCTGGTGGCCTCGTAGGCGAGCAGGGTCACCAGCTCGTCGCTCAGCCGGCGGAACGTCGGTGAGTCGGTGCGCACGTCGCGCAGGGCAGTAAGTTTGTGCGAGACCAGCGGGTGGTCGGCTACGAGCGTCTGCATGGTTCGTAGTCTGACAGCCTGGCCGCGGCGGCGCGGTGCACGGCGCAGACGTGACCCGGCCGGCCGGCCGGGCGATCAGCCTCCGCTTGCCGTCGCGGCCGGTTCAGTGACCAGGCCATCAGATATACGCAGTTGCCTGTCGGCAATCGCCAGCACTGCCAGATCATGCGTGGCGACGAGCACCGTGACGCCTTCGCTGTCCGACAGTGCCCGCAGTAGCCGCATGATCTGCGTGGCGTTCCGCGAGTCGAGCTGCCCGGTGGGCTCGTCCGCGATCAGCAGCCTGGGCCTGTTCGCCAGTGCCCGGGCGATGGCCACCCGCTGCTGCTGCCCGCCGGACAGCTCGTAGGCCCGCTGGTGCGCGTGCTCGCCCAGGCCGACCATGCGCAGCAGCAGCATCGCCCGCTCGTCCCGCACCGCGGGATCCGTCCCGGTCAGGCGCATCGGAACGGCCACGTTCTCCGCGGCAGTCAGGATCGGGATCAGCGCGTAGGACTGGAAGACGAATGCCAGCGTCTCCCGGCGCAGCCGGGCCAGCTCGTCCCGGCTCAGCCTGGTCACCTCGGTGCCGGCGATCTCGACCGTGCCCGAGTCCGGCCGGTCCAGGCCGCCGACGATGTTCAGCAGCGTGGTCTTCCCCGACCCGGAGCGGCCCTCCAGCGCGGCGAGTTCGCCCGGCGCGACATCGAACGAGGTGCCGCGCAGCGCGCGGACGGCTGAACGCCCGCTGCCGTATGTCCGGACCAGCGAGCGGACGGCGACCATGGGCTGCTGACTGGCGGCACCATCCTGCACTCCGGTCACGTCTGCTCCTCCTCCTGCCGCCGGGCTGGCGTGCCGTCCGCGCCGCGGCGGTGCGTGCCGCGGCGGTGCGCGCCCCCGTCGTTGCCGCTGCCGTCGTTGCCGCTGCCGCCGTCCGCGCCCCCGCTCAGCGCGCCGGGCCACACCGCGATGTGATCAGTCTCCAGCGCGAGCCGCACCCGGTCCCGCATGCCGAGGGAGTCGGTGAAGTCGCGTGGCAGCTGCAGCCTGCCTGCCCGGTCGAGCACGGCGAACTCCTCAGCACCGTCGCTGCCGCCGTCAGCGGTAGCGCCGCCGCCAGCGCCGTCAGCGTCACCAGCGCCGCCATCGATCCCGCGGCCGTGCCCGGGCGCGCGCTGGCGCAGCACCTCGGTGCTCGTCCGGCCGTCCTGAATCGCGATGGTCCGCTGCACATGAGCGGAGACCGCGGCGTCATGAGTCACCACGAGCACGGTGACGCCCGATTCGGCGTTGGCGGTGCGCAGCGCCGCGAAGACATGCGCGGCCGTGCTGGTGTCCAGCTCGCCGGTCGGCTCGTCGGCCAGCACGACCTGCGGCTGGTTGGCCAGCGCCACGGCGATGGCGACGCACTGCTGCTCGCCGCCGGACATCTGCGCCGGGTAGCGGTCGCTGCAGCGCGCCACGCCGAGCAGCCCGAGCAGGTCCGCGGCCCTGGCCTGCCGCGGCCGGCGGCGCGTGCCGGCGAACCGCATCGGCAGTGCCACGTTCTCGGCGGCGGTCAGGTAGCCGAGCAGATTGCGCCCGGTCTGCTGCCAGATGAAGCCCACCGTCTGGCGCCGGTAGGCCAGCCGTTCCTTGCCTTTCATGAGCAGCAGGTCGTGGCCGGCCACGAAGACCTGGCCAGCGGTGGGACGGTCCAGGCCGGACAGGATGTTCAGCAGCGTCGACTTGCCGCTGCCGGACGCCCCGACCACGGCGGTCAGCTCGCCCGGCCGGATCTCCAGGTCAAGGCCCTGCAGCGCCTGGATCTCGATTCCCTCGACGGTGTAGATGCGGACCAGCCGGTCGCAGGCGATGACGGCGCCGGCGCCGAAGCCGTCCTTGCTCCCGGTGTCCGCCGCCGCTGCCTGCTCCAGCTCGGTCAGGGTCTCCCCGGCGGCACCGGGCTGCCTGCTGACGCCCGTCATTGTTCTGCTCCCTTCCGGAGCGCCTGGCCGACGCTGCCCCGCATCGCGGCGGCGGACTGCCCGAGCGCGGTCACGATGACGAGCACGGCGGTCCCGCCGGCCGCGATAACGAGCGGCAGCAGCCCGGGCTGCACGGGTACCGCCGGGCCGGAGCCGATGAAGACGGCGAGATTCAGCGCGGGACCCACGGCCACCGGCAGGGCCAGCGCCGCCAGCAGCCCTCCCGCCACCGCGACGACAAGCAGCGGCAGTGCCTCGAGCACGGCGACGGCCCTGGCCTGGCGGCTTCGCAGGCCGAGGGTGGTCAGGGTCACGAGCAGCCGCTCGCGCGAGTCAGCGGCCAGGGCGAATCCGAGTACCACCGCGGCCACCGCCAGCAGCGCCGCGGCCGCGAGGCACAACGCGAAGATCTGCGTGGCGACGCTCGCCAGCGGGCTGGCGGCGACGTCCTGCTGCAGCACGGCGGTGCGCAGCGTCAGCATCCCGCCCGGGATCGAGTGGTGCACGATCGCCCGCAGCGCGGCCGCGTCCAGGTGCGCGCCCGTCAGCAGTGCCTCGTTGACCGGCCATGGTCCGTCGGTGCGGCTCGCTGCCCACCCGGGCACCACCATGAACGAGCCGGCCGGTACGGCAGGCGTGGCGGGGAGCACCCCGGCCACCCGGATCAGCAGCGGCTGGTCGACGTCGGTGGACAGCGTGCCGGTCTGGCCGGACAGGCTCGCCATGTCGGGCGACACGAGCACCGGGATGGCGGCCGTCGCCGGCTGGCCGCGGTCGGCGAGCAGCGACGGCGCGAACGAGCCCAGCGGGGTGTCGGCGCTGAGCGCCGCGTACGGCGCCGGGGATGTGTCGACCGCCGTGGTGTTCACGACATGCCCGCTGATGAGCACCCGCCCGGGCTCGTCGGACACCGTCACCGCGTGGCGTACCCCGGCCACCCGGGCCAGCTGGCCCGCGGCGGCGGCGGTGATCGGGTGGATATCGGCGACGTTGACCGAGGCGTCGGCGCCGACCTGCCGCCAGGAGTCGGCCACCCGCGCGCTGCTGACGGTGGACTGGACCATGCCGCCGAAGCCGGCCAGCGCCATGGCCAGGATCAGCGCGAGCGCGGGCAGCAGCGCCGTGGACGCGGAACGCGCCGCCTGGGCCAGCCCCAGGTAGACGGCGGCGCCGCGGCGGTGCGTGGTGAGCCGCAGCAGCAGCCGGAGCGGAGGGGGATAGCAGCGGATGGCGAGCAGCGCCGCGAGCAGCGCGACGAGCTGCGGCCCGGTCCCGGTCACCAGGTTCACCCCGCTGCCGCCGCCCGGCGCGCGGAACCGCAGCGCCGCGACGACCAGCACCGCCAGCGCAGCGGCGGACACCTCGGCCACCGTGCGCCGCGAGGACCGGCGCGGGATCGTGACATCGGCGCGCGCGGCGCGGCGCGACTGCGCGCTGTCCCGATGCCGGATCACCGCGAGCAGCGGCGGGGCGGCCAGTGCGGCCGCCCCGAGCAATGCCGTCATCTCCCAGGAGGCAATAACGCCAGCTCCGGGGCTGACCGCCACCGCCGCGGCGATCCCGGCGGCGAGCGAGACAACGAGCAGCGGGCCGGTATCAGCCAGGATGCGCAGCGCGAGACCCGGCAGCGAACTGCCCCGCGCGCGCAGCGCGGCCAGCTCCTCGTCGCGCCGCTCCACGATGAGGCGCGATGCCAGCAGGATCAGCACCATGCCGATCAGGAAGAGTCCCGTGATCGTCAGCGACAGGACCTGGTCGGCGGCGGCTTCCTGGGCCGGGAAGGACGCCAGCACGGTCTGCGGGTTGCCGTTGATCGCCAGTGGCAGCGGATACTGGGCGCCCGCGGTGTCCGTGATCAGGCTGGCTTTCATGGCGAGCAGGGCGCCCTGCACCTGCGGTACCTGGCTTGCCGTCAGCGAGCCCATGCTGAGCGGGAAGTCCCACAGCAGGCTGAGCTGCTGCGCGGGGAAGACAGACGGCAGCGCCGCGAGCTCGGCCGGCCCGATCAGGACCGCGCCTCCCCAGAACGGACCGGGACTCGAGGAGAACGCATCCTGCAGCACCGGAGCCGTAACCAGCTGGTCATAAGTCCAGAAGGCCGACGACGGGCTGACCGGCCGGACCACCCCGGTCACGTGCAGGACGGCGTCCGGCGGCCCGGTCACGTGCTGCACGAGCTGCCCGGTGTCCGGGTTCACCGGCTGCGAGCCGATCCGCATGTCAGAACCAGGATGCAGCCCGAATCTGGCCGCGGTGGCAACCGTGACGGCGACGTCGAGCACCGGGACGCGCTGTCCGGCCACGGCGCGGGTGGTGAACCGGTCGGGCAGCGCGCCCGCGGCCAGCCGGAGATGGCCGCGGGCCGGATTCCGGTAGACCATCTCCAGCTGCGGGTCCCTGACCCCCGGTCTGGCCGTGGCGGCCGGGTTCAGCACGGTGAGGTCAGGAGTGGTAACGCTGGTCCAGGTGCCGCCCGGCGACGCAGCCAGCGGCGGCTGGATGGCCTGGCCCAGCACGGGAGCGGTGGCCGTCAGCTGAGCACCGGTGGGATGGCTTCGGCTGCCCTGGCCGGCGGCGACCCACCCGGTCGTGACGGTGATCGAGCGGTCTAGCGCCGGCGCGGCGGCCAGCGTCTCCCGCAGGATCCGGGTCTGGAACGCCTCGAGCACGCGCGGTGCGGCCGCCGCGAGGAAGCACGTCACTAGCAGCACGACCGCGAGCACGCGGCTCGGCCGCGGTGCCGCGCCGCCGGTCAGCAGCCTTCTCGCGGGCCTCACTCCTGCGCTCCCTGGCGCAGCACCGTGACGGTGTTACCGGCCCGTCCGGTGAGCGGCGCCACGATGACCGGGAAGGCCGCGATGATCGCCGCCATGGCGGCGGCGACCCCCCACGGGACTCCCACGATGACGGGCAGCGCGGGGACGCCGCCGGTGGGCGTGAGGGTCAGCGCCGGCACGATGAGGTGCGCGAGCACCGCGCCGAGTGCCAGCCCGGCGGCGGCGCTGGGCACCGTGAGCAGGATCTGCTCGGTGCGGAGCATCCGGCGCAGCTGCCTGCGGGGCATCCCGAGCGCGTCCAGCAGTGCCAGCTCGGGCCGCCGTTCCCGGGCGGCGGCCGCGCTCACGGCGAAGCCCGCGATGGCCAGGATCAGGGCGGCAGCGGCGATGGCCGCCAGCGCCAGCCTGACGTCGACGTCGAACGGATTGCCGATCATCGACGCGGCGACCGCGGTCCGGCTGGTGACCTGCAGGCCGGCCGCGATGCCGCGGAAATCAGGCGCGCGGGCGGCCCGCAGCCACCACTCGGTGACCGGCAGCGGCAGGGCGTCCGACGTTAGCAGCGCCTGCTGCAGCGGCTCGGTATCGACGATGACGCCGCCGCCGGCCGCCGGAATGGTCGGGAAGGCCGATACGGACCCGACTATCCGCATCTGCAGCGGCACGTTGTCGACCGGCAGGCTGACCACCGAGCCGACCCGCTGGCGGGTAGCGGCGAGGAACGCGCTCGTCGCTATCGCGGGAATCACGCGCGGCTTCCGCAGCCAGCTGATCTGGGCGGCGTCGGCGCCCTGCGGGGTGCCGTTCGGCCCGGCGGGGAACCGGGTCATGTCAGCGGGCAGCGCGTGCCTGAGCTGGGGCGCGGCGGACGGGAACGGCCCGTTGCCGGTGCTGGTGACCCGGATCGGGCCGATCCGCAGGACGCCGGTTTCCGGCTTGGACGGAGGGGCGAAGGACACTCCGATGCCGGCCAGCCGGAGCGGGTAGGCGGCGCGGTTGCCGGGCCCGATATCGGCGATCAGCGTGTGCGGCCGCCCGTCGGCGGGCAGCGTGCCCGCATCGATGAGGTAGTACAGTCCCGCGCCGTCCCGGATCTGCAGCTGCAACTCGGGGGAGCCGAGGCCACGGCCCTTGCTGAGCGTCGCGATGACCGAGACCCGCTGCGGCCGGCCGGGCAGCGCCGTGCCGGGCAGTGCTGCCGATATGCCGGACGTCGCCGTGCCCGGTGCCGCCGCGGCCGGGGTGATCCGCTTGCTGAGCTCAGCGAACGGCACCTTCGCCAGATCGGGCCGGAGCAATACGGCGGACGCGGCCTCGGTCCCGGTCATGCCGAGCACAGTCACGGTGGTCACGTTGTCGCTGAGCGTGGCTTGGGCGCGGGCCACCGGCATGACGGTGCTGGCGCCCCGCAGCCTGGTCAGCCGGCCAACCTGGCCCAGCGGCAGCGGGCCGTAGGGCAGGTCGACCCGGTAGTCCGAGCCGGTGGTGAAGGTTGCCAGGTCCCGTGCCGTCTGCCGGCTCGTCTGGTACTGGCTGACCGCGAGCACCGCGGTGGCCAGCGAGATCACCGTGATCAGCAGCGGCCCGGCGTGCCGCAGCGGACGGCGCCCGATGGACCAGGAGGCGAGCGGGAGGACGATCCGGCGGCCTTTCGCCGCGCTCCGTTCGGCGAGCCGGGCGGCGAGCGGCAGCAGTCGCAGGATCAGCACGCTGCAGGCAGGCGCGGCGAGCACGGGCGCGGCGATCAGCACGGGGTCGAGGCTGAGCTTGCCGCCGGCCGCGACGGTCAGCGTAACGCTCGTATGGGCGAGTTCCCAGCAGGCCGCCGCGGCCAGGGCGACGAGTGCCAGGTCGGCGCCCGCCCGGCTGGCCGCGCCGATGGCGCGCTGCCTGCCGCGCATCGTGGCGACCGCGATCGGCGAGACGGCCGCACGCACCGAGGGGAACAGCATGACCGGGAGGCTGATCGCGGCGATCGCCAGTGCCGCCAGCCAGATGCCCGCGGGGATGCCCGGCGGGCCGGCCGAGCCCGCCGCGCCGGCCAGGTGCACCCGCCCGGCCGCCAGCCGGCCGGCCAGCCACACCCCGAGTACCGGCCCGATGATCACGGCAGGCGCGACGAGCAGCGTGCTCTCGGCGGCACCGAGCCCCACCAGCTGGCGTTCTGCGCCGCCCCTGGCGCGCAGCAGCGCGGTCTCCGCCCGGCGCTCGCCGGCGAGTGCCCGTCCCATCAGGGTGAGCGCCGCGGCAGCCAGCACCAGCAGTTCCAGCAGGCCGATCAGCAGCAGCGAGCGCGAAATGAGCACGGCGGCGGACAGCCGGGAGAGCAACGCCGGCAGGGGGGATGTCGCTACCGGGTTGCCGGCCGCCGCGGACGCGGTCAGCTGACCGAGCGCCGCGCCCACCCGGGCACTTAGCGGCTGCAGCCCGCCGGCGGCGATGTCGGCGGCCGAGCGCGGTATCGCGACCCAGTCGGCCAGCGTGGCCGAGAGCGGCCCCGACTGCATCGCGGCGACGCTGGTGAACAGCGGGCCATAAGTGGTGAAGCCGCCGGCCTGCTGGATCCCCTTTCCGTGCAGCGGGTCGAGGTTCCAGTACGGGCCTGCCGGGTCATCCGGCCGGAAGACACCGCTCACCCGCAGCCTGGCGTCCTTGCGATCGTAGGGGGACCGGACCGTGAAGACCTTTCCCGCGGAGATGCCCAGGCGGGCCGCCGCCTGCGCGGAGACGGCCACGGGTACCGGCTGGCCGGCCGGCCCGGCCGACGGCCAGCGGCCGTCGATCAGCGTTGCGTGTGCGGCGAGGGCATCGGCGGCGATGACCGTGGCGATCTGGCGCGTGCCGCCGGCGCCGGCCCGGTTCGCCGGCACATTACCGCGCAGCGCGAGCCCGTCCACCCGCAGCGATCCGAATAGCGCGAAGGGGACCGGGCCGAACGCCCGCCGCACGTCGCTGCGGATGGCGGCGCGCGCCCGCGGCTGCTGCTGCGCGGACAGCGAGCCGGACATCGTGATCGCCAGGTTGTCCGGCCGGGCGAGCGCCGACCGGATCGCGCGTGCTGTCTGGGTCTGGGTGAAGGACACCAGCGCGACGACGAACGTGATGGTCAGCAGAGTGGTCGCGACGCCGGCCGTCAGCGCTGCCCGGGCCGGGCCCATGCGCTTGATCACGAGCGGAGCGCGCCGGGTCGTCACGCAGCTCCGTTCATACCTTTCTATATCGGCCGGCCGGGCGTTTGGTTGCAGGCTGCCAGGCCCTGATCATTGTGGCTGGCGAGAGAATCGTGGCTGATCGGCGGGCTCGCCCGGCCAGGGCTAGCGGAGCAGCAGGCAGCTGTCGCCGAACTCGTGCCAGCGGTACCGGTGCCGGATCGCCTCGCCGTAGGCCTCGCTGACCAGGCCCGGCCCGGCGACGGCCGCCAGCAGGGAGAGGTGCGACGCGCCGGGGGCGTGCCATCCGGTGATGATCCCGTCCACTGCCCGGGCCGGCCGGTCCGGGCCGAGCACCAGGCCGGTCCAGCCTTCGCCGGCGGTCACCGTGCCGTCCGGCGCGGCGCCGGTCTCCAGCGCCCTGGTCACCGTGGTCCCGACGGCGATAATCCGGCGGCCGGCCGCGCGCGCATGCGTGACAAGCTCCGCCGTCGGCGCCGGTATCCGGAACCATTCGGGCAGCGGAGCCTCGCCGGCTTCCAGCGAGGAGACTCCGGTGTGCAGGGTGATCGGTGCAATGAAGATGCCGCCAGCCACCAGCGAGGTAACAAGAGCAGTGCTGAACGGGCGTCCGGCGCTGGGCATTTCCGCGCTGCCCGGGTCCCGGGCGAACACGGTCTGGTATGCCGTCAGCGGCCACGATCCGGTCAGGTACGCGTACGTGATCGGCCGTCCGTGGACGCCCAGGTAGGCCAGTACATCACCCTCGACCGCGACCCGGGCATGCCACAGCCGCGGCGCGGCGGTAGGCGGTGCCGCAGTGCGTGATGCCGGGGCGGGCGGTGCCGCAGTGCGTGATGCCGGGGCGGGCGGTGCCGCAGTGCGTGACGCCGGGCTGGGCGGCGCGGGAATCTGCGGTGCCGGAGTCCGCGGTGCCGGAGTGCCCGCGACGGCCGCAAGTAGCGTCAGCGCCGCCCCGGCCGGAAGCTCGACTCGTTCCCCGGCCCGGGCATCGGTGACTGGCCCGGTCGCGCGGCCCGGCGGCCTCAGCTCGACGAGCCAGCTGCCCTCATCGAGGAAGGTCGAGAAATGCACGGTCACGGCAGTGCCGTCCGGACGCCGGCCGTCGATGGCGGCAGCAAGAGTCGCGGAGGTATTGATCACCAGCACGTCCCCTGGCGAGAGGAACCGGCCAAGGCCGGAGAACCGCGCGTGGCGCAGGCCGGAGGGGTCCGCGACGAGCAGCCGGACATCGTCGCGGGCCAGGCCGCGAGCCTCGGGCGGCTGGCCGGCCTCCAGGTCCGGCGGCAGCTCGAAATCGGCCGCGGCCGTCATCGGGCCACCCCCGCAGGCAGGTCATCAGCCGCCGGTTCGCGTGCCGCTGGCTGGTCATCCGCTGGCTGGTCAGCCGCCGGCTCGCCGGCCGCCAGGTCCGCGGCCAGCAGGTCCGCGGCCCGGTAGCGCCCGCTCGGCGGCCGCTGGCCGAGCAACCGCAGCACGGCAGGCACGACCGTCGCAGGCTCCGGCCGGTCGGAGATGTCCTCGCCGGGGAATGCCTGCTGATGCAGTTCTGTGCGCATGTCGCCCGGATCGAAGGCATAGACCCGCAGCGACGGGTGCTCGACGCCGAGGATCGCGGACACCTGGTCGAGCGCGGCCTTCGATGAGCCGTAGCCGCCCCAGCCGGCGTACGCCTCGACCGCTGCGTCGGAGCTGACGTTGACGACCGTCCCGGCGGCCCTCAGCAGGTCCGCGATGACCAGCTGGGTCAGCGCGACGGGCGCCAGGACATTGACCGCGTAGACCGCCTCCAGGTCGTGCTGCGGATAGGCGGCAAGACCCGGCTGCGGGCTGGGGCCCAGACGGCTGGCGTTGTTCATCAGCAGGGTGATCGGCCCGGCGCCGCGGGCGGCGGCCGCCAGCTCGGCGCGGTGAGGCGGATCAGTGATGTCGCCCGGAACCGTGATGAACCGGCCCGCGGGCATGCCATCAGCTGCGGCCCGCAGCTGCTCCCCGCGGCGGGCGTCGACGACCACCGACCATCCTGCCTCCGCGAGTGCTCGTGCCGTGGCGAGACCCAGGCCACGGGATGCGCCAGTGATGATAGCTACCGCCATGTTGTCCTCCTTGCCGTTGCCGGCTGTTGCACCCATACTTGACGTTGAAGTCAACTTGAAGTCAACTGAAGCGGAGTGCGGGGGACCGGACCCGGAGTGGAACGCCGGAACAGGACAGGCGCCCGAGCAGGACAAAGTGGCGGCGGTGACGCAGAACGGAGCGGAGACGATGAAGCCGACAGATGCGCTGACGGTCAGCGAGGTCGCGAGGCGGTCCGGGTTCGCTCCGTCAGCGCTGCGGTTCTACGAGGCCCAGGGCCTGGTGGCCGCGTCCCGAACATCCGGCGGCCAGCGCCGGTACCAGCGCGGTGTGCTGCGCAGGCTGGCGTTCATCCGGGCGGCGCGCAACATCGGGCTGTCGCTCGACGAGATTGCCGCGGCGCTGGCCGGCCTGCCGCAGACGCGCACGCCCACGCGGGCCGACTGGGCACGGCTCTCCCGCGGCTGGCGCAAGCGGCTTGATGACCAGATACTCGCGCTGACCGCGCTTCGCGATGGCCTCGACTCATGTATCGGCTGCGGCTGCCTGTCGCTGCGCCGCTGCGCCCTGTCCAACCCGGCGGATGTGGCCGCCGACGGCGGCCCGGGGGCCACGTTTCTCCCGTGGCGGCTGCGCCGTCCCGAGGCCGCGCCGCGCCGGTAACCGGGCTATGCCACTGTTGGGGCACGCCGCGACAGTAGCGCGGAGATGCCGCGCCAGTAAGCCGGGAGATGACGCTGATGGATTCGCTGCACGTTTGGGTGTGCAAGGACGATGGGAGTGACATTGTCCGGGCCGACGCGATCGTGGGCGTCGGCTTGGACTACAACGGCAATGTCACGGCGCGGCTGGACGGCGGCGAGGGCGCTACTGTCACGCTGGTAGCGCCCGGCGCGCAGGATGTCCCGCATACGCCGGATGACTTTCACCGCCAGCTGATCCGCGTCGTCACCCAGTTGTCCGACGCGGCCGAGGCCTTCGTGGTGCGCCCGGTATGGGACGAGCCGCGCGGCTGGCGCTGGATCAGCGAGCCGCTGTAGAAAGCGCCGGCAGCCGTCCGTCGTCGCGGGCCAGCCCGGCCCGATTGGGCCAGTATGAGCGCGGGCCCGCGCGATGGTGCTAAAATGATGGCGGTTGTAGTCGAAGTTCGTGTACGTGTAACAGCGCCTGCGGAATTCTGACAGCGGGCGTTTAGACTTTTCAGGGCCCAGCCTTCGAAGGCAGGCGGTCGCAGCAACCCGGGACGCACGTCCGTGGATCCCGAAGATCGTTTCTGTAGGAGAAAGTACATGGCTCAGGGCACCGTGAAGTGGTTTAACGCCGACAAGGGTTACGGCTTCATCTCCCCTGACGACGGCACCGCCGACGTCTTCGTTCACCACTCCGCCATCCAGGCTGACGGTTTCCGCAGCCTGCAGGAGAACCAGCGGGTCGACTTCACTGCCGGCCAGGGCCCGAAGGGCCCGCAGGCCGAGCAGGTTCGCCCGCTCTAACTAGGCCGCCCTGGCCCGGCCGCAAGGCCGGGCCAGCCTGGCTGCAAGGCCAGTCCCTTTTATCCCTAACGGTCCCTCCTGCGGGCCTTCTGCCGCGACATTTTTGCTCGCTTAACGTGCACGAGTGGTTGCAGGTAGTAGTGTGCGGGGGGTTGCTCCGGACCCTGGCAGCATCTACGGCATGTTCGTGGACTGCGAGAGTTCCGGGGTTTTTTTGTGCCTATATCAGTGCGAGTAATTATTTCATTAGACAGCGGACGGAGAGTGGCGCCCGTCGCGGATTCCCCCATTTCGCCGGGATCTTCGGCCGCGATGCTCCGGCAGTCTACGTACCCCACAGGGGCGGGTGCGTAGGGTGCGGGCGCGCAGGGCGCGGGCGCCCAGGGCATTGCCCGGCCGGCTGCCCGGCCCGCTGCAGCGCAGATGCGGCTGGTCAGAGAATCGCTGGATCGCTCAGACCCATCATTGGCCAGCCGTCGGACGAGTCCCGGCGATCACCGCTGCGCGGTCTCCTGGCAACTGCATGACCTCGTGACAGCTGATGATTCTCATGAGAGATGGCGGGGCGGGGCACGCATGGCAGATGACAGCGCAGCCAGCCGTAATGAGACGATCTGGGGCCTGCTGGCGGCGCACGCCGTCGGCCGGGGCGGGCTGGCGTCGGTGGCGGATGCGTGCGCGATATGTGTCACGACCGTGGGAATGGACGGCGCAGCCGTGACGACAGGTAAGTCAGGTCCGAGCCATGTGATGTGCGTGACCGATGAGGTCAGCGAGCATCTTGAGGAACTCCAGCTGACCCTTGGCGAAGGGCCGCGCGTCGATGCGTCCGCTGACGGCGGCCCCGTGCTCGTGCAAGACCTCGCCGCCGCCGATGTCGCCGCCCGCTGGCCCGCCTTCGGCCCGGCGGCCCGCCTGGCCGGCGCCGCGGCGGTGTTCGCGCTGCCACTGCAGATCGGGGGCATCAGAGTCGGGGTCCTCGATCTCTACCGCGCGCAGCCCGGTCCGCTGAGCGCGGACCACCTGGGTGACGCGCTTGTCTTCGCCGATGCCGCCACCGTGCTGCTGCTTCATCACCGGGCACAGGCAGCGGCACACGCCGGGGGCGGGACCGGCCCAGCCGGGCAGCCATGGCCGCTGGCGCTGCACCGGGCCGAGATCGACCAGGCAACCGGAATGCTCACCGAGCAGCTGGGAGTCGGCATCGAAGAGGCTTTCGTGCGGCTGCGTGGCTACGCCTATGCTCATGATAGGCGCCTTGCCGACGTAGCCCGTGACCTGGTGGCCAGGACGCTGTGGATGGGGCCTGGCCGAAGTCCGCATCACCATGGTGCGGCATGAATACCTCCTGGCAGGCCGTCCCTGGTGCGCCGCGTGAGGTCTCGTTTGCTGAGCCGCCATGGCTCCGGAGAAGGTGAGCGGGTTGGACATAGAGTTGCTCCCGGAAGCGTTCGTCGAGCTGGCCGACACCCTGGTCGCAGGGTTTGACATCATCGAGTTCCTGCATGTGCTCACCGACCGCAGCGTTGAGCTGCTCGATGCCTCCGCGGCCGGGCTGCTGCTGGCCGACCCGCGCGGTGAGCTGCGGGTGGTGGCCGCTTCCAGCGAGCAGGCCCGGATGGTGGAGCTTTTCCAGGTCCAGAACGACCAGGGTCCCTGCCTGGACTGCTTCCGCAGTGGCGAGCCGGTCTCGGCCGCCGACCTGAGCACGGAATCCTGGCGCTGGCCGCATTTCAGCGCGACCGCCAGCGCGGCCGGGTTTGCCGCTGTGCAGGCATTGCCGATGCGGCTGCGCGAGGAGACTCTCGGCGCGCTGAACCTCTTCCGCGCCGATCCCGGGCCGTTCGACCGCGCGGACGTACGGATGGGCCAGGCCCTCGCCGACGTGGCCACTATCGGCCTGCTCAACGAACGCACCCTGCGCCGCAGCGAGACACTCAACGAGCAGCTCCAGGCCGCCCTGAATAGCCGGGTCATCATCGAGCAGGCCAAGGGGAAGCTCGCCGAGCGCCTCGGCCTGGACATGGACGATTCCTTCAATGTCCTGCGAAGCTACGCTCGGCAGCGCAACCGTGGCCTCTCCGAACTGGCCCGGGCCTTTATCGACGGCTCGGAGCAGCTTTCCGACCTCAGCGCTGGGCCGTTGCCGCCATCGCCGCGGCGGGGCTAGCCGTCCGGCCCACGGAATTCAGGTGCCGCAGGGCCTGGGCGTAGGAACTCACCAGGCTGGTCTGGCAGTAAGACACCTCGTGCTGCCGGCAGAACGCCTCGATCAGCGCCTGTGAGTGCCGCAGGTTGGGACGGGGCATGGACGGGAACAAGTGGTGCTCGATCTGGTAATTCAGGCCGCCGAGCGCGAAGTCTGTCAGCCAGCCGCCGCGGACGTTGCGCGAGGTGAGCACCTGGCGGCGCAGGAAATCAGTCTGGTCTGCAGCATCCAGAATGGGCATGCCCTTGTGGTTGGGAGCGAAGGAGCAGCCCAGGTACAGGCCGAACAGTCCCTGCTGCACCAGGACGAAGACGACGGCCTTCACGGGGGGCAGCACCAGCAGCACGATCGTCAGGTACCCGATGACGTGGACGGCGAACAGCGCAGCCTCCACCGGCCGGCCGCGCAAGGCCCGGCTGGCCAGCGCGCGGAAACTCGCGACGTGCAGGTGGAACGCTTCCATCAGCAGGAGAGGGAAGAACAGGTACGCCTGGTAGCGGAAGACCTGCCGGGCCATCCGCCCGCTGGTGCATGCCTGGGCCTGGCTGAACGCCAGCGCGCCGATCTCGATGTCAGGGTCAGCGCCCTCAGTATTGGGATGCGCGTGGTGACGGTTGTGCTTGTCTACCCACCAGCCGTAGCTCAGCCCGATGCCGAGATTGCCGAGCAGGATGCCAAGGACGTAGTTGGCCCGCCGGGTCCCGAAGACCTGCCGGTGCCCGGCATCGTGGCCCAGGAAGCCGACCTGGGTGAATATCACGCCCTGGGCCGCGGCCACAGCCAGCTGCCACCACGAGTTGCCCACCAGGACGAACACGACCCATCCGCCGATCAGTAGCGCAGCGGTGGCCGTGATCTTCCAGAAGTAGTAGCCGGAGCGGCGATCGAGCAGCCCCGACTCCTTGATCTGCCGTGACAGCTGAGCGTATTCGCTGCCGCGCTGCGGGGCGGGGGAACTGGGTGGCTCCGGCCGGGACGGCAACTGAGTGCCCCCGGCCAGGGCAGGCTCTATTCCTGACAATCGCACCGCTGGGCTCCTAGGCTGCACATCGTGGCGAGCATACGGTGTACCGCCTGGGTCCGGGGCGGAAATGTGCCGACGCGGCGATCCGGGTCACGGATCGCCGGCGCCGAAGAATGAGGCGTCTCCTTTCGTCAACGCTACCTCCCGGAACGGCTGACGGCGACCCCGGCGGCGACACGGCCGGAGTCACCAGCGTTATCCTCGGCCAGGCCCGCCCGGCCGAAGTTCCGCGAGCCGGCCTGAGGAGGCCCGATGAGCTGCCATGGTGATGGGCCGGGCTGGGCCGTCCGCCCGCTCGCGGCCGGGAACCGTCCCCGTGGATAGGGCGCTGCCGCTGGCCGGCCTGCGCGTCATCGAGGTCGGCAGCTTCATCGCCGTCCCGGCGGCCGGCCTCGCCCTGCGCCAGCTTGGTGCGCGCGTCATCCGGGTCGATCCGGTCGGCGGGGCGCCGGACATCGGGCGCTGGCCGCTTGGCCGGGACGGGCGCAGCCTCTACTGGGCCGGCCTGAACCGGGGCAAGGAGTCGGTGGTTCTCGACCTCGCCGGGCTGGCCGGGCAGGCCACCTTGCGGCGGCTGGTGAGCGCTGGCGGCGCGACGGGCGGGATCCTGCTGTCGAACGTCGCAGGCAAGCCCTGGCTGTCCGACGAGCTGCTGCGGCGGGACCGGCCCGACCTCATCTACGTGCAGGTCGTCGGCAAGGCCGATGGCGGCTCCGCCGTCGACTACACGGTCAACGCCGCCTCCGGGCTGGCCTACGCGACCGGGCCGGAGGACGGGCCTGGCCCGGTCAACCAGGCCCTGCCGGCCTGGGACCTGCTTGCCGCAGGCCACACAGCGCTGGCGGTGCTGGCGGCGCTGCGGCAGCGCGAATCGACCGGCGACGGCACGTTCCTGCAGATCACGCTCGAGGACGTCGCTGCGTCCACCCTGACGACACTCGGCTTCCTGCCGGATGCGCACCTGAGGCTGCGTAATCGCCCGCCGCACGGCAACTATCTCTACGGCACTTTCGGGGCCGACATGCCGCTGTCCGACGGCAACCGGGTCATGATCGTGGCGCTGACGGCACGGCAGTGGGATTCGCTCCTTGAGCTAACCGGCACGGCCCGGGCCGTCACCGCGCTGGCGGCGGCGCTCGATGTCGATTTCCGTACCGAAGGTGACCGTTACCTGCACCGGCATGTGCTGGCTGCCCTGATGCGGCCGTGGTTCGCGGCACGGAGCCTGGGTGAGGTCGCCGTGGCACTCGGCGAGTCGCGCGTCCTGTGGGCACCGTTCCGCCACTTCACCGACGTCGCCCGCGACATTGGCGCGGGCCGCGGGCCGGCCGTCGTCGCGGAACTGGCGGAGGAGGGCTTCGGTGAGATGCTCGCCACCACCGGCCCGGTGCGTCGCAGCGGCGACAGCCGGCCGCCGGCCCGCGCTCCGCGGCTGGGCCAGGACACAGAGTCCGTGCTGAGCGAGTTCCTGGGAAGCGGCCATGCGTAAGGTCATCCGCCGCAGCGGCCACCGGCCGCATGCCTGGCCTGGGCCGCCGGCCTGGCCTGGGCCGCCGGCCTGGCCTGGGCCGTCGGCCTGGCCTGGCCCGGCTGAGGGATTGCCCGGCTGAGGGATTGCCCGGCTGAGGGACGCCTGGCTTAGCCGCGGGCCTGGCCCGGGCTGACCAACTGGGCGCGAAAGCGGACTGTGTGTGACACTATGGTTACGTCCGAGCCTGGGGGGGAAACCGGCTATGACTTCGCCTAAGCGCACGGCTGCGCCCAAGTGCCCAGCCGCCTACATTCGAATCGCTGCCGGCCCTGGCGCCCCGACGCCAGCCCAGCAGCGCAACGCCATCCTTGAGGCGGCCCGCCAGCGGAGCTGGCCGGAGCCGTCCGTCTATGCCGACGATGGGCCAGGCCTGGCTGACGGATACGGCCCGGCGCTGGACGTGCTGAGCGCAGCGATCGCCGCGGGCCGCCACGACGCCGTGATCATGCCAGCCGCTGGCGTGATCAGCAGCAGTCCCGCTCTCATGATGGCGTTCTTATTCCGCTGCAGCCACCATGGCGTGGTCCCCGAGTTCCTCAGCCCGCCAGGTGCGAATGACTTCCTGATGCGCCCGCCGCCGGCCGGCCGGGACCCGCAGCCGTTCCCGCAGCCGGCCGACCTGGACTCCCGGCCGTGCCCGCCGCCGCAGGTAAGCACGAGCGCGGACGTCCTGACCAGCGCCGGAGTCGAGGCGCTGTCCGAATTATTCGCGGACTGGCGGATCTGGACCGACGATCACGGGTGGCACGCCCGCAGGCGCAGCGATGGATACATGCAGGTCTACCAGCATGGCGCGCCGGCGTTCTGCGTG
The DNA here is from genome assembly GCA_003168215.1 of Actinomycetota bacterium. Classification (GTDB taxonomy): domain Bacteria; phylum Actinomycetota; class Actinomycetes; order Streptosporangiales; family Streptosporangiaceae; genus Palsa-506. The sequence continues at coordinate 26,339 of PMSW01000148.1, forward strand.
CACGCCGTCAGCGCCGCGGAACTCGCCGCGCAGCTGCGCTGGCAGCAGGCCGCGGACATCCACGCCCCGGCCGGATGCTCCAGGGACTGAAGCGGCCGCGCGCGGCGCGGTTGGCTATGTTGCCCCGTCGAGATCATTGAGCCTGGCCCTTCCGGGANNNNCGGCCTTTCACGGAATCCATGGTGCGGCGATGAGACTGGTTCACACCTCGGACTGGCATCTGGGGCGCACCCTGCACGGCGAGAGCCTGCTGGAGTATCAGGGCGCCTTCCTGGAGTGGCTGCTCGGCCAGGCGGCCAGCCATCGGGCAGACGCCGTCGTGGTGGCCGGTGACATCTACGACCGGGCGGTGCCCTGCACGGACGCCGTGGCGCTGCTCGACCGCACCCTGCGGGACTTCGCCAGCGCGCGCATCCCGGTGGTCATCACCAGCGGTAACCACGACTCGGCGGTGCGGCTCGGGTTCGGCGCCAGGCTGAGTGAGCTGGCCGGCATCCACCTGCGCACCTCGGTAGCCGATATCACCCGCCCGGTAGTGCTCAGCGATGCGGCTGGCGAAGTCGCGATCTACGGCATTCCCTACCTGCTGCCAGACGCGGTGATGGCCGAGCTGGACGCCGGGCGCTCGCACCAGTCGGTGCTGGCCGCGGCGGTCACGCGGATCCGGGCCGATGCCGCCGAACGCGGCATCGGGCGGACTGTCGTCGCGGCGCACGCGTTCATCACCGGCGGACTGCCCTCAGCTTCAGAACGGGACATCCGGGTCGGTGGCATCGGCGACGCGCCGGCCTCCGTTTTCGATGGTGTTTCCTACGTGGCCCTCGGCCATCTGCACGGCCAGCAGGACATCCCGTCCGGGGCCGGCGCTGCCGGGGCCGGTGCTGCCGGGAAAGGGGGCACCACGGTGCGGTACTCCGGATCACCGCTGGCGTTCTCGTTCTCCGAGCGCAACCATGCCAAGTCCGTCACGCTCGCCGACATCGACGCGGCCGGGCGGGTGACCACGGTCCAGCTGGCGGCGCCGGTGCCACGGCCGCTGCGCGAGGTCCGGGGGAAGATCGACGACCTGCTCGCCCGGGCCGACGGTGACCTTGCTGACCTGGCCGCCGCGTGGGTCAAGGTCGTGCTGACCGACAGGGTCAGGCCCGCCTCGCCGATGGAGCGGCTGCGGGAGAAGTGGCCGCACACGCTAGTGCTCGATTTCGCTCCGGAGGGCGGGCTGATCGCTGCAGAGGCCGATCTTGCGCGGCTGGCCGCCGCGATGGCCGACCCGGTGGAGATCTGCGGCCACTTCGTCGAGTTCGCCAGCGGCGGCCCGCCGGACGAGGCCCAGCGCGCCGTCCTGCGGGACGCGGCCGAGGCCAGCCAGCACGCCGAGGCGGCTGCCTGATGCGGCTGCACAGCCTGGACTTGCAGGCCTTCGGGCCGTACGCGACGGCGCAGCATGTCGATTTCGACCGGCTCGCCCGCAGCGGGCTGTTCCTGCTGGAGGGACCGACCGGCGCGGGGAAGACCACCATCCTGGACGCGATCACGTTCGCGCTCTACGGCGGCCTTGCCGGGGACGAATCCGGCGCCGACCGGCTGCACTCGGATTTCGCGGCCCCTGATGTGGAGCCGTCGGTGACGCTGGAGTTCTCACTGGGCGGCCGCCGCTACCGGATCTCGCGGGTGCCGGAGCATCAGCGGCCGAAGAAACGCGGCCAGGGATACACGACCCAGCCGAGCCAGGTGCACCTGCAGCGACTCGATGGCGGCAGCTGGGCCAGCCTGTCATCGAACAAGGCCGAGGCGGGCGACCAGATCACCGGGATCATCGGGCTCAACCGTGCGCAATTCACCCAGGTCACGCTGCTGCCGCAGGGCGAGTTCGCGAAATTCCTGCGCTGCGATGACGACGCCAGGCGCATCGTGCTCACCAAGCTGTTCGGCACCCAGCTCTACGACCGCATCACCGCCGAGCTCGACCGCCGCCGGGCCGAGGCCGTCCGTGCGCGCCAGGACGGCGAGGCAGCAATCCGGCACGCGGTGTCGGCCGCGGCCGAGGCGGCCGGCCTGGAGGCCGGTGCTCGCGATGAGGTGCTGGGACTGACCCGGGCGGAGCGGGAGATCCGGCTGAAGGAGATCGCCGGGGACCTGGCCGTGAGCGCAGCGGTCACCGGCGAGGGCCTGGAGGTGGCGGTGGCCGCGGCGGCTGCCGCGCTGCGGACCGACGAGCAGGCCAAGCAGCAGGCCACCGCGATGACCAGGCTCACCCAGGCGCTGGCGAGGCTGCGCGAGCACGAGGGCACCAGGGCGGATCACGACCAGCTGGCCAGCCTGCTGGCCCTGGCCCGGCAGGCGGAGCCAGTCCGGCCGCTGCTGGCAGCACTCGCCGAGGCCGAGGGTGCCGCGAGCACCGCTCGCGATGCTGTCCTTGGCCTGGTCCCCGAACCGGACGAGGACATCCTCGCGAGCCGGGACGGGGCCGGCCGGGCATCGGCGGCCGAGGCCGCCGAGCGGGCGGCCGCCTCCGTGCAGCATCTGGCCGACGCCGAGACGACCCTGCCGGTCCGGGAGGCCGCCCTTGCCAGGCTGCTGCGCCGCGCCGGCGAGGCATCGGCACAAGCCGGGGCGCTGGAGGAGTCCCGCGGCGAGCTTCCGGCCGTGCTGGCCGGCCTGGAGCGGGAGCTGGCCGCCGCCCGCCTGGTCGCCGCGGCGCTGGATGGCGTGCGCGTACGGGCGGAGAGCATCTCGGCGCAGCGAACCGCGGCCATCGAGCTCGCCGGGCTCGGGCCGCTGCTGGCGGAAGCCCGCACGGCGCTGCGGGATGCGGTGGACATTCATCAGGCCCTGGTCGACGTGCACCAGGGCAAAGCCGAGGCACGGCTGACCGGGATGGCCGCCGAGCTGGCCGCTCAGCTGGCCGATGGCGCTGCCTGCCCGGTCTGCGGCTCCGCCGATCACCCGGCGCCTGCGTCGCCCCGCAGCGGCGCGGTATCCGCCGAGGACGTCGCCGAGGCCGCCGCCCGCCGCGATACCGCGCTGGAGGTTCGGGAGCTGGCTGCCGCGCGCCGCGATGAGCTCGCCACGCAGGAGGCGGCCCTGGTGGCAGCTGCTGGCGGCCGCACTGCCGGAGAGCTCTCCGCCGAGTCCGATGCGCTGGCCGCCGCCATCGCGGCGGCGGAGGCAGCGGCGGCGGACGACGCGCGGCTGACGGCGGAACTAGCCAGCCGGCGAGCCGAGCACGAGCGCCTGGCGGCGGACCTGCTGACGGCCACCACCGAGGCGACGGCCGCGCACGAGCAGCTGCTGGCGGCACGGGCGGATCTGGAGCGCCTGCGCGCGGACCTGGCGGCGGGCGCGGCGGAGTATCCGTCCGTTGCCGCCCGGCAGCGCGCCCTGCAGGAGTCCGCCGCGCGGGACCGTGCCCTGGCCAGCGCCCTGGACCGGCTGGCCGGTGCCGCTGCCGCGGAGCAGGAGGCTCGCGGCCGGGCCGAGCACGAAGCGCTGGCCAGCGGGTTCGCCGCGCTGGACGAGGCCCGCCCGGCGGTGCTCGGCTCCGGGGCAGCGGCGAAGCTCGGCGAGCAGGTGGCGTCCTGGGACGAGGCACTCATCCGGCTCAGGGCCGAATCCGAGGCGGACGACCTGGCCGGCCTGGATCCGGCCCTGGCCCGCGGCGTGCAAGCGGCGGCGCTGACCGCGGCCGGCGCCCGGGCCCGCGCCGAGGAGGCAGAGCAGGAAGTACGGGGCGCCCACGCGGCAGTACTCGCGCAGGCCGGGCGATTCAGCCAGCGCCTGGCCGAGGTGCGCGGCGCCGAGGAATCCTGCGACCGGCTCGCCGAGGGGACGGAGACGGTAATCCGGCTGGCAGGCCTGGCGAAGGGGATGGAGGGCCACCGCCGCGTGGCGCTGACCACGTATGTCCTGCGGCACTGGTTCGATCAGGTCGTCGCCGCGGCCAACCTGCGGCTGTCGGCGATGTCCTCGGGCCGCTATGAGCTCCGGCGCATCGACGAGGGCGAGCACAAGCGCCAGCGCGCCGGGCTCACGCTCTCGGTACTCGACCGGCACACCGGCGAGGAGCGCAGCCCCAAGTCGCTCTCCGGCGGCGAGACGTTCTATACCTCGCTGGCGCTCGCGCTCGGCCTGGCCGACGTGGTCAGGACCGAGGCCGGGGGAGTGGACCTGGACACGCTGTTCATCGACGAGGGGTTCGGCTCCCTCGACCCGGACACGCTGGACCAGGTGCTGGGGGTCATCGACGACCTGCGGGACCGCGGGCGGGTGGTCGGCATCGTGAGCCACGTGGCCGACCTGAAGGACCGGGTGGCCGAGCGCCTTGAAGTGCGCCGGATCGCCGACGGCTCCTCCACGGCGCAGGTCGTCGCCTGACTGGCCCGCCGAAGCCCGTTTTCAGCGCAATCGCGGGTATTCTTCGCGAATCGTCGGCGGAGAATTCGGCAAGGCCTGGCGTGGTAAGGGAAAAATGCGCGCATTGCCCGGTTCATTAGATAATAGCCACGTTCAGGGAACGGGGAGGACGGGTCGTGGCCGACTGGGATATGGCCGGGGCGATGACACGATGCGCCTTTCCCCGGTTCCGCCATGTAATATGCTTACTAGCAACATACGCGCATGTGGTGTGCTTGTATTCAGCTTTCTGCGTCCTGCGCTGATGTGCGCTTAATTCCGTGCCGGAGTGGCTGGTGGGGGAGCTGATGCCCGGCGTAATTATGGGCATTATTAATGAATCGTCGGTGCACGAGTGTCCGGGACCCGCGCGGTAAGGGGAGAATGCGCGCGGCGCCCAGTTCTTTATGTAATGACCGGTCAGGAAAACAGGGGGACGGGTTTTGATCGGGGGGATATGGCCAGGGCACGTGACGTCCCGGCCCTGGCGATGCTGGGCCGTGGCGACGCGGCACGGGTTTTTGCGGCANNTGCGGCAGGGCCTCTTGCGGCACGGGGCGGCGCTGGCACTGGTAGCCGGGATCTGCGTCGCGGCCCAGGTGGTGTCCCCGCCCCCAGCGCTGGCAGCGTCATCGCACCCGACCACGATCGCGGACGGATTCAGCCACTCGTGCGAGATCCGCAGCGGCAATGCCTACTGCTGGGGTGACGACGTCCAGGGTGAACTTGGCAACAACTCGACCATCAGCAGCAACGTGCCGGTGCCGGTATACACCGGCGGGGTGCTGTCGGGGCTCACCCTGACCCAGATCGCCGCCGGCGATAACTACACGTGTGCGCTGACCAGCGCGGGCGCCGCCTACTGCTGGGGCTTCAACTCACACGGTGAGCTGGGGAACAACTCGACCACCAGCAGCGACGTGCCGGTGACGGTGTCAGGCTCCCTGACCTTCACCCAGCTCAGCGTCGGCAACGCTGCCGTGTGCGCGCTGACCAGCGCTGGCGCCGCCTACTGCTGGGGCGACAACGCTGACGGCGGTCTGGGGAACTCCTCGACCACCGACAGCCACGTGCCGGTCGCGGTGACCACGTCCGGCACGCCGATATCGGGGGTGACCCTGACCCAGATCACCGCCGGAGTGTTCTTCACGTGCGCGCTCGGCAGCGCGGGCGCGGCCTACTGCTGGGGCCTGGGCACCAGCGGTCAGCTGGGGAACGGCACGACCACCGCGGCACAGGATACGGCGGTGGCGGTGACGACCTCCGGCACGCCGATATCGGGGGTGACCTTGACCCAGGTCACTGCCGGCGATGTCACCGCGTGCGCGCTGAGCAGCGCGGGCGCGGCCTACTGCTGGGGCGACGACACCAACGGCGAGCTGGGGAACGGCGCGACCACCGCGGCACAGAAGACGGCGGTGGCGGTGACGACGTCCGGGGTGCTGTCGGGGGTGACCCTGACCCAGGTCAGCGCCGGCAATGATTTCACGTGTGCGCTGGGCAGCGCGGGCGCGGCCTACTGCTGGGGCGACGACACCAACGGCGAGCTGGGGAACAACTCGACCACCCAGAGCAACGTGCCGGTGGCGGTGTTCACGTCCGGGGTGCTGTCAGGCAAGACGCTGACCCAGATCGTCGCCTTCAACGATACGTGCGTGCTGGACAGCGCGGGCACCGCCTACTGCTGGGGCTACAACGGGGCCGGGCAGGCCGGCAACGCCGACACGGCGGTTAGCTTCCCTGTGCCAGTCACAGTGGCGGCGGCCCAGCCGGTCACGATCGCGGCCGGGACCAGCCACTCGTGCGAGATCCGCGTCGGCACGGCTTACTGCTGGGGCGACGGCACCAACGGCGAGCTCGGCGACAACACGACCATCAGCAGCAACGTGCCGGTAGCCGCCAGCACCGGCGGGGCGCTGTCAGGGGTGACCCTGACCCAGATCACCGCCGGCACTAACTTCACGTGTGCGCTGTCCACCGCGGGCGCCGCCTACTGCTGGGGTCTGGGCACCAACGGCCAGCTGGGGAACGGCACGACCACAAGCAGCAGCGTGCCG
>PMSW01000021.1 GCA_003168215.1 Actinomycetota bacterium
CCGTGCAGCGCACCCGAGACACACCGACCTGAGGAACCTGACATGGCCAAGACGCCAGAGGTAGGAATGCCCGCTCCCGACTTCACCCTGCCGGGGGTGCTGGTGGCCGACGGCGAGGCGGTGCGCGCGGATTACGCCCTGTCGGCGCAGCGCGGCAGGCCGGCAGTACTGGCCTTCTACCCCGGCGACAACACGTCGGTCTGCACCAAGCAGCTGTGCTCCTATACCTCGGGGCTGGACAGCTTCACCGGCCTCGGCGCGACCGTGTGGGGCATCAGCCCGCAGGATGTGGACAGCCACGAGGGTTTCGCCCGCAAGTACGATCTCGCTTTCCCGCTGCTCGCCGATGTCGAGCTGGCGGTCACCCGGCAGTACGGCATCGGCCTGGCCGGGGCCGGGCTGCGCCGGTCGGTCTTCGTGATCGACGGCGAGGGCATCCTCCGCTGGAAGCACGTGACGCTCGTCGGCCTGACATTCCCCAAGGCCGAGACCATCGCCGCCCAGCTCGCAGCCCTGGCCAGCCGGTAGCCGGGCCGGCTCTGGCAGGATCGCGGCATGAGAATCCTGATCATGGGCGGCACGGCGTTCGTCGGCCGGCACATCGCGCAGGCTGCCATCGGGGCCGGGCACGACGTCACGCTTTTCCATCGCGGCCGGACCGGCCCGGACCTGTTCCCCCAGGCCACCCATCTGCTGGGCGACCGCAACAGTTCGCGCGACCTGGCCGCGCTCGGCAGCGGCCAGTGGGACGCGACCGTCGACGTCAGCGGCTACCTGCCCCGGCAGGTCCGGGCGCTGGCCGGGGTGCTGGACGGCCGGGGCGGGCACCAGCTGTTCATCTCCACGGTATCGGTCTACCGCACGCCGGTCGCGCCGGGCTTCGGTGAGGACGCCCCGCTGATCGAGCTTGCCGAGCCCATCACCGAGGAACTCACGCTGGAGACTTACGGCGGCCTCAAGGTGGCCTGCGAGCGCGCCGTCATGGAACTCCACGGTGCCAGCAGCACGGTGATCCGGCCGACCTACGTGATCGGCCCGCACGACCACAGCGGCCGGTTCACCTGGTGGGTGAACCGGATTGCCCGCGGCGGCGAGGTGCTGGCGCCCGGCGACTCAGGCGATCCCATCCAGGTCATCGACGCGCGCGACATGGCCAGCTGGGCGGTGTCGCTGCTGGAGAACTCGGTGGCCGGCATCTTCCACGCGGTCAGCCCGCCGCCGCCATTCGGCTTCGGCCAGCTCCTTGAGGCGATCGCCGCGCGGGTCGCGCCGCCCGGCACCACGCTGACCTGGGTGGGCAAGGATTACCTGCTGGCCAGTGGCCTGGACGACGCGGCCCTGCCGTTGTGGCCGGGCGGGGACAGCGAGAGCGAGATTAACGCAGCCGACCCGGCGGCTGCCATCGCCGCCGGGCTCGCACCGCGGCCGCTCAGCCAGAGCATCGACGAGATCCGCGAAGCCGAGCTGCACTCCCCCGCGGCCCGCCCGGACGGCGTGGGGCTGGCGCCAGATCGCGAGGCTGAGCTGCTCGCCGGCTGGGCCAGCCGCGAGTCTTGAGGTGGTGAATCCGGGGATCGATCACCATCTATGGTGATCGATCCCCGGATTCACCACCTGGGCCAGCTAGCGGCAACGAAAAACCCCGGCCGCCTGCGGCATGTTTGCGCAGGCGGCCGGGGCTCCGCTGAGTTATGAGGCTGCGAGCACTGCCTCGATCTCGAGGTACAGGCCGATCTTGTCGGCCACCACCACGCCGCCGTTCTCCATCGGGGAGTTGAAGTTGACGCCGAAGTCACGCCGGTTGATCTCGCCGGTCGCGGTGAACCCGGCGCGGGTGCCGCCGAAGGGGTCCGGGCCGAAACCGTTCAGCTCCAGGGTCAGCGGCACGCTCTTGGTGACGCCCTTGAGCGTCAGCTCGCCGTCGAGTACGTAGTCGCCGCCATCCTGGCGGACGCCGGTGGAGCGGTAGGTCATCGTCGGGTAGGTCTCGACCTCGAAGAAGTCGGCCGACCGGATGTGCCCGTCACGCTGCTCGCTGCCGGTGTTGATCGAGGCCAGGTCGATCTCGGCGGTCACCGAGGAGTCCAGCGGGTTCTCGCCCGTGACCAGCTGGCCGGAGAAGGTCGTGAACCTGCCGCGGACCTTGCTCACCATCATGTGCCGGACCGAGAAGCCGACCTCGGAGTGCAGCTGGTCGATGTCCCAGGTACCGGCGACATAGCCGGGGATGCCGGTCTGCGTGGTCTGTGCGGTCATGGAGTACTCCCGTTTGCTAGTAGCTAAGTCGTTGAATGCTCAATCAATATCACGCCGACCGTACCTTGTCAAACGCTCAACTATCTCGGGTATCCTGGGATCGTGAGCACCTCAGAGACCCGATGGCTGACTGCCGGCGAGCAGCAGGCCTGGCGGGAGTTCATCACCGCCTGCCAGACGATGTTCAGCGCAGTCGACGCGCAGCTGCAGCAAGGCGCCGGGATCTCGCACGGCTACTACGAGATCCTAGTGCGGCTGTCCGAGGCGCCCGGCCGGGCGCTGCGGATGAGCCAGCTTGCCGAGGCATCGACATCCAGCAAGAGCCGCGTGTCGCACGCCGTCGCGCGGCTGGAGGAACGCGGCTGGATCCGCCGCACGGACTGCCCCACCGACCGCCGCGGCCAGGTGGCGCAGCTCACCGACGAGGGATTCGCCGCGCTTGCCGCCGCGGCACCCGGGCATGTCGCCCAGGTCCGGCGATCGCTGATCGACTTGCTCACCCCCGAGCAGCTCGGGCAGTTGCGGGAGATAAGCCTGACGATCATCGCCGCCGCGGACCAGCCCCGCGGCCCCGCAGCCGGTATCCTGGGCTGTAACGCGCTGACGGAGACGAGTAGCCAGGGATCACGCGAGCCGGAGAGAGCCGCCACCAGCTGAAAAGGCGGCCTCGCGGGCCCAGGGCGAAGACCCTCCCGAGTGCGGGGAGGAACGGGCCGCCGTGCGCGGCCGCCAATGCCCCGCCGGCCTGCCCCCGTCACCGGGCATGAACGAGGCCGTGGCCCGCCTGCACAGGGCGGACGGCGGTGAAAGTGCGGTGGCACCGCGAGTTCCCTTCTCGCCCGCACTCCCAAGGGGTCGCCAGCTCCTGAGGAGTGTGGATGATCTCCCGAACTCTCGCCGCTGACCTGCCCGCCCGGGCAGGCCAGCACGTCATGATCGCCGGCTGGCTGCACCGCAAGCGCCGGCTCAAGTCGATGACCTTCCTGATCGTCCGGGACCGGTCCGGTCTCGCGCAGGCCGTACTGACCGGCCAGGCCGCGATCGAGGCCGCTGCGGCGCTGCCGGAGGAGACCGTGATCCAGGTCGAGGGCATGGTCACCACCAGCCCGCAGGCGCCCGGCGGGGCCGAGATCACCGAGCCGGTGATCACGCTGCTGTCTGGCCCTGCCGCCCCGCCGCCGTTCGACCTGTACCGGCCGTCGGTGACCGCGGCACTGCCCGCGATACTCGACGGCGCGCCGGCCACGCTGCGGCATCCCCGGCTGCGGGCGCCATTCGAGATCTCGGCTGCCAGCGCGGCCGGTTTCCGGTCGGCCCTTGGCGACCTCGGATTCACCGAGATCTACACGCCCAAGATCGTCGAGTCGGCGACCGAGTCCGGCGCCAGCGTATTCGGCATCGACTACTTCGGGACGCCCGCCTATCTGGCGCAATCGCCGCAGTTCTACAAGCAGGCGCTGGTCGGCGTGTTCGAGCGGGTCTTCGAGGTCGGACCGGTCTTCCGGGCCGAGCCGCACGACACCGCCCGGCACCTGGCGCAGTACACCAGCCTGGACGCTGAGCTTGGCTTTATCACTGACTACCACGACGTCATGGCGGTGCTGCGGGAGGCGATCGCCGGCATGGTCTCGGCAGCTGGCCGCAATGCCCGTTCGGCCGTGGATCTTCTTGGCCTGACATTGCCTTCGGTGCCAGGGCAGATTCCGGAGATTCAGTTCACGGACGCACAGGAAATGCTCGCGCGGTACACCGCGGAGGACCCGCGCGGCGAGCCCGACCTGGCCCCGGCGCACGAGCGGTGGCTCTGCGAGTGGGCGCTACGCGAGCACGGCTGCGAGTTCCTGTTCGTGACCGGTTACCCGATGGCGAAGCGGCCTTTCTACACGCACCCCGACCCGGCCAGGCCGGGTTACTCCAGCGGCTTCGACCTGCTGTTCCGCGGCCTTGAGCTGGTCACCGGCGGGCAGCGGCTGCACCGCTGCGAGGACTACCTGGCGGCGCTGGCCGACCGGGGCGAGGACCCCGGGCCGTACGCCTCCTACCTGCAGGTCTTCGCGCACGGGATGCCGCCGCACGGCGGGTTCGCGATCGGGCTTGAGCGGTGGACTGCGCGGCTGACCGGCGCCGCCAACATCCGGTCGGTCACCTTGTTTCCCCGTGACCTGCACCGCCTCATTCCCTGATGGCCTATCACCTCCTGCGCGCTTGGTGTGCTGGTGGTCAGTGCGCGACGGTGATGCGGCGGCGGACCGCGCCGCCGCTGTCCAGCAGGTCGGCGATCGCGATCGCGTAGTCGGGGATGGAGATCCTGCTGTCCCCTGCCTCGTCGGTCAGCAGCTGGTCGCCGCCGGTACGGTAACTGCCGGTGCGCTCGCCCGGCTCGATCACCGCCGCCGGGCTGACGTAAGTCCAGTCCAGGTCATCGGCTGCCCGGTAGATCTCGTCCAGCGCCCTGGCGTGCGCCAGCGCGGCCGGCTTCCACGCCGGGTGGAAATCCGGCGTGTCCACCAGCCGCTGGCCGGGAGCGACCTCGAGGCTGCCCGCCCCGCCGACTACGATGAGGCGGCGCGTGCCCGCCAGCCGCAATCCCTCGACCAGGCCGCGGGCCGCGCCGACCAGGCTCTCCTCGTCGTTCTCGCTTCCCCGCCGCGGGCCGACGGCGGAGACGACCGCGTCGACGCCCTGGGCGAGCACGGCCACCGATGCCGCGTCGGCCGCATCGCCCTGGACGAACTGCACGTCCAGCCCCTCGACCGGCGCGGCGGTCCGCGTGACGCCGACGACGGAATGCCCGCGCCGCAGCAGTTCCGCGGTGATCTCCTGCCCGATAGCGCCGCTGGCGCCGAAAACGAGAATCTTCATGTCCTACACCTCACCACGACCGGTGCTGCCGCGGCGCGGCACCCCCCGCCGCCGGCGTAAGGTTCGTCGCATGACGGAGCCGGACGACCTGGACGCGCTGTCCTCCCATGAGCTGCACGACCGCGCGGTGCGCCGCGCCCTGCACCACCTGGACGTCGGGTTCCTCTGGAAGCTGCTCCGGGCCATCCCGGCAGGCGAGGCGGCCGCCGGGCATCCGGACAACGCCGCCGCCGACGCGGTGAAGATATCGTCACTGATCTCCGACACGCTGGACTCCGGGGATGACGACATCGCCGACTCGCTGCGGCCGCTTTACCTCGGCTACCTGCAGGAGCACGCCGACTGACGAGCCGGAATGCCGGGCGGCGGCGGCCCGCAGCCGCGGTCATCGTGATCTGCCGGCATAAGACCGGGATCGTGACGTGCCGGCAGGTCAGGTTCTCCCCTGGCGGGCCGAATCCGTCGATGGGCGTGACCGTCGTCCCGTACTGCGTGTCCAGGGCCGAGAGCATGTAGAGGGTGTCCAGGGCGACGCCGATGTGCGTCTTCCAGACGAGAAGATCCCCGGCCGTCACGGCGCTGCGCTCGATGTTCTCGGCCGATCGCCAGTACCTGTACTGCCCGGATGAGGGACCATGGTCGGTCCCGGTGTAGGGGGTGGCGCCCATGTCCGGCAGCAGCAGCCCGAAGCGGCGGCCCAGGATATTGTTCACGCAACCCGAGCAGTCCCAGCCCGTGGACACCTTGTATCCGCCGTACAGGTACGGAGTGCCGATGAGAGTAACTGCGTAGTCCGAGACGAGACTGTTGATGGTCATGCGGGACCTCCCTGAGCTGCGCTGCCCCGGCGGAAATCGGTGCTCGATCCCCGAAGCAGCCCACTGGCCGCATTGCTCTAAGTGTATGTAATATTACTGAAAGTAACAAGGCGGGATGGTTCGACCAGGACAGGCCGAGCCGAGGCAAACCCGCCGCGGGCCGGTGGCGCCGGGGCGCGCTCGGGCGGGCGGCGCGGTGGCGCTGGGGCGGCGCGGTGGCGCTGGGGTGGCGCTGGGGCGCTGGGGCGTCCTCGCTTACGCCAGCTCGATGAGTACCTTGCCGAGCGCCCCGGCCTCGACGGCCTCCTGCGCCGCGGCGATGTCGTCAAGCCCGAACCGGGTGACCGGCAGCTCGGTGAGCCTGCCGTCGGTCAGCGCCGTGGTGATGTCGCGCGCGGCCTGGTCCAGAGCTGCGGGCGGGACCCCGTACAGCAACACGAACCTGAGCGTCACGTTGGCCGTCATGCAGGCCCGGACGGGCAGCACGGGATCGGCTGGCTCGGCAGCGTAAGTGACGATGTGCGCGTGCGGGCTGGCGACGGCCAGGTCGAGCTCGAGATTCGCGCCGAGCGCGAGCTCGATGACCCGGTCGATAGCAGGCGCGAGCGAGCGGATCTGGACCGCGGCGTCGGCGTCCCGGTAGTTAACGACATAATCGGCGCCGGCCCTGGCGGCGAGCTCGGCCTTCTGCGGGCCGCTGACTGTCGTGATCACCTTGGCGCCCGCCTGCTTGGCCAGCTCGATGGCAAAATGGCCGACCGCGCCGGCGCCTCCTGCGACCAGGACCGTCTTGCCGTCCAGCGGGCCGTCGGCGAACAGGCAGCGGTGCGCCGTGATGGCCGGCACGCCCAGGCTCGCGCCGAGTTCGGGCGAGATGCCGTCGGGCAGCCTGACGGCCTGCCGCTGCGGCACTACGGACCACTGCGCGGCAGTCCCCCATCGCCGGCCGGCCGCAGCCATCCAGAGCCAGACGCGCTCGCCGTTACGGCCCGGGTCCACGCCCTGGCCTACCTTGTCGATCACGCCTGCGCCGTCGTGATGCGGGATCTGGAATCCGTCGATCGGACGGGGCGTCGCGCCGGCCCGGGACTTCCAGTCGGTCGGGTTGATGCCGGAGACCTCGACCTTGACCCGGACCTCGCCCGGGCCCGGCTCCGGCCGCTCGATCTCCTGCACCCTCAGCACATCGCCGGCCGGACCGTAGCGATCGTAGAGCGCGGCTCTCATGTCTCGCCTCCCGTGGAATGCGACGGTCAGTCCGCCCTGACGATCATCTCACCGGCCCCGCGCGCCGTCAGGTACCACGGACCCTGAGCGGCCCAGGGGAACCCTCAACTCGGAGCAATAGGCCCTTAAGCCGTTGAATACAACGATCGTGTATATAAAAGGTAACGTGTGCCCTATCATCCGAAGACGGCCGTTACAGGGGATACGGACGCGCAAAAGGGGCACGGACGCAAGGGACACGGGTGGGCAAAGGGACACGGGTCGGCAAAGGGGAACAGGCGCGCAAGGGGCACGGGCAGGCAAAGGGGCGCGGACGGGCAGCGCGGGGCAGATGCGCAGAGGGAGCCGGATGCAGCGTATGGCGCGGATACAACGCGGAGCCGGGAAGACGATCCGCGAGCGACTGCGCGGAGCGATAGCGCGGGCCGGAACCGCCGCGCCCGTGCTGACGGTCGCCGTTCTCGGCACCGCCGCGATGACGCCGGCCGAGCATAGCGCCGACCGGCTGGCCTTCCGGCTGGCCGCCGCCATCAGGATCGCGCCGCGGCACGCACTCGATGCCGCCCGCGGCAGGCCATTTAACGGAACGCCGGCCGTCGGCGCGCTGTTCACCGTCTCCGGCGGCCGCCTGGCCGATCACTTCTGCACCGCGAGTGTGGTGCACAGCCGCCGCGGGGACCTGCTCATCACTGCCGCGCACTGCCTGACCGGAGAGCCGGTCGGCAAGCCGGGCGGCATCGTCTTCGTGCCCGCCTACCACAATGGCAAGTCGCCGTACGGTGCCTGGCGGATCACGGCGGCCTTCGTTGACCGCGCGTGGTCGTCCCGGCACGATCCCGCCGACGACGTGGCATTCCTGCAAGCCGGGCGACCGGGCAGCCAGATCGAGAAGGTCACGGGCGGCGAGCGGCTCGGCATCGGCCGGCCGCCGCAGCCGGTCCGGGTGATCGGCTACCCGGACGGTGCCGGCCGGCCGATCACGTGCCAGGCGCCCTCCCGCGGTTTCGGCGCCAGTCAGATGGTGTTCGACTGCGACGGCTACGCCGACGGAACGAGCGGCGGCCCGTTCCTTACCCACGTCAGCAAGGCCACCGGCCGGGGAACCGTGATCGGCCTGATCGGCGGCTATCAGCAGGGCGGTGACACGCCCGACATCTCCTATTCGATCCGGTTCCTGGCCGCAGTGGCCGCCTTGTACAAGACGGCGTCAGGCGGCTGACCCGCTGGCGCGGCGACCCGTCAGCCGGATCCGGCCGGTCGCGGCACGATTGCGTCGATATCGCCGAGGTCACCAGCGGACGGGACCCAGTCAGCGGCCGCCGCGTTCGCCTTCACCTGACCGGGCGAGGTCGCGCCGGCGATGACCGAAGCGCATCCGGGCTGCGCGGCAAGCGCCCCGATCGCCACGTCCAGCACAGTGACGCCGTGCTCCCGAGCCCATGCCGCCAGCGCCTCAACCCGGCTGAGCTTCTGCTCGGTCACGTACTCCGGCCGTCCGGCCAGCCTGGTGCCTTCGGGTGCCGCCTGGCCGGGGCGGATCTTGCCGGTGAGCAGCCCGTTGGCGAGCGGGAAGTACGGCAGCACGCCGAGGCCGAAGTGCAGAGCGGCGGGCACGACCTCCGCCTCGGCACCGCGCTCGAGCAGCGACCAGTGGTTCTGTGCCGAGATGAACGGGCTTGTCCCCAGCTCGCGTGCCAGGCCGGCCGCCTCGGCTAGCTGCCAGCCGGAGAAGTTTGAATGCCCGATGTAGCGGACCTTGCCCTCGGTGACCAGCTCGCCTAGCGCCGTCAGGGTCTCGCCTACGGGGGTCGCCGGGTCGGGCGTGTGGATCTGGTAAAGATCGATGTAGTCAGTCCGCAGCCGGCGCAGGGAGTGCTCGATCGCGCGCCGGATGTAGGCACGGCCGCCCTTGGCGCCGGCCGCGGGTCCATAGCCGAGGTCGCCGCCCTGGCTGCCGAACTTGGTAGCCAGCACGACCTGGTCACGCCGGCCGGCCAGTGCCTCGCCGAGGATCTCCTCAGAGCGCCCGCCGCTGCCGTAGGTTTCTGCCGTGTCGAGCAGCGTGATCCCCGCGTCGACCGCGGCATCGATGACGCCGCGGGCTGCCTCCAGGTCCAGCCGGCGGCCGAAGTTGTTGCAGCCGAGTCCCGCCACGGATACGAGCAGCCCTGACTTACCCAGTGACCTGTAGCGCATAGCCCCCTGCTCTCGCCGATCCCGCCCGGGACCCTGATCGTACCGAGGCCGGCGACTGCGCGGGAGAACGGCCGGACGAAGATCACAAGAGGGTCTTACACTAGGGACTAGCCCGAAATCGCATATGCGATATCATGAAGTAGACAACATGTTCTAACAAGTCCATTACGCAATTGCGTCAGATATCGGCACGAAAGGCGCAGGGTTCGGAAGTGTGACAGGCGGTGGCCTGGCATGCTGGTCGGTCGTGGGGGGCTGAGGAGGTAACGCAAACCATGGCAGATGGGGCAGGCGGTCCGACCGTACTCCGTATCCTTCTCGGCACCCAGTTGCGGCGGCTGCGGGAGGCACGCGGAATCAGCGCGCAGGAGGCAGCCCGCGAGATCAGGGGCTCTGAATCTAAGATCAGCCGCATTGAGCTCGGCCGGAACGCGGTCCGCGAGGTCGACATCGCCGACCTGCTCAGCCTGTACGGGATCACCGACCAGGCCGAGCGGGAGCAGTTGCTGGCCCTGGCCAGCCAGGCCAACCAGCCGGGCTGGTGGCACCGCTATCAGGATGTGCTGCCCAGCTGGTTCCAGGCGTATATCGGGCTGGAAGAATCCGCTGAGTCCATCCGCAGCTATGACATGCAGTTCGTGCCCGGCCTGCTGCAGACCGAGGAGTACGCAGTCGCCGTCATGGCGCTCGGCGAGTTCTCGATAGAGGAAACAGAGCGCCTCGTATACCTGCGCAAGGAGCGGCAGCGCCGGTTCAGCAGCGGCGGCCTTCGGCTCACAGCGATCATCGATGAGGTCGCACTGCGGCGTCCGCTTGGCGGTGCCGGGCTCATGCGAGATCAGCTGCAGTACCTCCTGGACATCTGCGACCGGCCCGCATTCACCCTGCAGGTGACGCCGTACCCGGCCGGTGCCCATGCCGCGCCTGCCAGCTTCAGCATCCTGCAGTTCGCCACGGCCGAACTGCCCGACGTCGTCTACGTAGAGCACCTGACCAGCGCCATGTACCTGGACAAGACCGCCGACGTGGCCCGTTACACAGTCGCCATGGACAGGCTCGGCACGATCAGCGCGTCGCCAAACCAGTCCAAGGAGATCATCCGCGCAATGCTCGAGGATATGGAGGGATCCCCATGAGCAGCATCCGTAATGGCATGCCCGCAACCGAACTGACCAGCGTGGCCGGCGTCACCTGGCTTAAGAGCCGCCGCAGCGGCCCGACCGGGGGGAACTGCGTCGAGGTCGCGTTCCTCGCCGGCGGCGACGTTGCCCTGCGCAATTCGCGGCACCCGGACGGCCCTGCACTCGTCTTTACGCATTCGGAGTGGGAGGCGTTTCTCGGCGGCGCAGGGGACGGCGAGTTCGGGCGGCCGGACAGCGCCTAGGCACAATGGAACGGCCTCCCTGATCCGCTCGTCGACAGATCAGGGAGGCCGCGCACTACTCCGGCGGTTAGCTTGACGGCAAGTCGAACTCGCCGTTCCTGACCCCGGACAGAAAAGCACTCCACTCGCTGCGGTCGAAAACGTGCGCCGCCTTGCCCACGTCCTTGGAGTCACGGAGCGCTACGTCGCCGCCAGGCAGGTGCGCGACTTCTACGCAGCCCGCGGAACTGCAGGCGAGGCTCTTAATCCAGCGTGCATCGGTGAGGTCGGGTGTCATATCGGATTGTCCTCTCTGTTGATCACCTGACTTGACTGGCCAGTGTGCTGACCAGGTCCTTCGAGTCGGCGGGCGACAGCGCCGCGGCACGCAGCAGGTCAAAGCCCTCCGCGCAGAAGCGCACCTCCCTGTCCCGCTCCAGGTACGCCTGCCCGGAGACGCCCTCGGTGTACACCACGTCGGGGTCATAGCGCTCGGGGAACTCGATGATGCAGAACGGCCCGTTCAGGAAGGGGTGCGGCCCGCTGCTGAAGGGCAGCACCTGGAGCGTCACGTTGGGCCACAGGCTGGCGTCGGCCAGGTGGGTGAGTTGATGGTGCATCAGCTCCGGCCCGCCGATCGTCCTGCGCAGTACCGCCTCGTCCAGGATGAGCCACAGTTCCACCGGATCCGCGCGCAGCAGCGCTTCCTGCCGCTGAATGCGCAGGCGTACCAGCCGCTCGATCTCGTCCGTCGCCAGCTTCCTGTGGACCGTGGTCGTCACCGCGCGAGCGTATTCCTCGGTCTGCAGCAGGCCATGGATTACCAGGGACTCGTAGGCACGTAACGATGCGGCCTCGGCCTCGAGCCCGACGTAAATCCCGAATCCAGTGGGCAGCACATCCTCATACGCCGCCCACCAGCCCTTGCGGTGCCCTTCGCGGGCCATGTCAACGAGGACCTGCCGCTGGCCCGGATCCTCGACGCCATACATCTTCAGCATGGCTGTCAGGTATGCCGATCTGGTGGGTGCCTTGCCCGTCTCGATCCGCGACAGCGTGGAGGCGGCGACACCCAGCTGCTCGGCGACTTCTTCCAGCTTGATGGAATGCGCCTCGCGCAATCGCCGTAACTCGGTGCCCAGCCGACGCCGACGGACTGTCGGGCCGATCGACACGGTCATGTCGCCTCCCCTGTAGGGGCTGGACGGGCAAGCACGGCGGGGATGGCTCCTGAGCGGGTACCCGGAACCGCCGTGCGGTTGCTGGACTTGGGGATCACCATACAGGAGAACGGCATGCATATGAGATCGCAGTTGAGATTTCATATGCAATATTTGTTCTACGCACTTGCGTCGCGTGCACTCCCGGACCATCATGAAGGCAAGCACCGCGCTTGCGTTTGTACGGAGTCGTATCAGACAAAAGGGGCGGTACTCGCCATTTTCCGGACGTATATCTGGGGAGGGAGCGGACCAGAGGTGGCACTCACGACGACTAACGCCGGCGACGCAACTGCGGACCTGGCCACGACGACGGGCGCCAGTGTCTTAGCAAGCCTGACGATCCCGGGCCGTCCCGAGCGCGTATCGGAGGCAAGGTCATTCGTCGGCAAGGCCGTGGGAACAGACAATCCGGCTGCCGATACGGCCGTCCTGCTCACTTCGGAGATCGTTACCAACGCGGTCGTGCACAGCAACTCCCGCGGCACCGGCGGGACCGTCACGGTGCTGGTCACCGAAGTCGGCGGCGGCCTGCGGGTCGAGGTTTCCGACAACGGATCTGACCTCAGCACCCCGGTGGTAAAGGGCGACATCTACGCCTCGGACGGGCACGGGCTGTACCTGGTGCAGACCCTGGCTGACCAGTGGGGCTACGTCCGCGACGAAACCGGGACTACCGTGTGGTTCTGGCTGAGCGCGGCGGCCTCCCGCTGAGCGCGGCAGCCGCAGGATGCTGAGGCAGCCGCAGGATACTTAGGATCGCCCGGCAGAACCTGACCGGCGCCCCTGGCTGGCCGCAGCCCGTTTCTCCCTTAGCCGCATCGTCACGTGCACCGGGCTGCCCTCGAAGCCGAACTCCTCCCGGAGCCTGCGCTCGACGAACCTCCGGTAACCGGCCTGCAGGAAGCCCGAAGTGAACAGGACGAAGTGCGGCGGGCGCACGCCCGCCTGGGTCGCGAACAAGATCTTCGGTTGCTTGCCGCCGCGCACTGGTGGCGGCGTCGCCGCCACCAGTCCCGCCAGCCAGGCATTGAGCCGTCCCGTCTGGACCCGGGTCTCCCAGCCGTCCAGGGCGCGCTGCAGCGCGGGCACGAGCCGGTCCGTATGCCAGCCGGTCGCCGCCGAGATATTCACCCGGGGCGCCCACCGTGCGGTGTGCAGCTGCCGGTCGATCTCCTTGTCCAGGAAGTTCCGGCGGTCCTCATCGACGAGATCCCACTTGTTGTAGGCGATCACGAGCGCCCGGCCCGCCTCGATCACCATCGATACGATCCGCAGGTCCTGCTCCGCCAGCGGCTCGCTGGCATCTACCAGCACCACCGCAACCTCCGCGCGCTCCAGCGCCCGCTCGGTGCGGAGGGCCGAGAAGTAGTCGGCGCCCTGGGTCTCGCGCACCCGCCGCCGGATCCCTGCCGTGTCAACGAACCGCCAGACGGACCCGCCAAGCTCGATGAGCTCGTCCACCGGATCTCTGGTAGTGCCCGCTACCGGGTCGACCAGGACACGCTCCTGCCCGGCCAGCGTGTTCAGGAGGCTGGACTTGCCCACGTTCGGGCGGCCGATGAGCGCCACCCGGCGCGGGCCGCCGGTCTCGCCGAACGGCTCCATCGGGGTTTCCGGAAGCGCGTTCAGTATCAGGTCGAGCAGGTCTCCACTGCCGCGCCCGTGCAGCGCGCTGACCGGGCAGGGCTCGCCGAGCCCGAGCGACCAGAGGGACGTGGCGGCGGCCTCGCCCGGCGAGTCGTCGACCTTGTTGGCGGCCAGTACGACCGGCTTGCGGGACCGGCGCAGCACTGCGGCGACGGCGGCGTCGGCGTCGGTCACGCCGATAACCGCGTCGACGACGAACAGGACGGCATCCGCCGCGTCCACCGCGACGCGCGCCTGGGCGGCCACCCGGGCCGCGAGCACTCCAGAGCCCTCCACTGCGGGATCCCAGCCGCCCGTGTCCACCAGCGTGAACGCGCGACCCCGCCAGGTGGCGTCATAAGCGACCCGGTCACGGGTCACGCCCGGAGTGTCCTCGACGACCGCCTGGCGGCTGCCCAGAATGCGGTTCACCAGGGTGGACTTGCCGACATTCGGCCTGCCGACCACTGCCACGACCGGCGCGGGCACGTCCGGCTGGCCGGGCTCGCCGTCGCCGGAGTACTCACCCTCCAGCCCGTCCAGGCCGCGCATCCCGTGCAGGCCACTCAGCTCGTCCATACGGCACCCGCTGTCCTGCTCATGACCAGGGAGACAATCTCCCTGATGACCTCGTCCAGGCCGATATCGGTCGAATCGATCTCGACGGCATCGGCCGCCCTGGCCATCTGCGGGGCGTCGCGGCGGTCACGCCGCGCCTGCTCCGTCTGGGTCAGGGCAACCGTAACCGTAACCCCCGGCTGGCCGGCCAGATCGGCGCTGCGCCGTCTCGCGCGCACTGCCTCGCTGGCCGTCAGGAAGACCTTGACCGGAGCCTCCGGCGCGATCACAGAGCCGACGTCGCGGCCCTCGGCCACGATTCCCTCCCCCGCCGCGACGGCCCGGGCGATGATCTCCCGCTGCATCGCGATCAAGTGTGCCCGGACCTGCGGCACGGCCGCGACCGCGCTGACCGCGTTGGTTACCTCGCGGGTGCGGATCAGGCCGGCGACGTCGGCCCCGCCTACCCGGATCGCCGGAGCGTGCGGATCGGTGCCGATCTCGATCTTCGCGCGCCGCAGGTGCTGCGCCACTGCCGCCGTACTGGCGATATCCACGTGGTTAGCCAGCAGCCACCAGGTGAGCGCGCGGTACATCGCGCCGGTATCCAGATAGCGCAGGCTGAGCGAGCGCGCTACCTCGCGCGCGGCGCTGGATTTGCCCGACCCCGCCGGGCCATCGACCGCGATGACGAGTCCAGGGTGCTGCACAGGTTCAGCCGAATTGGTCACGCAGGCGATGTTACCGGCGAACCGGCCAGCCGCCGGCCGCGAGCGCAGCCGTCAGCCCCGCAGCGGCCTGCGGACCGACCGATAGCTCGAGCACCCCCGCCGGGAGTCCGGGCGAATGCTCTATCCGCACGTCCTCGATGTTGATCCCCGCCTCGCCGGCTGCCTGGAAGACCCTGGCCAGCTCACCTGGCTGGTCGCCGATGACCACCTGGACCACGGTATAGGCGGCTGGCGGGCCACCCTGCTTGCCCGGGATCCTCGCTACCCCCGCTCCCCCGCGTTCCAGCAGGCCGGTCAGGCGCTTGAGGGATTCCTCATCGCCCTCGGCGATCCCGGCGAGCGCGACGGCCATGGCGCTGAGATCCTCGGCGATCGCAGGCAGCAGGCTGGCGGCATGCGCAGCATTCGCGGCCAGGATCTGCGTCCACAGCCCGGTGTCCCCGGCCGCGATCCTGGTCACGTCGCGCAGTCCCTGCCCGGCCAGCGCCAGCGCGTCAGCTTGCGCCAGCTCAAGCCGCGCCCCCATCGCCGCGGCGACCAGATGCGGGATATGCGAGACCAGTGCTACCCAGCGATCGTGATCGGCGGCCAGCATGCGGACCGGCTGCGCACCACAGGCGCTGGCCAGCGCGGCCACGGTGCTGGTCGCCTCGTCCGAGGTCTCCGGCAGCGGGCAGATCGCCCAGGGACGGCCGAGGAACAGGTCAGCGCGGGCCGCTGCGGGGCCGGAGCGCTCCCGCCCGGCCAGCGGGTGCCCGGCAACGAAGGTGGCCAGGTCACAGCCAAGCTCGCGGGCACGGGCGAGCGGCAGTTCCTTCACGCTAGCGACGTCGGTATAGCAGCGCGCCAGGCCCCGCTCCTGTGCGGCCGCGAGCGCCGGGGCTACCGCTTCCGGTGGCATGGCCAGCACGGCGAGGTCCGCCGGACCGCCAGGCGGGCCGGCCGCCGGGAGCTCATCGCCCGCACCAAGGCCTGCCGCGAAGCGCGCAGCGGCCGGATCGCGGTCGGCCAGCCAGACTGCCGCGCCCAGCCTGCCGGCGGCGAGCGCGACCGAAGTGCCGATCAGTCCGGTGCCGATCACCACCAGCCGCCGGGGGAATGGCGGCGGTGCCGCCGTCGCGGACGTCACTGGGCGATATCCAGCCGCAGCGCGATCGCGCCGCGCAGGTAGACGTGCTGCACTGCCGCCCGAAGCTGCTCGGTCTCGACGTGCATCATGAGCCGCACGACCATGGGCATCGATCCGGGTACGTTCATCTCGACCGCGCACAGCAGCGGCACATCCTGGAAGCCGAGCTTGCGTGCCGCAAGTGCCGGGAACTCGGCATTCAGGTCGTGGGTGGCGGTGAACACGACGCTGATCACGTCGGCCGGAGTCAGCCGGTTTCGGCTCATCACCTCTGTCACCAGCTCGGAGGTGCCTTCGAGGACCGCAGCGCGCTCGTTCGCATCCACCTGGATCGCCCCGCGGATCGC
The DNA here is from genome assembly GCA_003168215.1 of Actinomycetota bacterium. GTDB lineage: Bacteria > Actinomycetota > Actinomycetes > Streptosporangiales > Streptosporangiaceae > Palsa-506. The sequence continues at coordinate 16,337 of PMSW01000021.1, forward strand.
CCTGACCGCCACCAGATTCCCCTCCCTAGTCAGTCATCTCAGCCGGCCCGCCGCGGCCAGCACCCAGGCTATAGACCTACGGCCGCGTACAGCTCGCCTATCTCCCTGATGGTGAGCCGCCTGGTGGTGCCCGGCCGCAGCGGCCCGAGTGACACCGGGCCGACCTGGGTGCGGACGAGGCGGCTGACCGGGTGCCCGGCCTCGGCCAGCATCCGCCGCACGATGTGCTTGCGCCCCTCGTGCAAGGTGATCTCCACCAGCGCCCGGGACCCGGCTCGCTCCACGACACGGAACCGGTCCGCGGTGGCCACCCCGTCGGCAAGCTCGATGCCGGTGACCAGCTGGCGGCCCAGATCCCGCGGCAGCGGGCCGGCCACATCCGCCAGGTACGTCTTGAGCACGCCATAGCTGGGATGGGCAAGCCGGTGAGCGAGCTCGCCGTCATTCATCAGCAGCATCAGGCCCTCGGTGTCGTAGTCGAGCCTGCCCACGTGGAACAGCCGCTCGGCGCTGTCGCCGAGGAAATCGGCGATCGTCGGCCTGCCCCGGCTGTCCGACATCGTGGTGAGCACGCCGACGGGCTTATTCAGCCCGAGATACACCAGGTCCTCGCGGCCGGGGATACGGCGGCCGTCCACCCTGATGATCTGGAGCTGCGGATCGACCCTCGCCCCGTACCTGCGGACGATCTCGCCGTCTACCTCGACCCTGCCTTCGCCGATCATCTCCTCGCAGTGCCTGCGGCTGCCGACGCCGGCCGCGGCGAGCACCTTCTGCAGCCGTACCCCGCCGGGGACGTCGATCAGCGTGTCGTGGCCCTCATCAGGCACGTCAATACGGCCAGCGCCAGCGTCGGTGCGGGCCGGCCGCTGCGCGCGACCGGCAGCCTGGTCCCGACCGCCGGCCCGGCTGGGACTGCCAGCCTGACTGGGACCGGGACCGCCGGCCTGACTGGGACCGCCGGCCCGGCTGGGACCGCCAGCCTGACTGGGACCGGGACCGCCGGCCTGACTGGGACCGCCGGCCCGGCTACGTCCGCCGCCTTGACTCTGGCCGCGAGCACGGCCGCTGCCGCGCCCGTCACGACGCGGCGGGGTCATGACCTGAATCCTCGGCATCGTCAACATCGTCAGGCAGGAACGGCGCAAGCTCCGGCAGCCCGTCCAGGCCAGGCAGGCCGAGCCGTTCGAGGAAGTAACTGGTGGTCCGGAACAGGATCGCGCCGGTATCCGGGTCGGCACCGGCCTCCTCGACCAGCCCGCGGAGCACCAGTGTCCGCATCACGCCATCGCAGTTGACCCCGCGGACGGCGGAAACCCGTGCCCGGCTCACTGGCTGGCGGTACGCGACCACCGACAGTGTCTCTAGCGCGGCCTGGGTAAGCCTGATCTCCTGGCCGTCGCTGACGAAGCGCTCCACCACCGGCGCGCAGTCCTCGCGGGTGTAGTAACGCCAGCCCCCGGCCACCTCGCGCAGGTCGAAACCCCGGCCTTCGGCGGTATAGGAGGAAGCCAGCTCGCTCAGCGCAGTGGCAATCTCCTCCCGCGGCCGCTCGAGGACCTGAGCGATGACCACCTCGGGCACGGGCTCGTCGGCCACCAGCATGATCGCTTCCAGGCTGCAGCGCAGCCCCGGAGCTTGCTGACCATCCGAGTGCCCCCTGTCGCCCTGCAGCGTGTCAACAGAATCGCGCGGACTCGGGAAGGATCCATCGTGCATGGCTACGCGTCGCCTTCCGTTGCCGTTTCCGTGGCAGTCTCCTCGCCAGCCGTCCAGCTCACGTAGAGCTCGCCGAGGGGCGTGAGCTGATCCAGGGAGACCCGGCCATCCCGGTAGAGATCAAGCACCGCGAGGAACCGCGCCACGACTTCATAGGTGCCTGCGCAGTCCGAGGTGAGGCGGCGGAAAGTGGCCCGGCGCAGCTCCCGCAGTCGTCCGGCGAGTATCTCAGTCTGCTCGCGCACGCTGGTGCGGGGCATATGCAAGTGCTCCGTGGAGACTACCGGCGGCTTCTTCGGGGCCAGCGTGCGCGCTGCGATCGCGGCGAATTCCGCCGGGCCCAGGCCGAGCAGCACTTCCGGCAGCAGCTCGGCGAAGCGCGGCTCCATCGGCACGCGCCGCGGGAAAGTGCGTGCCTGGACGGCTAGCCTGGCCGCCAGGACGGCTGCCACCTCTTTGTACGCGCGGTACTGCAGCAGCCGGGCGAACAGCAGGTCCCTGGCCTCCAGCAGGGCAAGGTCGTCCTCGTCCTCGACCTCGCCGGCCGGAAGCAGCCTGGCCGCCTTAAGGTCGAGGAGCGTCGCGGCAACAACCAGGAAATAGCTGGCCTGATCCAGGTCCCAGCCGTCGGCGCGGGCCCGGATGTGCGCGATGAACTCGTCGGTCACGCTGGACAGCGCGATCTCGGTGATATCCAGCTTGTGCTTGGAGATAAGCGCGAGCAGCAGGTCGAACGGGCCCTCGAACACATCGAGGTGCACCTCGAAGTCGTCCCCGGCCTGAGCCTGCGGGGCGTCCCCGGATTCGCCGATCACCATGGTGGTCATTCAGAGCCCGTCGCAGCCAGCCGGGGACGGCAAGGACCGCCCGGAGCACACGACGCTACCCGATGCCGGGGCTCGGCATCGCCAGCACGCGCCGCGACCCGGCGGGGCTCCCAGGGGGCACTTCCGCGCTCCCGTCCGGTTTTCATGCGTCCTCGCGCAGGCGGCGCGCTACCAGCGATCCCTCGCCCTGGGCGTCGAGGTCGGCGAGCAGCACCGCGAGCGCCTCGCGCACGATCCGGCCCCGGTCGGTGGCAATGCCGTAGGCCCGCAGGGACAGCCGGGCCCGTTCGAGGTCCATCAGCTCGCTGCTCGACAGGTAGACGGTGATCTTCTGGGAGTGCTGCTCCCTGCCGCTAGCCGGGCGCTCCGAGTCGGTGGCCGGCTTATGTGCGGCTGAACGCAGCAGCTCAGCCACTCCTGGCAGGCTTACCCGCCGTGAGCGTGAACCGCGGGATCTTTCTGCTGCCATCGTGCCAGCACCTCCTTGGCGAGCTCCCGGTAGGAGTTCGCCCCCGCGGACATTGAGTCGAAGGTGGTGATGGGCTCTCCGGCGACGGAAGCGTCAGGGAACCGGACGGTGCGGTTGATCACCGTGTGATAAACCTTGTCGCCGAAGCCCTTCACGACGCCGGCAAGTACCTCGCGGGTGTGCAGCGTGCGCGAGTCATACATGGTGGCGAGCAGCCCGTCCAGGGCCAGCTTCGGGCTCAGCCTGCTCGACACCTTGTCGATCGTCTCCATCAGCAGGGCCACCCCGCGGAGCGCGAAGTACTCGCACTCCAGCGGCACGATCACACCGTCCGCGCAGGCTAGCGCATTCACGGTGAGCAATCCCAGCGACGGCTGGCAGTCGATCATGATGACGTCATAGTCGGCGAGCACCGGCTCAAGCACCCTGCCAAGTACGAACTCGCGCCCGACCTCGTGCACGAGCTGCACCTCGGCACCGGAGAGGTCAATGTTGCTCGGCAGCAGGTCCATGCCGTCAACGTTGGTCTTGAACAGGACGTCCCGAGCCGCAAGCCCGCGCTCCATGAGCAGGTTGTAGACCGTTGCGTCAAGCTCATGCGGCTGGAAGCCAAGGCCCACGGATAGCGCGCCCTGCGGGTCGAAATCGACGAGGAGCACCCGGCGGCCCACCTCGGCAAGCGCAGCGCCGAGGCTGATGGTGGTGGTCGTCTTGCCGACGCCGCCCTTCTGGTTGCAGACCGCCACGATCCGGGCCGGTCCGTGTTCCAGGAGCGGCACAGGATCAGGGAACGCCGGTAGGGGCCGACCGGTGGGGCCAAGCGCGCCAGGCCTGTATTCCATCGTTCGGGATGCTGCCACAGCTGCTGCACCTCCCCGGCAGCCGCACGCAATGCGGCCGATGCCCGGGACTCTAGGGCTTTGGCCAGGGTCGGGGCAAGCCGACTCACCGTTCGCGGGCAAAATGGGCGCGCGGCGCGGTCAGCCGAGCGCGCGGGGGTGCGCGGCCGCGTACACCTCGCGCAGCCTGTCCACCGTCACCAGGGTGTAGACCTGCGTGGTCGTGACCGACGCGTGCCCGAGCAGCTCCTGCACGACGCGGACGTCGGCGCCGCCGTCCAGCAGATGGGTAGCGAACGAGTGCCGCAGTGTGTGCGGCGAAACCTCGGCCAGGCCTGCCCGGCCGGCCGCGGCCCGCAGCGCTGCCCAGGCTCCCTGCCTGGTCAGCCGGCCGCCGCGGGCGTTCAGGAATACGGCCGGGCTGGCCGGCCTGCTGCGGGCTGCCACCGCGAACGTGGGCCTGGCCCTGACCAGGTAAGCCTCCAGCGCCTCCCTGGCGTAGCTGCCCACCGGAACCATCCGCTGCCTGCCGCCCTTCCCGGCCAGCCGGACCACGGACGGCACCCGGACCGCAGCCGGCGCCCGGACCACGCCCCGCACCGGAGGCACCCGCACCCGGACCGCAGCCGGCGCTGCCGGCGATCCGGCCGGGATCAGCGCCGGGAAGGGCCGGCCTGCCGCATCCTGCTCGCCGGCCAGGCGCAGGCCGTCGTCGCCGGCCAGGCGCAGGCCGAGATCCTGGCCGAGATC
>PMSW01000129.1 GCA_003168215.1 Actinomycetota bacterium
GGGCGGGCTCCATTGCGGCCGGGCCCGGGCCAGCAGTTCGTGTATGGTGCCCGAACTCGGCGTCGGGACCGCCCGGCCCGGGGCGTGCCCTGACGCGAAAACAGGGGCTGACCCTGATCTGCGCGAGAGGGCCGCCGTGGTCTGGTGGCAGAGAAGACACCGAGCCTCAGGAGGTCAGCATGAACAGGTCAGGACGACGGGCAGCAATCATCGCCGCTGGTGCGGCACTGGCGGCGTGCGGCACGGTCGGCGTGGCCATCGCGGCGCCGGGTAGCGCCTCCAGCGCCCCCGGCGCGGCCAGCGCCGCTAAGACCGTCAGGTACTTCGCCTTCGACATCAACAACGGCGCCACCGACCCTGGCTTCATCCCAGTTGCGGGAACGAATCCCAAGGCCTACTCCCAGGGCGACGAGCTGGTCATCAACGACCAGGTCACCACCACGCACCGCGTCGGGAACGGTTTCCCGATCATCGGCCACGACGCTGGCGTGTGCACACTGACCAGGATTCCGGAGAAGAACGCGGATCAGACGCTGGCGAACTGCGTCGTCACAGTCGTGGTGAAGAACAGCAGCCTGACCGTGCAGGGAGTGGTTCGCTTCAAGTCGATGCAGCCAGAACCAGCCGTGCTCGCAGTCACCGGCGGAACCGGCCGCTTCGATGGCGCGGCAGGCAGCGTTGACGTCACGTTTACCAAGAGCCACAAGATCCTGGCCTTCGCACTGAAGTAACCCGCGCGCGGTGGTGGCCGGGGACTACCGGTCCCCGGCCACTGCTGCGGTACCCGGAAGCCGACCTGCCTCCCGGATGCGAGCGTGCAGATGCATATCGTGCCGGCCGTCGTCATGCACCGCGGCACTGCGCTTGGTGCCTTCGAGGAGTTAGCCGGACTTTATGGCAACCCGGCAGGAGGCATGGTTGCGCGTCGAGTGGTCCAAATGCAGGCGGTAAAAGCCGATCTCCTCCAGAGCCCAGGCCGAGAGCGCCGTCACGGCGCAGGTCGCCACGCCGACGCCGCGGGCCGCTGGGACCACCCAGTAGGCGACGCCGGCGATGCCGTCATCGAAATCCCAGCCGCGCGAAGCAATCCGCCCGAGCACTTCGCCGTCGTCCCGGGCGATGGCCCAGTGGCCGCCCTTCTCACGTTCCCAGTCCTGCTGGTAGGCGTCGAACCACTCCTGGACGTGGGCCTCGGTGAGGGGGCGACGCGTGTGCCAGCGACGGATCTCATCGTCCTGGTAAGCGAAGAGGAATGCCGGAGCGTCAGCCGGCTCCCAAGGCCGCAACTGCAGACCCTGGGCGGCGGACAGCACGGGCTGAGGGGAGCCGGAGACCGAACCGGAGGGTATTACAGGCGGCGTCGACAATGCGCGAGTCATGAGCCATGATCCCGCGACGGCGACCTCGCAAGTCAAGGTCGACGGCGTCGCCGTTAGCCGATCCCAGCACGGCGGAGGCGCTCCCGAGCCGCATTCTCGGTGAGTGAGCGGACAGGCTGCCCGACTGCGTGCTGATACCTGGCATCGTAGGCCCGCGTCCAGGCACCGGCTGCCCACGACCGCTGGAGTTCGTCCGCGCTGAGTTCCCGGCCGTGCGCCTCGCGGTACGCCACGAGGAACCGCTGCGTTTCCTCGACGGTGGCTAGCTCGTCCGCGCTGACGGTCGAATAGAGCGCGGCGGCGAATCCGGCGAGGACAGCTTCGCTGTCGGCGGTGACGCTGTCCCAGTCGTGAACCACGAGCAGCTTGACCCCGTTCCAGCGCAGGTTGGCGGCGAGCCAGTCGCAGTGGCCGATCACGGCTTCGGACGCACCGGCTCGCAGCCGGTCACGGGCACGGCGCCCGGTGTCGTCGATCCACGCGGGACCGGCCACTTCATTGAGGTTGACGTCAGGGTCCTCGGGATGCGGCCACAGCCCGGCCCCGACGTGATTCCAGTCCGCCCACGACGGTGGCGGGTCAAGAGCGGGCACCTCGGCTGGCCGCGGGGCGAGGGTGACCAGCCGCGCGAATGCCCCCGCGAAGGCCCAGGCCGAGCGGCCCGCGCCTGGGAGCAAGGCGCCGCCGGGGACGTAGGCCTCAGCGGTGGCCACGCCGTCACCGAAAGGGGCGGCGCCGGTGAGCGGCTCGGGACACGGATAGCCGGACTCGAACAGGCGGCGCTGGACTTCCACGCATGCCGCCATCCGCGGCGAACCGGGACGTACCTTGACCACGACGGCCCGACTATCAGCCAGCCGGAGCCCGATGACCGCGGAGAGATACCCGGACCTGAAGATCTCGCCGGCCGGCGGGCTGCCGAGCTGCTCCTCGCACCACTGAGCAAGGCGGCCAGGATCAACGGCAGGCAGGCGGGGTGACATCTGGTCATCCTTCCGGCGGCGGCGGCCCGTCGCGCAGATATCCCTCGATCCGCGCCAGGAACTCAACATGGCTCAGCGGCGCAGGTAGGTCAGGACCGCGAGCACCCTGCGGTGGTCCTCCGTCGCGGGCGGCAGGCCTAGCTTGGCGAGCATGTTGCCGATGTGGGTTTCCAGGGTCTTTGGCGACATGTAGAGCTGGCCGGCGATCGCCTGGTTCGACCGGCCCTCGGCCATCAGGGCCAGTACCGCCAGCTCGCGCTCGGTCAGTGTCTGCAGCGGGCTGTCCCGCCGCGGTCTGGCCACCAGCCGGGAGACGACCTGCGGGTCGATCACCGACTCGCCGGCCGCCACCCGGCGGATCGCGTCGGTGAACTGCGTGATGTCGGCTATCCGCTCCTTGAGCACGTAGCCGACCCCGCGCGGGTCATCGGCGAGCAGCTCGAACAGGTGCTCGGTCTCGACGTGCTGCGATACGACGACCACCGCCGTGCCCGGCCACTGGCGGCGGATCTGCACTGCCGCCTGCAGGCCCTCGGTGGTCTGGCTGGGCGGCATCCGGATGTCGGTGAGCACGACATCGGGGCGCAGCGCGCCGGCCAGATGCAGCAGCTGCGCCGCGTCCCCGGCAGTGCCCGCTACGTCCAGTCCGGCCTCGGTCAGCAGCCGGCTCATCCCCTCGCGCAGCAGCACCGTGTCCTCGGCGATGACCACGCGCAGCGGCGCCAGCGGCTGCGTCACGTGCACGGGATGTCCGCCTCCAGGCGGGTCCCGGAGCCTGGCGGGCTGTCGATCCGCAGTACGCCGCCAGCGGACGCGACGCGGTCGGCGAGACCGCGCAGTCCGGATCCCTCGGGCTTGGCGCCGCCGGCCCCGTCGTCGCTGACCTGCACCATGAGCTGTCCGGTGAGCTGGCGGATGGTCACCTGGGCGCTGCCGGCCGCCGCGTGCTTGGCGACGTTGGCGAGCGCCTCGGAGACGACGAAGTAGGCGGTCGCCTCGATCTGGGCCGGGAACCGCCCGGCGGGCAAGGCGGTGATCGTCGTGGCGACCGGGGAGCGCTCGACCAGGGCCTGGATGGCTCCGGCGAGCCCGGTCTCGGTGAGGACCGCGGGATGGATACCGCGCGCTAGTTCTCGTAGCTCGACCAGGGCTTCGCGTGCTTCCTTGGTGGCCGAGTCGATGAGTGACTCGAGTTCGGGGTCTGCCCCGGCCGCCCGGCTGCGTGCCATGCCGAGCGCCAGGGTCAGGGTGACGAGCCGCTGCTGCGCGCCGTCATGGAGATCGCGTTCAAGCCGGCGCCGCTCGGCGTCGCCGGCCTCGACGATCCGGGTGCGGGAGGCTTGGACCTGCTCGAGCTGGGCCTGTACCTCGGCCTGCAGCCGGGCATGCTCCAGCGCCATGCCGGCCGCGGATGCTGTCAGCCGGACTAGCTGCGGCTCATGTTCGAGCCCTTGATCATGGACCAGGACCGCTTCGCCTGACTCGCCCAGCGGCATCACGACACGGCCCTGGCCCGGCCGGGCCGGGTCGACGGCCCGGCCAGAGGTGTCCAGGTAGCCGGAACCGTCCGGCAGCCGGAACGCCAGCTGCATTGTCGAGTCACCCAGCGCCCTGGCGAGCGCGTCCCGCAGCCGTTCAGGAGGCGCTCCGGGCTCGAGATCAACGATCGCGGAGCCGACCGCACCGCGCGCCATTCGCGCCCGCAACGTGCTGGCCACGAATAGCGCCGGCCCTGCCAGCAGGATCAGCGGGGCAATGCCATAGAGGACCAGATTGGAAACGTGCAGATTGAGATTGCCCGTCACGGTCTGGACGACGGACAGGGCCACGACCGCGAAGCTGATCCACACCAGCGGGACCATGACCCGCCGTGACCAGCCGCGGGCCGACCGCCAGTGCCGGACGATCAGAGTCAGCACGATGGCGCTGATCGTGAGTCCCACCGGCACCGATATCACGTCGAATATGTGCTCTATTGAGTTGGATCCGCTGACGAGCAGCAGGTTGGCCGGGCAGCCGGCACAGCCGTTGGTGCGGGGATTCCAGAACAGCAGGGAGACAATGCTCTGGCCGGTATTCCAGGTGTATACGGCCACGACCACGCCGCGCTCGAACCGCGATCGGAGCCGGCCGCTGGGCCAGGCGAGCGCCAGATGGGCCAGCGATGCGGCGTAGATATTTGCGGTTATGTTGCTGATCGTGAACGGCAGCGCATAGCGCAGCTGACCGACTTGGGGCAGCAGCCAGGCGTAGCCGACGATCGTGAAGAGCAGGCCGAGCCTGCTGGCCGGCCACCGCTGCCAGGCGGCTATCCCGGCGACCAGGAATGACAGCCCGACGGCGGCATTGGTGATGACGAATATCAGCTCCGGCGGCGGCCCGGGCACATAACTCACCACGATCTCGTACGCCACCATGGCGACCGCGCCCGCGATCAGGATCGCCCGCAGCCGCCGGCTCATGCCGGGCTCCTCGCCAGGAACTCCAGCAGCGCCGCGCCGGACAGCTGGTCCTTGGGCAGGAAACCCGCCACCGGGCTAGCCGCGATCCGCCCGCCGTAGTCGCTCGCCTCNNCGGGTGGAGGTCAGCACGATCACCGGGCTATCGGGCTGGGCGGCCAGCCGCCTAGCCACCTCGAACCCGTCGAAATCCGGGAGCTGGATGTCGAGCAGGACGAGCCGGGGCCGGACCGTCCTGGCCGCCTCCGTCGCCTCGGCGCCGGTGGCCGCCTCGGCGACAGTGAACCCGGCGGCCTCGAGCATGATCCTGGCAAATGCCCGGAAACCGTCGTGGTCGTCGACGACCAGGATCTCAGCGGATGGGTTCACGAAATCCAGTCTGACATCGCGGCAAGCCGCTGGCATCAGGGCAGACCCTGAGCTGGATCGGGCTTACTCGCAGGCGAAAGTCCAGGGTGCAGCCCGATTACGCGAGCCCACCTGCCGGGCGGCTGGCTGATCTACTCGGTTATCGGCCTGGAGCCAGCGCACCGGGCTGTCGCTTAGCCGGATTTCTCGCCGAGGCCAGTACTCAGCAGCTGGTTGACCTTGGCCAGCAGCGTGGCGCGGGAGAACGGCTTGTCGAGTACCTGCGATCCTGTCATGGCGCCCGGTAGCTCGTATCCCGACATGAACAGCACCCGGATGCCGGGGCGCACGGTCTCGACCTGGGCGACGAACGCCTCACCGGTCATGCCTGGCATGACGACATCGGTCAGGAGCAGGTCGACAGGCACGCCCGGCTCCCTGAGGAGGCCCATGGCCTGCGCCTGGCCGGCGGCCGTCATGACCCGGTAGCCGGCCCGGGTAAGGACCCGGTGCACGACATCCCGGATCGCGGCCTCGTCGTCCACGACGAGCACCGTGGCATGCGGCGTCGCCGCCTCAGGGGGCGCGGCCGCCGGCCCGGTCTCGCTGGAGCCGGAGCCGGGGGCGGCAGGCAGCATCAGCGTCACGGTGGTTCCGCTGCCCGGCTCGGACCGCAGCCATGCCTTGCCGCCTGCCCGCGCGACGAACCGGTGGACCGCGGACAGGCCGAGCCCGGACGCCTGGTCTCCGCCCTTCGTGGTGTAGAAGGGCTCGAAGGCCCGCCCGGCGGTCACCTCGTCCATTCCGGCACCGGTGTCGCTGATGCGAAGCTCAACGTAGCGCCCGGGAAGCAGGCCAGCGAGGTCGACGGCGCTCTGCCGGTCAGCGTCCATATTCTCGGTGTCTATATTCGCGGTGTCGATGGTGACCTGGCCGCCCGTTGGCATCGCGTCGCGGGCGTTCACCGCGATGCTGATGATGGCCTGCTCAAGCTGTCCGGGATCGGCCTCTACCTGCCAGAGCTCGGCCCCCGGCCGGCTGACGAGGTGGATGTGGTCGCCAAGCACCTGGCCCAGCAGGCGGACGACGTCACTGACCAGCTGGCGGAGATCTACCAGCACCGGCTCCGTCTGCTCCCGCCGGGCGAATGCCATCAGGTGCTTGACCAGCCTCTTGGCACGGTCCGTAGCCTCCTCGATCTGCTCCATGTCCCGGCGGACAGGTTCCCATCTAGTCGCGCTCTCCGTCGCCTCGGCCGCGCTCACCTCGTCGCGGGCGAGGCTCGCGTAGTTGCCTATCACCGCGAGCAGGTTGTTGAAGTCGTGCGCGATTCCGCCGACGAGCTGTCCCAGGCTTTCCAGCCGGTGCGACTGCTGCAGCTCGTGCTCAAGCCGGCGTATTTCGACCCGCGCCTGCTCGGCGGCGGTCGCGTCCTCGATGAAGGTCACAAGGTGACGCTCACCTTCAGGCGGCTCAATCACGGATCCGGTGAGATGCACGAAGACGATCTCGCCGTCCTTCTTGACCAGCCGCGCGCCGGTCCGAATCTGGCTGGCGTCGCCAGCCAGGATCCCCTGGATCGTGACCTCAAGTGCGGGTTGCTCTTCGGGGTGGATATCAGCGAGGAAGTTCGAGCCCTTCATTTCACGCCACGAGTAGCCCGTCAGCCGGCAGTACGCGTCGTTGGCCGCGAGGTAGGCGTTCGGCTGGCCGGCCGCCAGGCTGGTCATGATCGTCCCGAAGGGCGCATGGCTGAACGCCTGCAGGAACCGCTGCTCGGCGGCCCCCGGCGCCTCGCTGCCGTCCGTGTTGTCACCGCTGGCAGTGTTGTCACCGCTGGCCGCGCCGCCGTCGCTGGCCGCGCCGCCACCGCCGTCCGGCGCCAGCAACTCGTCCAGGGCAGTGCTTTCTTCCTGTGCCACCGGTGCCCCCTTCGGACCAGGCCCGCCCGTGCGCGGACGTGGGCCGGCCGCAACGGCCGATGCTCGATGCATCGGAAAGTAACTTAATAGTATCTCTGAGTAATTGCCGCGGCGCCGCGGCTCCGCTCGTGCCCGCGGCCGGCGACAGTCTCGTCTCTGCTAGTGCCAGCGGCCCGTGAAGCAGCTCGCCGATGCGTTGCGCAGGATGCCGGTCCGGCAGGTCTCAGACCTTGATCCGGGCTAGCGAGAGCACGAGCTCGCTGACGAACTTGCCGATGTCGGGCCAGGGGAACAGCGGCAGGGCCGTGCGCAGGCTGACGGTCCCGTGCAGCGCGATCCACATCGCCGTGGCGTCCGCGATGACGTCGGTGCTCGCGGACGCGCCCGCCTTGACGCAGGCCTCGATGCCCTCGACGAGCAGCGCGAACGACTCGGCGCCGAATTCGAGCACCGGCCTGCCGTCAGGACCGATCGGGACCGGCTTGCAGTAGTCCTGCGCCGCCATCCGCCGCTCGGAGAACAGCACGCCGTAGCGCGCGGGATGCCCCAGGCCGAAGGCCACGTACGCCTCGGCCCCCGCGACCAGCCGGGCGGCCGGATCCTGGCCGGCCGACTCCGTGCCCTTCTGGATCGCCTCCCCCAGCTCATCGAAGATCCGCATGACGACGGCCATGACGATGGCGTCCCGGTCAGGGAAATGGGCGTAGATCGACGGGGCGGCGATGCCGACCTCGCGGGCTACCGCGCGCAGCGTAACCGCCTCGTCCGAGCCGGTCCGCTCGATCAGGGCGAGTGCCCCCGACACGATGTCTTCCGTCAGCCTGGCGCCCTGGCCGCGAGCGTTCCGCTGCCGCCGGCGCGTGCCGGGAGTGGCTGCCGGGCCGGTCACTACCTGGGTGCCGGCGCTCCTGAGTACTGATTCCACAACTCCACTTTACATCTGTTAGCTCATCTGTCTATACTTACGCTTGTAAGTCAACGTGCGTAAGCAAGCAGTTGTAAGGAGATTTCGATGAGCAGGACACCCGCCGCCCGCCCGGTCGCTGCCGCGCCGGGTGCCGGCAGCCTCGCAAACTCCCGGTGGCCCGATGGCCACCCCCGCAGGCGGCAGATCCTGCTCGTGCTCTGCCTGAGCCTGCTGGTCGTGGTGATCGACAACACCATCCTGAACACCGCGCTGCCCACGCTGGCACGGGTGCTGCACGCGGGCACCAGCTCACTTCAATGGATAACGGATGCCTACACGCTGTGCTTCGCGGCACTGCTGATCCCGGCCGGGGCGCTCGGAGACCGCTACGGGCGCCGGCTCTCGCTGCTCGGCGGCTTGACGGTCTTCGCCCTCGGCAGCACCGCGGCGGCGTTCGCGACCGGCACCGGAATGCTGATCGCCGCGCGGGTAGTGATGGGCCTCGGCGCCGCATTCGTCATGCCGGCCACGCTGTCGATCCTGAACGCCGTCTTCCCGCCGAAGGAGCGCCCGCAGGCGATCGCGGCCTGGTCGGCCGTCGCCGGAGTCGGCATCGTGATCGGCCCCACCCTGGGCGGCTTCCTGCTGACGCATTTCTGGTGGGGCAGCGTCTTCCTCATCAACGTGCCGCTCGTCGCCCTCGCGATCGCCGGCGTGCTACTGACGGTGCCGGAGACCGCCGAGCCCGATGGCCACCGCCTCGACATCGCCGGCACGGTGCTGGTGGCCGGCGCGCTCTTCGCCATCGTCGACGCCATCATCGAGGCACCGGACCGGGGCTGGACGTCCGCGGCAACTCTCGCCGAGACCGCCGCCGGGATCGCCGCGCTGGGCATCTTCGCCTGGTGGGAGCTGCGCACCGAGCACCCGCTCATCGACCTGAGAATCTTCGCCTCCCGGGCCTTCTCCACCGCGGCCGCGTCGGTGACCGTCATCTTCTTCGCCCTTTTCGGCAGCCTATTCGTGCTGACCCAGTACCTGCAGCTGGTGCACGGCTACAGCCCGCTGTCCGCCGGGGTCCGCGCGCTGCCGTTCGCCTTCGCCATGGCCGCCATGTCGCCGCTGTCGCCGGTCCTGGCCAAGCGGCTCGGGACCAGGGTGGTCATCCCGGCCGGCATGGCGCTGATGGGCGGCGGCCTGCTCGACCTCTCGATGGCCGGCGTGCACGCGGCCTACCCGCCGATCGCTCTCGCCGTCGCGGTCATGGGCGCCGGCATGGGCCTGGTGATGGCACCGGCCAGCACGACCATCATGACCACGGTGCCCGCGCACCAGGCCGGGGCAGGCAGCGCGATCAACGACACGATCAGGGAAGTCGGCGGCGCCCTGGGCGTCGCGATCGTCGGCAGCCTGTCCGCGGCGGTGTACCGCTCCAGGCTCGGGGGAGTGCTCGCCACGGCACACGCGCCCGGCCACCTCGTGCACATCGCGACCAGCTCGGTCGCCGCCGCCGACATCGCCGGCGGGCGGCTCGGCGGCGCGACGGGCAGCGAGCTGGTCGCCGCCGCGCACAGCGCCTTCGTGCACGCGATGGCGATGGGCATGCGCGTCGCGGCATGCGTGGCGATCGCCTCAGCGCTAGCCGCCTACTTCGCGCTGCCGCGGCGCCCGCTGCCGCAGGGCCAGGACGCGGCGGCCGGCGGGGTCACCGGGCCGGTCACGGCAGTGCTCGTGCCGGCCGGCTGACCGGCCGCCACGGCCGCCGAGATGCGCGTGCTCTCCTGGACCGGCCACGCTCCTTCGCCCGCGAGTCGACTGTCCGGGCCGAACTGGCCAGGGCACTGGCCGGCCGGCTCCGGCAAGCGCTGGGCCCGGTATCGCGGAGGCGGCGTTACCTGTCCTGAGCGAGTCCGGCGCCCAGCGCTTTCACAGCAGGTGCCTGGTTTGCTCTGCGTGCCAGGTGAGGTCCATGGCCTCGAATCGCTCCAGCGCCTGCCTGAGCAGTGCCCGGTCACCCCGGGCGGCGCCGAGCGCGCGGAGCGCGAACGGCTCGGCGAAGGTGCCCTGCTGCAGCCAGTTCGGCGCTTCTGCCTCGATGCGCTCACGGTCGCCGAGCGCGGCAAGAGCGTCCAGGAAGGTCGAAGCCGGCTCCCACTCCCAGTCGAAGCCGGCGGCGGTGAGTTCCGCGAGCTGCCCGTTCTCGTGCCGGGCCAGCGCGAGGCGGACCTTGGGCGGCTCGAACCAGCCCTCATACCACCGGCCGCCTTCCATGCCGAGCCCGTTCGCTTTGGCCTCCAGCCGGCGGGCCTCGTCCGCGTCGCCGGCCTGCGCGCTGCCGGTCGCGCAGTTCAACAGGATGGAGACGTCCAGGCAGCAGGGGGTGGCCGCGGCCAGGTTGGCGTCCACCACCCGCTCGGCCTCGGCCGCCCGGGCCTGCACCTCATCCCAGCGCCCGGTCACGCTGGCCAGTATGAGCTGCCAGCCCGCTGCGTGCACGCGGTGGTGCGGGGTCAGCCCGGCCGCGGCCTCGGTGGCTAGCGCGCTGGCGCGTGCCGCCGCGGCGAGGTGGCCGGATTTCATGTAGATGAAGACCGCGGAGTGCAGGGCCGTGGAGCAGACGTCGGGATTGGGCAGCCCGGGAAGAAGCGCCATCACCTCATCCGTCAGGGTGCAGGCCCGGTCGAAGTCCCTGGCCAGGAGGGCGGTGTAGGCGATGTTATGCAGCACTGTGCAGCGAAGCTCGTGGTCGCCCAGCCGTTCGGCGATCGCCAGGGCCGACCGCGCGGGGGACTCTGCCGCGGCTTCGTCGTCGCTGCTCATGGCCAGCGCGGCGAGCGCGTGGCCCTGGGTGAGGGAGCCCTCCTCGGCGAGGTCCAGGGCCTGCTGGATCCACTGTTCGACGAATGCCCAGTCCGGCTGCTGCACCCACATCCCGGCCCGCAGCATCGTCTGCAGGGCGAGGTCGGCGTAAACCTCGGCGGAAGGGCCGGCGATCTCCAGCGCTTTCTGCATGGCCTGCAAGAAACTCTCGCCATCGTATTTGAGAGCGCAGGCCCTGCCGATGCGCCGCCAGATCCCGGCCTGCTCCCGCGGGTCATTTTCGAGGCCGAGGGCGCGGTGCAGCAGGGCCAGGCCCTGGTCGATCTCGTAGCGGCCGATGGCCAGGTCCGCGGCCCGCCGCGACCACAGCACCGCCTTGACGCGCAGCGCTTCCGCCTGCTCCTCCCGGCCGGCCCAGGCCAGGTCAAGGTCTTCGGGAACGACCGCCGCGGCGTAATGGTGCGCGAGCAGCGGCGCGTATTCGGCCTCACCCTTGCCGTTTCGCTCCAGCCACTGGGCGAAGCTGGCGTGCAGCGGCGCCCGCCTGGCCCTGAGCAGGCTCTGGTAGGCGATCTCGCGGGTCAGCGCGTGCTTGATCAGCCACTCCCGCTGCCCCTCGATCGATGACTGAGCGCGCGCGAGCACGAAGGCCCGATCCTGAAGCAGCCCGAACTCTGGATCCGCGCCCTCGACGAGCTCGCAGACCGGACCGCTCCAGAACACCCGCCCGATCACCGCGGCCGTCTGCAGCGCCGCCTTCCCGGGCCGGGGAAGCAGGTCGATGCGCGCGGCGAGCACGGCCTGGACGGTATCCGGCACGCGCAAATCCGGCGGGAGCTCGCCGAACGACCACCCGCCGTTCCGGCGGGCGAGAACTCCCCGGTCAGCCAGCGTCGCGATCAGCTCCTCGGCGAAAAACGGGTTTCCCTCCGCCCGTTCCGCGACCAGCTCGCGGATCGGGGCCGGGCAGCCGCTGCCCAGCAGCGCGCCGGCCAGCAGGTCCGCCTCCGCTCCTGGCAGCGCCTCCAGCCGAAGCAGCGATGCCCCGGCCGGCGCGGTCCAGCCCGGCCGCTGATCAAGCAGCTCGGGCCGCGCAGTCACCACCAGCAGCAGCGGCCCGGCCACCCGTTCGGCGAGCATCTGCAGCAGGTCACACAGCTCATCACCGGCCCAGTGCAGGTCCTCGACCAGCACCGCGGCCGGCCGCTCGGCGGTCAGCTCCTGCAGTAATTCGGCCCACGACGTCCGAATCCGGTCCCGTACGGTCAGCGGGTGCATGCCCTCCGGCGGCGCCAGGCCGAGC
Source organism: Actinomycetota bacterium (assembly GCA_003168215.1). GTDB lineage: Bacteria > Actinomycetota > Actinomycetes > Streptosporangiales > Streptosporangiaceae > Palsa-506. The sequence continues at coordinate 12,122 of PMSW01000129.1, forward strand.
GTGAAGCCCAGCCCCTCGCGGCCCGTCACCCGCGCGGCGGCCACCTCCGGCGGATCGCTCTCCAGGATCCCGAAGTGCTCCTTCAGCACCTCGCCCAGCGGCCAGTACGTGATCCCGTGGCCATACGACAGGCACCGGCCACTGCGCAGCAGCGGCTGCTCCGGCTGCCCGCCCAGCCACCGCCAGAACTCACGAACCAGCCGTGTCTTGCCCACCCCGGCCTCGCCGACGACGCTGACCATGAGCGGCCTGCCACCGGCCACCACCCGGCGATAGGCCTGCTGCAACTGCGCCATCTCGCCGCCGCGGCCGACGAACACCGGCTGCAGCCCGCCCAGCCCACGCGGGCGCGTCAGCGACAGCGCGCGTACGAGCCTGCGGCAGACGACCCCGCCGGGCTTGCCCTTTGCCTGCACCGTCGCCGGCTCGGCGAACTCGAACGCGCCGCGCGCGGCCGCGACCGTCCGCTCGCCCACCAGGATCTCCCCCGGAGCGGCCGCCTGTTCCAGCCGCGCGCACACGTTGACTGCATCGCCGGTGACGAACGAACTGCCCTCCCGTGGCTGCCCCACCACCACATCGCCCGTATTCACGCCGATGCGAAGCGCCAGCCGGCCGCCGAACAACTCCGCCAGCCGCCGCTGCATCCCCAGCGCCACGTGCAGCGCCCGCTCTGCGTCGTCCTCATGCGCCGCCGGCGCCCCGAAGGCCGCCATCACCGCGTCGCCGACGAATTTCTCGACCGTCCCCCCGGCCCGCCCGACCTCCGCCGCCATCGCATCGTAGAACCGGTCGAGCAGCGCCCGGACCCGCTCAGGATCCTGGCCCCCCGCAAGCTCGGTCGACCCGACGAGATCCGCGAACAGAACCGTCGCAAGCTTCCGCTCCTCAGCTGGCACACCGCAATTCTCGCCCAAGTACCCGCCAGTCCGCCACGTTCGCGCCGCTGGTTTCCGAGACTCGGACCAGCAGCGGCCCCCTGGCGCGCGACCGTTGAAATTACCCGCCTGCGGATGCGGGCAGGCGGGGGCCGTGCGCTTGTCGGGCCGTGGGCCGTTGGCCTGCGGTCATGTCCGGGATGGCAGCAGGTTCATCAGTTCCTGAGCGGTAGTCTCCAGGGGCTGGCTGCTGCGCTCGGCGCGGCACAAGATGAGCGCGCCTTCCATCGCGGCCAAGGTGGCGGTGGCTATCGGCCCGGCCCGGTGCGCGGGCACCCCGGTCTCCTGGAGCTGGCCGGCCAGCAGGGCAGTCCACTGTGCGAAGGCGGCGCGCGCGGGGCCGATCAGGTCGTCGGCGGCGGCGCCGGTGTCGATCGCGATGCCGGCTACCGGGCAGCCGGATGAGCCTCCCGAGGCCTGCACTGACTGCCGCCACAAGTCGATGAACCAGGCCAGTACGCCGGGGGCGGTGGTCGCGGGACAGGCGCGAAGATGCGCGAGCACCTGCTCGGATGTCCACATGATCGCGTCCTGGGCGAGCTGCTTCTTGCCGCCAGGGAAGTGGTGGTAGATCGACCCGCGGGGGGCGCCGCTGTCGGCGAGCACGTCGGAGAACGATGTCGCGGTCAGCCCGTGCGAGCCGAACAGTGCGGCGGCGCTGCGGATCATGCTCGCCCGGCTGTTGCTGCCCACGCATCTCACCTCTTGACTATGACGGCTGGCATAGTGCAGTCTGTAGCCGTCGCTATGACGATTATCATAAAAGGCCGCGGAGGAGACAGCCATGCCCATGATCGACGCTTACGCCGCCGCCGGCACGTTCGCCGACACGCACCAGCTGGCCATGGACCTCGCGACTGCCGTCATGACGATCGAGCAAGTCCCCGACATCCCCATGTTCCGCAAGAACACCGCGGCGTTCGTGCACGACCTCCCGCCGGACTGCCTGTCCAACGTCGACGGCGACAGCACCTATGTCCGTGTGCAGGTGCTGACCAACTCCGGCGCGCTGGATCGCGGCAAGCAGCTCGCCGTCGTGCGCCAGCTCACCGACATCATCGCGGCGGCAGCCGGCGACCCCACCCTCGCTGACCGCACCTGGGTGCTGCTCACCGAGGCGCCCGAAGGCGGATGGGGAATAGGCGGCCACGCCAACACCAACGCGGAACTCATCAGCGCCGCCCGTGCCCAGCTCGCCGAACTGGCGAACAATTCCCCAGGCACATAGCAAAGATCTCTGCGGCAAGTCACGATGGCCGGCCCGGCGATCGCCCGGGAGATCGGGCCAAACGTGAGCGGTCGCGGCACTAGTGGCAGAGCCCGAAGGTCCCGCACATGTTCTTGGTCGTCGTGTCGGCCGCGTGCCGGAGGAACTTCAGCCCGAGCAGGTACTCGGTGGTCCGCAGCAGGGAGTAGTGCGAGAAGTCCTTGCTGGACACCTTGTGCGTGGTGTACGGCGAGATCACGATGTTCGGCACGATGCAGTTGGATGCGGCGGAGGTCACGCAGTTCGCTCCATCCGTGCCCTTGCTGCCCTCATCCCAGGCAACGTCGATCATCAGGTGCCCGCTGGTGTAGTCCGGCCCGCTGGTAATGACCGGGATCCACTTAGCGAGCCAGCTGTCGCCAGTCTTGATCGGGTTCGAGCACCCGGCAACCCCCAGCGGGAACGTGTGCATGTCGTTGCAGAGCCCGGGAGTGACGAACGAGAACCTGGGCAGCGTCCCGGTCCGGACGGCATGATGCAGCCGGCCGGACGAGACCGACCCGAGCCGTCCGTCGAACCTCGGGCAGTCGCCCGCCGTCGGCGCGCCAACCGGCAGGGACGAATAGGAGTCCGCGGGATTGTGCCTGCCCACGTAGTAGCCCGTAGCCGCACTGCCGGTCATCGCGATGTGATCGCAGCCGACCGGCATGTACTGCTCGTAGCTGCGCCACGACGGATCGACCTGCGAGAAGATGCTCTTGCTGGTGAAAAATCCGAGGTGGTCGCTGACGGACTCGTGGGTGCTGCCGCTGGTGGCGGCGAGGTAGTTCGGGTAGCTCGGATGCGAGACCCCGTGGTAGTCGGATGAACTCCCGCACTGTGCCAGCAGCGTTCCGTCGATGTAGGCCGCACTCGGGTCGCCGGGGATCTGCTTCGCGCCCGTGCCGTAGGACGTGTTCTCCATGAAGATCCAGAGCACCTTGGTGATGTGCGGCCTGGCCCCGGCCATGGACCCGCAGACGCGGGCCGACACAGCCGTGGTCGTCGCTGTCGGCGTCGCCAGCGCGGTCGTCGCTGTCGGCGTCGCCAGCGCGGCCGGGGCTCCCAGGACGTTGAAGGATGCCGCCGCGCACAGGGCCGCCGCGGCCGCCAGGGTTCGCCTGCCCATTTTCAGCCGCATTCTCAGTCCCGCCGTCGCTGGTTGAGTCGCTCGCAATAGGAAGATCACGTTCGCCGGAATCATGACGCCAGGCAGCCTGGCATCTAGCCTAGTTCACCAAGATTTGCCGGGCTGCTTGCCAGTACGAAACCTGAGTGCGGTCAGCCATGGCATCGAGCGGATATCCGCCGCCCGCACGGGGCCGCTGGTCAGCACCGGTCCTCGCGTCACACCTATGAACGGGTGCAAGCGGTCAGATGTCTGACGTCCGGATATGTCGATGGACCGCAGTCAGCGGCATCGTCGTGGCGAGCGCCAGCTGGTACCCGGTCGGTGCAGCGGCTCCGTGCAGGTGCACGGGGACGTCAGGCCAGCGCGGAACCCGGTCCACAATCACCCTTGAGCCACTGACGTCCAGCTGGTTCGGCGGTGCCTGAAGTCCGAGCCCGGTCAGCTTCATCGCCGCCTCCTTGCGCGTCCACGCAATGAAGAAAGCCGCCGCACGCTCGGCCGGCGGCATCCTCGCTGCATGCTCGAGCTCACCGGCGGTCAGTGCGACACCGGCCAGCGCGTCGATGTCGCGATCGGATTCGACACACTCGATGTCGGCGCCGACGAGGCCGGCCCCGACGACTGCGACCAGGACCCAGTTGCCTGCGTGGGAGACCGAATAGTCAAGGGTCCCGGCGTCGAAGACCGGCCGGCCGTGCAGGGCGCCGCAGTATCGGCAGACCCGGCTGACGCTGACCTGGCGGGTCGGCAATCCCAGGTAGCGAGAGCCGATCAGCCGCTGTGCCGCCCTGGACGTGACGAAGGTGTCCCGGACGTGACGGACCGTCAGGCGCCGGGCGTGCCGGCGCTCGTCGTCGTCGAGCAGGTCCAGCCAGTCGACGCGGCGCCGGATCGGCACGAGCCAGATATGGCACTCGCCGGGAGCCGGCGCGTCCTCACCCGTTTCAACGGCGGGGCACCGGTAGGCAACCCCGGGCGCGGTCATCGCGGCCGGCCGCCTAATCGCGGCACGGCGGCCGCCCTCGCGGGCCGGCCGGACCACTGGCCAGTACCCGACGGCCGTTCGCCGAGCCCGTGGCCGAGCACCCTGACGGCAGCCCCCAGCTGCAGGTCCTCGGCAGGTTCGTGCCGCCCTCCGCGACCGTCCCTGCGCGGCTCCAACTCCACCTCGACGTCGGGGTGGACGCCTTGATTCTCCAGCCCGCGTCCCACGTTGGAGAGGTCGTAGCAGAATTCGGGCTGCGTCGTCACCGTGCCATCAACCAGAGCGCGGCGCGGCCAGGTGGCTATGGTGCCGCCCCAGGTCCGGCGTCCGACCAGCAGCCCGAGGCCACGATCACGGAACAGGTGAGCGAACAGCTCGCCGTCGGAACCTGTTTCCTCGTTGATCAGTACAACCATCGGCCCGCGCGGCGCCTCCGGCGGGTACGGGACCGCGCCGGTCCACCGGCCGTGCTCGGCTCCGCCCCGGCGGCGGGACAACCGGTCCAGCAGCAGTGGCGAGACGTGGCCGCCGCCGTTGAACCGCACGTCCACGACGAGCCCGTCGCGGTCTAGCTCGGACAGGAAGCCCCGAATGAAGTCGGCATATCCGTCGGCCGACATGTCCGGCACGTGCAGGTACCCCAGCCGCCCCTCCGACACGGCATGGACGTGGGCGCGATTGCCGTCGACCCAGTCCAGGTAACGCGCACGGGACTCATCCGCGACAGCGCGCACGGTGACCCGCCGGCCGGGCGACCCAGCGCGCGCCAGCGTCAGCTCCACTTCGCGCCCGGCCTGGCCGACCAGCAGCTCACCCGGCCCCGGCCGGCCGAGCGGCTGACCGTTGACCGCCAGCACCTCATCGCCCGGCCGGATGTCGGTACCCGGCCGGTTGCACGGCGAGGTCGCCGACTCGTTCCACGAGTCGCCGCGCAGGAGGCCGGCGATTCGCCAGGCTGGCCTCCGGTCGCCGGGTTCGGGCTCGGCCCAGTCGACGCCGAGAAAGCCCTGCCCCGGCGGCTGCGACGATTCTTGCGGCCGTCCGTGAACCCCGTCGTGACCGTAGTCGCCACCGCGTTCGTAGGCGTGTGAACTCGCCAGCTCGCCCTGTAGCTCCCACAGCAGATCGGACAGCTCTGACCGGCAGCCGACCAGCTCGAGGAGCGAGAAGTACCGCTCGTACATCGCGTCCCAGTCCAGGTCCGACATCGCCTCGTCCCAGAACGCCTCCCGCTGCAGTCGCCATGCCTCGCGGAACATCTGGTGCCATTCCGTCGCCGGCCGCACCGCCACCCGTACCCGGTTCAGGTCGAGCCAGCCGCTCGGGCGCCCGGCCGCCGCCCACGGCACGTCCTGCTCGGACGCCTTGTCGGAGTCGGCGTCGGCGGCGAGCACCCGCAATCGGGTACCGCTGCGGTACAGCACCGTGCGGGACCGGGCGTCGGTGCTGAGCTCGTCCACGCCGTCCAGGTAGTCCGCCGTTACCTCGCCAGTGGCCAGGTTCACCGCCGTGACGGTTCCCTCGGGATCGCGGCCGCCCGTGGCCGGGTCCGGCGCGGCGACCGGGACCCGAAGCAGCAGCACCCGGTCCGGCAGGCCGAGGACGGTCGCATACCGGCCCTCTGCCACCGGCAATGCGACCACCCGCCGGGCGATGCCGGGGAATTCGATGTCGGTCACCGGCGAGGCGTCCGGCGCCTCGGCGGGCAGCGGCGCTCCGGGCCCGAAGGGCGATGGCTCGCGCGCGCGCAGGGTCACCAGGTAGGGACGTGCGCCGAAGGGGAATCCGACGTCGAACTGCACCTGGTCGAGATCCGGCGTCAGATCGCGCTGGCCGATGAAGTACAAGTAGCGCCCGGCCGGGTCGAAGGCCGGCCGGCAATCCCGGAAAACCGGCTCGGTGACCGCGAAGGTACGGCCGGTCCGCGCCTCGACGACCTTGATCGCCGAGGTCCGCGCGGTGTCCGGATAGGTGTAGGCCAACCATCGCCCGTCGGACGACCAGGCCAGATCCTCGATCCGCTCGTGCGCGGTGGCGTCCACCAGCCGTGGCGTCGGCTCGTCCGCGGCGGTGTCCAGCAACCATAGCTGCTGGCGGTTGGTCGCGAACGCCACCTGCCCGGTCGCGGGCGAGGCCAGCAGTTCGGTGACGCAGCCGATCCCCTCCAGGGAGATTTCGGTCGCGGGCGCGGGGGAATCGACCGGCAGTAGCACCAGGTGCTCGGCAGGACGCGAATCGGCGGCGGCGGCGACCAGGCGCGTGCCGTCGGCCAGCCGGTTGAGGAAGGAGTAGCGCACCCCGTCCGCCGTGCCGTGCTGCCGCACCGGGCCGGACCAGGGCGCGAAGGTGAATGCCTTGCCGCGTGCCACCACTGCCAGCTCAGCGCCGTCCGGGCTCAGCCTGGCGCCGTCCAGGTAGTCGGCCGCCGCGACGAATCGCCGCGCCCGCTGGATCTGCGAGCTAGCCAGCTGCACGTCGATCGGCCGGGCCCGGCCATCGGCCGGGTCGAGCAGGTACACCCGCGCGCCGGCCTGGTAGACCAGCCGCCGTCCGTCCGTGGCTAGGTTGCGCGCGTAGTGATGTCGGTGATCGCTGTGACTGAGCAGGTCCGAACCGTCCGGCAACACCGAGTACACGTTCGCAGTTGCCTCGTGGTCACTGAGGAAGTAGACGCGGTCACCGACCCAGCATGGGTCGACCAGGTTTCCCGGCGGCAATACGGGTCGTCGGAACGGCGCCTCTGCTGCGGTACTCAGCCAGAGCTGGCCGGCCGCGCCGCCGCGGTACCGCTTGCGCCGGGCCGGATCGGCGATGCTGCGCCCGAGCGCGATCCCGCCGGCCGGGCCGAAAGACACCGAGCTGGCTGCGCCCCACGGCAGCAGCCTGCTCGGGCCGCCATCGGGCGACACGGCGAAGAGGCGGTAGCCGAACGCGGCCGGCTGCCCGGCAGTGCTGGCGTACAGGACTTCGCCGGTGCCCGGATGCCAGCCGACCACCGAACAGCGAGCCTGATAGGTCAGCCGTCGCGCGGTGCCGCCGGATGTCGGCAGCACGTAGACCTCTGCCGGGCCGTCGTTCTGACAGCAGAACGCCACCCGATCACCATCGGGCGACAGCCGGGGACGGGTGGCCTGCGACATGCCGGAGGTGAGCCGGCCCGCCGGCCCGCCAGCGGCCGGGACCTGCCACAAGTCGTCCTCGCAGCAGAAGACCACGGAGTCACCGCTGATCGTGGGGTGCGCCAGGTACCCGGCGGCCGGACCGGTCATGAGGCCTGATTCGCCTTCGCCCGGATCCGCTCGGCGAGGTCCCGCCGGCGTTGCGCCACCTTGAGATCCTGGATGCGCGCGTCATCCTCGGTGTCGGTCCAGAACATCGCGGTGCGCCACTGCCCGACCGTGTAGGAGTCGAACTCGCACCGGACCCGGGAGGCGGCAGCCAGTGACTCGGCCGATTGCAGCATGGTGTTGTGATCGAGCACCTGATTGATGATGACCTGCATGTTCAGCTCCGAGCGCAGGTAGTGCAACGCCGCGCGCACTGCCGTGATGCCGAACCCGCCACGAAACTTGGGCAGGACGCCGAAGGACAGCTCGCAGCTCTGGCTGCGCCAGTCGATGGTGGTGATCCAGGCGAAGCCGACCGTTTCGTCATTCGGCCCGCACAACGTGAATATCTGCTTGACATGGTGTTCCTCGGCGATGGTTCGGCGCTGGTTGGCGAGCAGGGCGTCGTCAGCGGTGGACACCGCGAAGTCGGTCAGGTTCGCCTGGAATCGCGTCTCGCGCAGCAGCCCGGTACGGGCTGCTATGTCATCGAGGGTGAAGTGTCTCAAGGTCACGAACGACATAGGTCCCCCACTGTCGCGAAATACACGTGAACGTCCTGGTACTGGCCAGTCTGGTAACGGTGACCGCGCAACGTGCCGGTGCGGTGGAAGCCGCAACCGTTGAACGTGCTCTCGGCCGCGCTGCCGGACGGCACCATGGCCACATACGAGGTGCAGCGTTGATACGAGCCGAGGAACGTCAGGAACTCGGTCATCAGATCGGGATCAGCCGAGGTCGTCGCGACCGTGGCCTGGCGCGGCTGCTCGCTGTTAGGCACGAACCCCAGCAGCGCCTGCCCACGGCGGAACACATGGGCACCCAGCCGGGTCAGCTCACCCGCGATCGCCATGTCGTTCTGGGTCACCGGGTCGACGCCGAGGAAGCCGCGTGCGCCGTCCGGCGTGGCCCGCAGCGCTGCCGCCGCAGCTGGCGGGTCCAACCGCTCGAGGTCAGTCACGACGGACCGCCGCCCAGATCTCGCGTGGCACGGGCCTGCCGTCGAACCAGACGGCGCTCGGAATCGTCGCCTCGCGCTGGAGTCCGGCCCGTTCGCAGAGGTAGGGCGGCGGGTGTGTCGCGGGGGTGACCCAGCCATAGACGCGCCGCAGGCTGAGCGTCCGGAAGCCGTACGCAACGGCAGCCGAGATCAGCAACTCCGCCGAGTCGACCGCCTCGCGCCGTACCCCGATCTCCAAGCGTGCCCTGCGATGCACCCAGTCGACGTCGCAGTAGCGGACGAAGCCCGTGCCGGGCGCCACGCACAGCTCCGACGTCTCGTCCGACGGCGGCCCGACCGTGGCCGGCTCAGCCAGCACGGGCCAGTTGGGCAAGGGCAGCCCCAGCAGCTCGCCGGACAGCCATGTCCCGGACAGCAGCTCCAGGTCGCCGGCGCGATATCCCCTGAGCATCATGATGTCAGCGCCCAGATCCGCGCGAAGAAAACGTATCCGTAGCGCTGGCCTCCGTGCCGGACGACGCTGGCCAGGGTGCCCTCCTCGGTGAGTCCCAGCGAGCGGGCGAAGGCCAGTCCGCGGCCGTCGAACTCGCCGACCTGGACGGCGAGGCGCACCAGTTCCTTCTTCCAGGTGAGCGCCCGGACGATCTCTTCGAACGCCGAGTGCCACCAGGCATTCGGCGCCGCGGCCCGCAAGCGCAGGTGCAACTGGTAGTGACAGCCGTGCTCACCGCCGAAGCCCTCGAGGGCGTACAGGCCGGCCGGCTCGTCGTCGGCGAGCAGCAGCCGGGTGTCCGCGCCGACCAGTTTCCGGATCTCCCACTCCGACCTGGTGTCCGGTTCGGCAGTGCGGAAGAAGAAATCAGGCTCGCTGAAGAACGCCAGCACGTCGTCGTAATCCGAGTCTGAGCACGCCCGGGCAGACCAGGCGGGAGCGCCGGTGGCGGGCCGCGATGCCGGTGCGCGGAGCACGGTCGATGTCACGATGCCAGCCCTTGCCGCGCCGGGACGGGCGCGATGTTGAGGCGGAGGATGTTGCTGGTGCCATCCATGAATTCGAAGGCGAACACGTCCCGGCACCATTTCTCCAGCAGCGGGTGTTCGGCCAGCGAGCCCGGACCGAGTGCGTACTCGGCCCACCGGGTGGCCTGTACGGCGAGGTCGGTTACGTGCAGCTTGGCGATCGAGGGTGACCGACGGTCGCCAGGGGAGCCGTCGATCGTGGCCGCGACGTCGTAGAGCAAAGCCCGGGCGGCTGCCAGCCGCGCCGACATCAAGTCAAGCCCGGACCAACCGGGACGCTGCTCGCGGACGTAGCCCCAGGCCGCGAACCCCACTCCGAGCGCCTGTGCCGCGATCTGCGCCCGCATGACGTTGAAGACGCGGCCGGCGCCCCACATGCCACGCCGGGAGGCCGGCAGGTGGCTGCCGAGCAGCTCGTCCGGCAGGATGCGTACCCCGTCGAAGGCCAGCCCGCTGATGCAGGCGCCGCGCAGGCCGATCATGTCGAGCAGGTGCGCGTCGAAGCCGGCGGCCGGGAGCTGGACGAGGGCGGCGCGAATGGTCAGGGCCGAGGGGCCGGTGCGGGCGAACACCACGCCGATGCCGCCCCGGACGGCGTTGGCGACGTAGCGCTTGGCGCCGTTGAGCCGCCAGCCGCCGCCGGGATCCTTATCGAGGCGGGTCTGCATGGCCGAGGCATCGCTGCCTCGGGCCTCCTCCGTCATGGCGAAGAAGGTCCAGGTCCGGCCGTCGGCGATGGCGCGGTAGAACCGCTCCTGCTGATCGTCGCTGCCGAGCGCATCGACGGCAAGCCCTGCCAGCGACGCCCCGGTGTTCGCGCTCAGTATTCCGGCGTCGCCGCAGGCGAGCTCGGCGTTGGCGACGACACGGGCCAGGCAGCTGCCGGTGTAGCTTGCCCCGAACAGTGAATCGTCGCAGTCCCGGAATCGCCTGGGCGTACTGGCGGTGCGCAGCGACGTCAAGGTCTCCGAGTCCAGGTGTGCAGCCATCTCGAGGGGCCGGGCGTCGACGGCCAGCGCTCGGGAGCGCAGATCGACTGCCACCTCCCGGCACGTGCTCCGCAGTTCCCTGAGCGCGGGCTCCAGCTCGGTCATCAGCCTGCCTCCCGGGCGATCCAGCAGTTGGCTATCAGCCGGGCGACGTAGGCGCCGCGCGCCGGGCCGCAGGCCAGGTACCCGCTTGCGCCCAGCAGCTTCGCCACTTCCCAGTCGATCGCGTTCAGCCGGTCGTGCAGATCGGTCACGGCCACCGCCACGTGCCCGGCCACCAGCAGGCGCTGGCGCAGCGACTCGGTGGCCGTCAGGGCGTCGGCCAGCGTGCCGGCCACCAGCTGCTTGCGAATGGTCGCCTCACCGCCGGCCGTCCGGCCGGAAAGATGCTCGACAGCTCGTTCGATCAGCAGCCCGGTGATGCCGAGCCGGACCGCGCCGAGCCGGGCGCCGAGCGCGGTGAGCCCGCGCGCGGGCTCATGGTCGGCGCATCGCACCAGGCTGATCCCCTCGAGATCGGCCAGCCGGTGCCCGATCACTGCCGCGCCAGCCGGGACCGCGGCAGCCGGGACCGCCGCCACCGGACCGGGCGGGCAGAGCACGTCCACCCCGGTCAGGGCCTGGGCGAGGCCAGCAGCCAGGCCATCGGCGTAGCCGGCCTTCTCGCACTCGGCGATCGCGTCCAGCATCAGGTCCTCCCTGCGGCGTGCCCGCCCGGCGCTCGCGGGGCGGCCATACGAGTGCCCAGCCCGTGGCTCGGCGATCATGCAATGTGCATTCTCAGTGGAATTGGTGCGTGATGAAGCGACTCCGGCACGGCGGCAAGAAATCCCCGAAAGAACCTCCTGCCGCCATGCCGATGGCCATTACGCGGCCTTCGCGGCGGCCTTCACGGCGGACTTCGCTGCGGCCTTCGTTGCGGCCTTAACGGCGGCCTTCACGGCGGACTTCGACATCAGAAATCACCTCGCTCCCTGTCGATATATCGAGCTATCCGAATTAGCCAAATCGGCTTCGGTCCACTTAGACTCGCCGTTGGCGAATCCCGCTGTCAAGGGTTTCGATTTTTTCCGGCCACCACTGCGGTGACAGCTATGCGCCATGTACAAATGGACACCGGCAGGCAGTGCCGCAGCCCTGCGGGATGCGTGATTATCAGACTGATAACCGTGACTGCCGGACGTGCCGAAGGAGGGCCAGATGCTTACCGAACGCAGTGCGAACCTCTGCTGGGGCCAGCGGTACCACTGGCTGCGCTACCTCGCGGCACCCGCCGGATCGCGGCACGAAGCGCACATTACCGATAGCTTCCCGTTGCCCGCCGGCGTCACCGTCACGCAAATCCAGCTGGCGCTGAACTGCCTGGTGCGCCGGCACGAGGTCCTGCGCACCGTCTTCGCACTCGATGCCCGCGGCCTGCCCCGGCAGCACGTCCAGCCGCCCGCACCGATGCCCATCACCCTCGCTGTCGCGGACGACGGCACCGCGACGCCCGCCGAGGCGATCAGAGGAGTCACCGAGACCGACTTCGACATGGGCCGGGAGTGGCCGATCCGGGCCTGCGTCGTCACCGCGGCCGGGGTCGTCAAGCGATTGCACATGGTGTTCAACCACGTCGCCTTCGACGACGTGAGTCTCGGGGCGCTCCGCAGTGACCTGGACATGATGCTGACGGCGGTCATCAGTGGCCGGCCTGTTGCGCTGCAGCCGGTCGCGCACCAGCCGGTCGATCTGGCCCGCCGCGAGTCCGCCCTGCCGAGCGCCTCGACGCAGCCAGCGCTCGAGCATTGGCGCGACGAGGTCCGCCGCCTGCCCGCCGACGTCTTCGCCAGCCGGCGCAGGCGCGTCCCGGTGCCCGGCGCTGCGCACAGCGCATCGCTGACCTCGCCGTCATTGCTGCAGACCACCCAGGATATCGGGAAGCGGCAGCGGGTCTGGCCCTCGGCAGTGCACCTGGCCGCCTATTCGGTGACCATGGCGGCCTACACCGGCGAGAAGTGCACGGCGCACCGGATGTACACCAGCCAGCGTGAAGCGAGCGGCTATCCGTCCGTCGTTACGTGCATGTCGTACCCCACCATGGTGCGGATCGACCTCAGCGATGACCCGCCGTTCAGTGAGGTCCTGCGCCGGGCCACGGCTCGGGTCGAGCAATCGCTGGCCCACGCGCATGTCCCCTACGACGAGATTGCCGAGCTGGTCGCCTGCGAGAGCACCCGGCGCGGCCAGCCGGTCCGCCTGGCGTCGGAACTGAATTTCCTCAGCCAGGCGCCGAAGTCCTGCGGCACCCGGCGGGACCGGCTCACGCCGAACCCGGCGCCGGCTGACTGGGCGCGGGCCGGCTCCGACACGTACTTCCGGATCTATGAGTGGTCCGACGGCGTGACGCTCGTGTTGCAGGCGATGGCAGCCGTGATGAGGCGGGAGGATGTCGAGCGCTGGCTACGCGGGTATGCGCGGCTGCTGGCCGCCCACCGGGATCCCGCGGTGGACCTGCGGGTCAGCCAGGTAGCCGGTCTGCTGGGTTTCGCACCGGACGCATCGCGCCGGATCGTGCGGGTAGGTCCGGACGCGGTGGACGTCGACGAGACCGAGGCAGTGCTCTGCGGCCACGCAGCCGTCGACTCGGCACAGCTGAGCGTCGTCGATCGCGGACTCGTCGCCAACGTGGTCGTGAAGGGCTCGGTGACGGCCGCTGCATTGCGCCGGCATGTGCTCGGCGCGATGTTCGAGCATGCGGCGGTGCGCTGCCCGGACTGGTTCCGGCTCGTCGACATCGAGGGACTGGCGCCGACCCTGGCCGGAGACGGCCTGGATCACGACGTCCTGCTGGCAGGCACCGCGGCCGAGCGGGCGCTGGCCGCAGCCGTGTCGCAGGTCAACGGGGTCGGCCGGCTCAATCTGGCCGACAGCTACCCGGCCTCCGGCGGTCGCGCGCTGCGCTCGCCGCGAGTGGTTGAGGCGCTGCGCGAGTCCGGCTGGGCCGGCATCTCGATCGGCCAGCTCGGCACTGCCCGGCCGCTGTCGGCCCTGGCCGGCCTGCTGGAGCGGGCATGACCTACCTCGAGCGGATCGGCGTCTTCCTGCCTGAGTCCAGCGCCTCTGTGCAGGACCTCAGCGAGGCACTGGCGCTCAGCCGGAATCAGGTCTCGTTCCTCACCCGCTACCTCGGCCTGGACCGGATCGCTATCGCCCCGGATCTCGATCTTGCCGACATGCTGACTGCGGCCGGCGCGGATGCCCTGCGGGACGCCGACCGCGACTCGGTGCGCTTCCTTATCCATGCCCACACCATGCAGCACGTCGCGACGGCGTCGAAGAGCATGCTCTGCGACGTCCGCACCGCGCTCGGGCTACGTAATGCGGTGGTGTTCAGCATGTCCCACATGAATTGCGTGGTCGGACTCCACGCGCTGCAGGTCGCCCGCGCGCTGCTGCAGTCTGCGCAGCCCGGCGACAAGGTTCTCCTGCTCACCGGGGACAAGATCGTCTCCGACACGCAGCGCATCATTCCCGACACCACGCTGCTGGGCGAGGCAGCAGCCGCCGCCCTCATCGGGCAGGATGCGACCGGGGACCGCGTCGTCGGCCGGGCGCTCACCGTGCTCGGGCGCTTCTACCAATGCCTGCATTGGCCGGAGGAGCTCCGACTGGAATACAAGAAGATCTATGTAGAAAATCTTCGCAATGTCATGCAGGCCGCAATTGCCGACGCCGGACGGCAGCCCGGCGATATCGATATTATCCTGCCGCACAATGTCAACCGGCTGACCTGGAAAGGCATCTCCCGAGATCTCGGAATTCCGATGGAACGGGTCTACCTGGACAACATCCCCAAGTTCGGCCACTGCTACGCGTCCGATCCTTTCATCAACCTTGCAAGTGTCCGGGACACCGGGCTGGTGAAAGCCGGCGATCTCGTCCTGCTCGTTTCCGCCGGCCTCGGCGCGGCATTCGCGGCAACCCTGGTCCAAATCGGCGAAAGAAGAGGCCGATGAAAATCCAGGGCATCGAATACGCCGAACTGGCAGAGCGCTTCGGTACGCCGCTGTACGTCTATGACGGCGACCAGCTCACCCGGACCATCACCGAGCTGGCCGCTGTGCTGCATCCGGCTCTGGAGATCTTCTTCTCGCTGAAGGCCAATCCGAACATCAGCGTCGTGCACCTGCTGCATGCCGACGGTGCGCGGGCCGAGGTCTCGTCGATGGTCGAGTTGCGCACCGCGTTGCTGGCCGGCGTGGCGGCCGAGAATATCATCTTCCTCGGCCCCGGCAAGAGCGACCGAGAGCTGCTGGCCTGCCTGCAGGCCGGTGTCTACGCTATTGTCTGCGAATCCTTCGGCGAGCTGGATCGGATCGAGCGGTTCGCGCGCGAGCGAGGCGTGCGTCAGCGGGTGCTGCTGCGCATCAACCCGGCCTACGCGATCAAGGGCTCCCGGCTGACCATGGGCGGCAAGCCGCGCCAGTTCGGCATCGACGAGGCCGAGGTGCTCGCGGCGGGCGACCTGACCGGACGGTACCGGCATGCGGACGTGGCCGGCATCCACGTCTACCTGGGTACCCGGATCCTCGATGCCGAGGTGATCGGGAAGAACACCAGCTATGTGCTGGAGCTGGCAGAGCGGGCGGCGGACCGGCTCGGCATCCGGCTGGACGCGGTCGACATCGGTGGCGGCCTGGGGGTCGCCTACTTCGACGGCGAGGCCGATCTCGAGGCCGAGGCTGTTGCGGCGCAGGTCAATCCGCTGCTGGACAAATTCGCCGGCAACCACCCGGACACCCGGCTGATCATGGAGTCCGGCCGCTACCTGACCGGCCGAGCGGGTGTCTACATGCTGGCTGTCCGGTATGTGAAGACGTCCATGGGAGAGCGGTTCGCGGTCACCGACGGCGGCACCCACCACCACATGGCCGCGGTGGGCACCGGCTCTTTCGTGAAACGCAACTTCCCTGCCGCGATGCTGAACCCGGCGCGGTGCACTGGCGCCGGGGGCGAGCTGACGCGGTGGAGCGTGGCCGGCCCGCTCTGCACCCCGAACGACACGCTGCTCAAGAATGTGCCGCTGCCCGACCTGAAACCTGGTGACCTGATCGGCATCCTGAGGTCGGGTGCCTACGGGCCGTCCGCCTCGCCCGGGCTGTTCCTCAGCCACGGCTTCCCGGCCGAAGTGCTGGTGGTGGACGGCGAGGCGCACCTGGTGCGCAGCCGCGACGAACCTGAGGACCTGTTGAGGCCCCAGCACCTGTACAGCGTGACCCCCGACAGCACCCATCACAGGAGTGAGCCCGCATGAATCGCACCGAGATCATCGCCCACCTTCAGATCGCCCTGTCAGCTGTGCTGAACCGCGACATCCCCGAGCTGCCGGAGGATGCCCGGCTGTTCGACGAGCTGGGTCTGGACTCCACGAGCGTCATCGAATTGCTGATGGCGCTGGAGGACACGATCAACCTGGAAGTCGATCCCGACGAGCTGGAGCCCGAGATCTTCCAGACAGTCGGCAGCCTGACCGACTACATCGAGGCCGGATTCGTCTCCGCCGCAGCGGTGTGAGGACATGACCCAGCAGCAGACGCTCGCGCGGACGGTGAACGTCACCGCGCCGCTTGCGGCAGCGGGGATCCGCGTGTCCGGCATCGTCCATCGCGTGTTCTCGCAGCGAACCCAGCCGCTGATCGCGTGGGACATCGGGCCGGACGACTCGGCCCGCGACTTCACGCTGGCGTACGGGATCACCGGCGAGCTGCAGGAAATCTCCACGCGCATGGGCAACGGCTTCATCTCGATGAGCGAGGCGCTGCTGTCGCAGCTGGCCGAGCCCCTTCCCGAGCTGGACGCGGTGATCCTCGCCTATCACTCGCCGGACCTCTTCCATGCCGATGTGGCCGGTTTCTACCTCTCCCAGCGGTTGCCCGGCTCACCCGTCCCGTGGTCGGTGGCAGAAACCGGCCCGGGGGCCGGGTTCACCGCCCTGCGGATTACCGACGGCATGCGGCGAATGGGCGAGCTGGATCACGGCGCGCTGTTCGTCTACGACCAGAATGCCGCGATGTCCGAGCCCGACGACACGGTCAGCGCGATACCCGACGCCGCCGTACTGCTGACGGTGGGCGGGACCGGCGGCGCAGTCGTCAGCGATTTCATCGATGCGCGGACGTCCGAACCCGGCGACCCGACCGCAGCGGGCGCCCTCGCCGCGGCCATGGCCCGGCACGGCGTCGGCACCGGGCCGACAGCTATCCTGGCCGGTGCCGGACTGGCGGCTGCGCTGGCCGGTACGGCCCTGGCTGATCGCGTGCAGGTCGCCGACGCCGACGCGCAGAGCACCGGTGTCTGGGCTGCGCTGGCGAGCCGCTGGCCGATCAGCGAACCCGTCCTGGTCGCCGACCACGATCCGGTCGGCGGCATGTTCCGCAGTTGCCTGCTCTGCCCGGAGGCCGGACGGTGAGCGCCGCCACCGGCGAGCTCCGGAAGAGCTGCATGCGGGAATGCGAGCTGGTCGCCCGGTCCGATGGCCTGGCCGCCGGCCTCGGACTGGCGTTGCTCGGAGTGGATGTTCTCGCCGTGGCCCCCGGCCGGTGGGCGGCGGTTCCGTCCCGGCAGGCGCCGATCGGCGCCAAGACGCGGACACACCGGCTGGCCGAACCGGAGGGCATCGTCTTCGTGGCGTGCCCCGGCGACCGGCCGCAGGCCACGCCCGGCCTCCTGAGGACCGGCAAGCTGCTCGCCGCCGTCCGGCTCGGCCTCGTCCGCCGGCTACTGGACCTGGCCGTCGAGCATCTGGCCGGCCGCACCACCGGCGGGGAGCCGTTGCTGAGCAAGCAACTGCTGAGCGGCGATATCGCCAACGTCATCGCCGACGTCGAGCTGCTGCGGGTATACGCGCGGTGCCAGCACGACCTGGCTGCGATGGCCGAACTGCACCGGCAGCTCGGCGAGCTCGGCTGGCAGGTCACCAAACTCTTCGGCGCAATCGGGTATCTGGCCGATTATCCCGTCCGCGCGCTGTACGTCGCGGTCCTGGTGGCCGACACCTGGCTAGCCGGGGAGGCGGCGCAGTGACCGGCATGGACGCGCGGCTGCAGGCGATCAGGAACGCCACCCGGGTGGCGTCGGAAGACCTGCGTGCCCGCGCACTGTCGATAGACGCCGATCCGGACGCGATGGAGGCCCACCTCGACTCCCCGGTGTTCGCGTTGATGCGCGAGGTCGGCACGCCCGACGCCTACCGCGAATCCCACTCCGCCAGCGGGGAGTTGCTGAAGCACGGTGCCTCCTGCCTGGAGAACGCTGTCGGGACCGTGGAACTGGCCAGGGGCGACGCCGCGGTGGCGCTAGCCTGCCCGTCACCCGCGCTGGCCGGCGTCATCGTCGACCTGCTCGGCACCGAGAAACAGCAGGAGCTGTTTTACACCCGCCTGCACGGCGGCCGGACCTGGACCTTCTTCGCCATGACCGAGCCCCGTCACGGTAGCGACGCGACCGCGATGGAGACCCGCCTGGAGCGCGACGGCGCCGGGGACTGGCTGCTCTCGGGCCGCAAGCTCTACATCGGCAACGGCGCCCGCGGCGGCATCGGGGTGGTGTTCGGCCGCACCGGCCCGTCCCCGCTGTCCATCCGCGCGGCGCTGATCGAGTTGCCCGCGGCCGGCTGGCAGGGCAAGCGGGTGGACACGATTGGCCTGCGGGGCGCCTACCTCAGCGAGCTGAGCTTCGACAAGGTGCCGGTGCGCAGCGACATGCTGCTCGGCCAGCACCTGCCCGCCACCCGGCGCGGCATGTGGGGCGCGATCAAGACCTTCAACGCGATGCGGGTGCAGGTCGCCGGAGCCGCCGTCGGCACCGCGCTGGCCATGACCGAGTACGTCGCCGAGCATCACAAGAATGCCACCGGCGCCGACCTTGTCCTGGCCCGGGCACAGGCCGCCCGTGAACTGGTATTCGAGGCGGCAGCGCGGACCGATCGGGACCCGGAGCGGAGTTACCTGTCGTGCGTGGCCAAGCTCGGCGCCGCCCGGGTCGCTGTGCAGACAGCGCGCTGGGCGTCCAGCGCCCTCGGTCCGGCCGGATTGCTGGAGCACCCGCTGCTGGAAAAGTGGATCCGCGACAGTTGCGGTTTCGAGTTCATGGAGGGCACCGGCAACATCCAGCGGCTGCACGTGTCCCGGGGCTACCAAGCCGGCGATGCCAGTGTGTGATCTCGATCGGCCCGATGCTGGACGCCTGTGCGCAGGGAGGGCCTGATGACTACCCGCAGCCTGACGGAATCGCCCGATGCCGCCCGGGACGATACGAGCGGACAGCACGGCGATGTCTCATATCAGCGGATCATCAGGGTGTCACTGCCGATGGTGGCGTCCGCCGTCGTCGCGGTCGTGATGCAGGTGGTGGTCCTGGCCCTGATCGGCCACATGGGCGGTTCCGCGCTCTACGTGCGCTCCGTGTACACCCCGGTCTCCTATCTGTTCCTGGCCATGACGACGGGCCTGGCCGTGACCGTGCAGGTGTCGGTCGCGCAGGCGTGCGGTCGCGGCGCCCCGCAGGCGAGCGCGGACTACCTCGGCAGCATCGCCCGCGCGGGTGTGGCCGTCTTCGTCGTGCTCGGCGGGCTGCTGATGGCGCTGGCCGGACCGCTGTCCAGCGCCATCGGCGTCGCTGGCGGCTCGCGCGGGACCTTCCGCGTGTTTCTGGCGGCCATGGCGGTCGCCACGGTGTTCGGCATGCTGGGCGAGCTCTGCTCCGGGGTGCTGCGCGGGGCCGGCCGCACCGGGATCGCGGCCATCATCACCGCGACGTACGTGACGATCAACCTGGGCATCGTGAGTGCCGACCTGGCCCTGCACGGCGGCCTGATGGTGGTTCCGATCGCGGCCGGCGCCGCTGGTGCCGTCGAGATCGCGCTCGGCTTCGGCGCCCTGGTGCACGTCGGCCTGGTGCGCCCCCGCCGCCTTACTGCCTGGCGCCCGGACACCTGGCGGATGCTGTTGCGGATCGGGCTTCCGGTCGGCATCACCTCGGTCGTGCTGGCCGTGGTCGACCTCGTGCTGCTGCGGATCGTCGGGCCGGCCGGCCAGCAGGCGGTGGCCGGCTTCAATGTCGGCTACACCATCCAGGCGGCTGTCATCGTGCCGGCGGTCGGCCTGGGTTCGGCGATAGCGGTCCTGATGAATCAGAGCCTGCCCGGGCACGGCCTGGCTGCCTACCGGGTGGTGTTCCGCCGCGGACTGCTGCTGGCGACGGCCGGCTACGCGTCGGTGACGGTGGCCCTGATCCTGCTCGGCGGACCGCTGGCCAGCGTCATGTCAGGTAACCCCGCCGTGGCGGAGCAGGCCAGGCACTTCGTCATGATCGTCGGCCCGACCTTCGGCTGCACCGGCCTCACCCTGGTCGTGCTGACCATCCTGGAACAGGTCGGTCACGGACGGATCGCGGTGCTGATGAACTCGGGCTACTTCCTCGTCGTTCTGGTCATCGGGGCGCTGGCGGTGCACGCCCATCACCAGGTCACCGGCTTGTACTGGACGATGGCCATCGCCGCTGTAATCGGCCTGGTCACCGGCATGCCCATCACCGTGCGGGCGGGCAGGAACCCCCGGGTCCTGCGTCGTTAGGGCTGCACAACTGCGCACCGCACTGATGGATCCCGGCGAAGAAGGGATCCCGGCGAAGAAGGGAGTTGGTCATGAGGATCGGCGTGGATCTCCTGTCCATCTCACGGTTCACCCGGATTGCCGAGCACCCCCGCTATCGCTCGATCCTGTTCACCGAGGCCGAGCTGGCGGAGGCACAGCAGCTCGGTTCCGAGCGGCTGGCCGAGCGGCTGGCCGGCCGGTTCTGCGCCAAGGAAGCGACCTGCAAGGTCCTGCGCCGCGGCTTCGGGCAGGGCCTGCGCTGGCGTGACATCGAAGTGACCAGCGACCGCTGGGGCGCGCCCTCGGTGACGCTGACCGGCGGGGCACGCAAGATGGCGGTCGAAGCCGGACTGCGGGAGATCTCGGTGACCCTCACCCATCAGGCCGATCTGGTGGTGGCAGTCGCGGTGGCCATGCCGGCAGCGCCCGCTGGGCCGGCGGCGTCCGCTGGCGGGCGCAACCTCCGCGGCATGATGCCGCGGCGAAGGGCACGGCACGAGGCCGCAGCGGACGCTGCGCTGCGGCGATAATCTGTCCATCTGGCCGTCCGCGCCCGGCATGTTCCGCAGGGCGAAGCTGCGGGAGCCGGCCGTGGAAACGTTCCGGTCAGGCGCTTACCGCGGTCGGGACGCTGAGCTGCCTGGCCGCCTGCACACCGGCCTGGAACCGGCTCACCGAATCGAGGTTCTGCAGCAGTGCGGCGATGTGACGCCGGCAGGTACGCACCGACATCCTGAGCCGGCGGGCCACCACCTCGTCGGTGAGACCCTGTGCCATCAGCCGCAGGATGGACTGCTGAAGGTTGTCCAGAGCGTCGGCGTATCCGGGTTCCCCGGAGGCGAAGGCGGTCGCGCCCTCCCACAGCTGGTCGAAGAGGTCCACCACGAACCGGACCACGGCCTGGTCGCGCACCCGGCGGGCGCCAGGGCTGCCGCCGACTTCGGAGAGGTTCAGCATGACCGCCAGCGAGCCGTCGAACACCACGGCCGCTTGCGGGACACGGCTGAGCGTGCGGATCTCCGCGCCGCCGTCGACAAGCCGCTTGGCCTTGGCGCGCGAACTGAAACCGGCCCTGCTGCTATGCGGGCTGATCACCCTGACCGCGACGCCGCGATCCAGCACGTTGTAGCAGGTCTCCAGCAGCTCATCGAGCAGTTCCTCGTCGGCGTGGCTGGGACGCAGCACGAGCAACTCGTGCCGGCACACCTCGCTCGCCACCTTGAACAGCCCGCGGATCTCGGCAACTCCGTCCAGACCGTCGATGGAACCGCACTGCGGCCGGGCGATCGCCTCGATCTGTCCCCGCAGCTGGTCGGTGAGATCCCGGCGCCGATAGGTCTCCCGCTCGAGCGGTGAGATCAGCCGCGTGACTGCGAGTTCCGGGTCCGTCGGCAGCAACCGGTTGCCGCCAAGGCCGTCAGTCTGCAGCAGGCGCAGTTCGATCAGCTTCGAGACCGCCGTGCAGATCTCTTGCACGGGCCGACCCACCTCGGCCGCTACCGCGTCAAGCGAGCCGATCGCTCCCCTGCGGGCGGCGTGCCGGTACACGTCTACGGCCGGATCGCTGACGATCGCGCCGGCCTGGCCGGCGGCTTTGGCAGTGCTTTCGCTGACAAGCTGGCCGCGGTCATCCGCAGCGTCGGTCCAGCTCATCTGCGCCAGAGAACTCGCCGTCATGAATTTTCTCCTGGTCCGAGGGTGCCTGCACGTTTGCCTGCAACCCGCCCACCGTGACAGGCGCGCCCATCGCAGCGCTATCGCCGTACCTGCTGCGCCTGCGCGCGGCCGATCGCCGCGAGCCGGCTATCGATGCGACGGCGGCAGGGCCTGGTCGCGATAGCGCCATGATGGCCGCCCGAGAGCAGCCCTTGGTTCATTTGACCGGTCGGCGGGCCGTCCTGCCGTCCGTCAGGCTCCGGCCGGCGCGTGCCTAGAGCGATGCGGCTTCGGCCGACCGAGAGGGATTCAGATGACGAGTGTGCACATTCCCCGCTCCTTTCGGGACACCTTGCTGGCTCACCTGCCATATGCGGAATCCAGCAACCTGACCGCGAAGGACGATCTCGCCGCGCTGGGTCTGGACTCGATGGGCGTGATCCAGTTGCTGGCCGATCTCGAGGACAGCCTCGGCCTGGAGATGCCCGACGACATGCTGACGGAGGAGACCTTCGCAACGGCGGGGTCGCTGTGGCAGACCGTGTCAGGTCTGCTCGGCCCCGCGCAGAGCGCCCATGTCTGAGGTAGCCGGCGCGCCGCGGCGCACCGCCCTGCTACCGGTCCGCATAGAGCCGCAGCGCACCGCCCTGCTACCGGTCCGCATAGATCAGCTTCTCGGGCGTGGTGAGCCCGATCGGCCCGCGCTGACCTACAAGTCGCAGACGTTGACCTACCGCGAGCTGAGCGAGCGGGTCGCGAGATTCGCCGCAGGGCTGCACCGGCTGGGCATCCGGCGCGGCGACCGGGTCGCGGTGTACGCCGAGAAGCGGATCGAAACGGTCGTCGCACTGCTAGCGACGTCAGCTGCCGGCGCGGTGTTCGTACCGGTCAACCCGCTATTTAAGGTCCGCCACCTCACCCGGCTGCTCGCCGACTGCGCGGCCCGCGCCGTGGTCACCACGGCCGAGCGGGCGGAGGTGGTCAGGGAATCGCTCGCGGCGAACACCGCCGTCGAGCACGTGCTGATCATCGGCGACCCCGGCAAGTCGCGGCTGCCCGGCGGCCCCTGGCAGGTCAGCGGCTGGGATCGGGTTGCGGACGCCGAGCCGGTGCCCGTCCCGGACGGCCAGGCCATCATCGACGACGACATCGCCGCCATCCTCTACACCTCCGGCAGCACCGGCGGACCGAAGGGCGTGGTGCTCACGCACCGCAATCTGCTGGCCGGCGCCGCCAGCGTGGCCGGCTATCTCGGTCACACCAGCGATGACGTGGTGCTGTCGGTGCTACCGATCAGCTTCGACGCCGGGCTCAGCCAGCTCACCACGTCCTTCATCGCCGGAGCGCACGTGGTGCTGATGAACTACGTGCTGCCCCGCGAGGTCGTCCGGCTGTGCGCTGAGCACCAGGTCACCGCGCTCACCTGCGTCCCGCCGCTGTGGCTGCAGCTGGCCGGGCTGACCTGGCCGGAGGAGTCGGTCGCGAATCTGCGCTACTTCGCCAACACCGGCGGGCGGATGCCCATCGTCACCCTCGGCGTTCTGCGCAAGCTGTACCCGCATGCGGAGCCCTACCTGATGTACGGCCTGACCGAGGCATTCCGGTCGACCTATCTCGAGCCGGCCGAAGCGGACCGCCGGCCGGATTCGATTGGCAAGGCGATCCCGAACGCCGAGGTGCTCGTAGTGCGCCCGGACGGTTCGCTCTGCGATCCCGGCGAGCACGGCGAACTGGTACATCGCGGCGCGCTGGTCGCGCTGGGGTACTGGAACGATCCCGAACGCACCGCGGAGCGCTTCAAACCGGCCCCCGGAGCGAGCAGCAGCACGGCCCGGCCCGAGATCGCGGTGTGGTCAGGCGACACTGCCTACTGCGACGAGGACGGCTATCTGTACTTCGTCGGCCGCAGCGACGACATGATCAAGACCTCGGGCTACCGGGTCAGTCCGACCGAGATCGAAGAGGCTGCCTACGCCACCGGCCTGGTCGGCGAGGTGGTGGCGCTCGGGATCGGTGATGAGCGGCTGGGGCAGCACATCGTGCTGATGGTGAAGTCCGCGGCTTGCGACGTTACCCACGAAGGTCTGGTCAGGGCGCTCGCGCAGGATCTGCCCAAGTACATGCTTCCCCAGCGCACCCAGATCCTGCCGGAACTGCCCCGTTCCATGAACGGCAAATTCGACCGGGTCGAGTTGCGCCGGATGGAGTCGCGGTGACCGCGACCGTCGTCGCCGGCCATCAGCTTCTGGTGGGCGGGATCGCCGTGGACCGGCTGGCAGCCAGGGTCGGTGCGACGCCTTTCTTCGCTTACGAACGCGGGCTGATCACCGAGCGGGTGACCGCGGTCCGGTCGGCGCTGCCCGCTGGCATCCACCTGAGCTACGCCGTCAAGGCGAACCCGATGCCGGCGCTGCTGCAGCACATGAGCGGCCTGGTAGACGGCTTCGACGTGGCGTCCGCCGGCGAGCTGCGGCATGCGCTCGACACCGGGACGCCTGCGGCAAGGATCAGCTTCGCCGGACCCGGCAAGACCACCGCCGAGCTTGCCCAGGGGGTGGCTGCCGGGGTGACGATCGAGCTCGAGTCGGCCACCGAGCTCACCCGGGTGCGGCAGATCAGCCAGTCGCTGGGCATTCGAGGACGGGTCGCGATCCGCGTCAATCCCGACTTCACGGTCCGCGGCGCCGGCATGAAGATGGGCGGCGGCCCTCAGCAGTTCGGCATCGATGCCGAACTGGTCCCCGCGGTCCTTGCCGACCTGGCCGCGGCGGAGCTGGACTTCCAGGGATTCCACGTCTTCGCCGGTTCGCAGAATCTGCATACGCAGAGCATCTGCGAGGCCCAGCGCAGGGCAGTCGATCTGGTCATCGAACTGGCGGCCAGCGCGCCCGGGCCAGTGCGTTACCTCAACCTCGGCGGCGGCTTCGGCATTCCGTATCACGAACGTGACCGCCCGCTGGATATCGCCCCGATCGGTGCGAACCTGGCGGAGCTGCTCGTGACCAAGGTCGGGCCCAGGCTTCCGGCCGCGCGGGTGGTCATCGAACTCGGCCGGTATCTGGTCGGCGAGGCCGGCGTCTACCTCACCCGGGTGATCGACCGCAAGGAGTCGCGCGGCAAGACTTTCCTGATCGTCGACGGGGGCATGCACCACCAGCTGGCGGCGTCGGGCAACCTCGGCCAGGTAATACGGCGCAACTACCCGATCGCGGTAGCGAGCAGGCTGCACGAAGCGCCGGCCGAGACGGTCACCGTCGTGGGCTGCCTGTGCACGCCGCTCGATCTGCTCGGCACCGACGTGGTGCTCCCGCGGGCGCAGATCGGGGACCTGATCGCGGTGTTCCAGGCCGGTGCGTACGGCCTGACCGCGAGCCCGACTGCGTTCCTCGGCCATCCCGCGCCGGCTGAGGTCCTCGTCTGACCTCGGGCAATTGGCCCGTCGTGACAGTGAGATAGTGACCGGGAGGTCGCCGTGGAAGAGACCGACTACGACTCCGCCGTAGCGATCGTCGGCATGTCCGGGCGTTTTCCTGGCGCTGTCGACGTCGACGAGTTGTGGGCACGTGCGGGCGCCGGCATCAGCGGGCTGCGCGAGATCAGCGACGACGAGCTTAGCCGCGCCGGCATCGGCCCCGGCCTGCGCGGCGACCCGAGCTACGTACGCGTCGGCGGCCCGGTGACTGGTGTCGACATGTTCGACGCTGCCGCGTTCGGCTTCAGCCCGCACGAGGCCGAGACCATGGAGCCGCAGCACCGGCTGTTCCTGGAGTGCTCGTGGGAGGCGCTGGAGCGAGCCGGCTACAGCCCGATGGAGACCTCCGGTTCGGTCGGGGTCTTCGCGGGCTGCGCCTTTCCCGACTACATGATCGACAACGTGTTCGAGCTGGCGTCTCAGCCGGAAGAGGCGCAGCTGTTCGCCACTGGCAACGAACGGGATTCGCTGACCTCGCTGGTGTCCTACAAGCTGGGGTTGCGCGGCCCGAGCCTGACCGTGCAGACGTTCTGCTCGACCTCGCTGGTCGCGGTGCACCTGGCCTGCCAGAGCCTGCTGACCTACGAGAGCGACCTCGCCCTGGCCGGCGGCGCGTACCTGCCGCTGCCCCAGCCGGCCGGCTACCGCTACGACGCCAGCGGCATCCTGTCGCCGGACGGCCGGGTGCGCAGCCTGGACGCCGCGGCGAATGGCACCGTGATGGGCTCCGGGGTCGGCGTGGTCGCGCTCAAGCGGATGGCCGACGCGCAGGCCGACGGTGACGTGATCCACGCCGTGATCCTCGGATCCGCCGTCAACAACGACGGCCGGGCGCGCGCCGGATATGCCGCCCCTGGGATCGACGGGCAGGCTGCGGTGATCGAGTCCGCGCTGGCCGTCGCGGGTGTCGGGTCGCAGTCCGTCGGCTACGTCGAGTGCCATGCAGTCGGTACCCCGATGGGCGACTCGATCGAGCTTGCCGCGCTGAGCCGGGTGTTCGGCGCCGGCCGGGAAACGCCATGTGTGCTCAGCTCGATCAAGCCGAGTGTCGGTCACCTGGACCGGGCGGCCGGAGTCACCGGGCTGATCCGCGCGGCTCTCAGCCTCCGGCACGAGACGTTGCCCGGCACCGCGGGCTTCCAGGCGCCCAGCCCGGCGCTGGCCGCGGATCGGTTCACGGTGCTCACCGAGAATCGCCCGTGGCCCGCCGGGCCCGAGCCGCGCCGTGCCGGGGTCAGCTCGTTCGGCGTCGGCGGCACCAATGCGCACGTGGTGGTCGAGCAGGCACCGCCGCTGCCGCCCCGGCCGCCGTCGGCCGGCCCGCAGTTGCTCACCCTGTCCGCGGGCAGCCGGACCGCCCTGGCCGCACTGACCGAGCGGCTGCGCCAGCACCTCGCGGCGAATCGGCAGCTGAACCTGGCCGATGTCGCGTACACGCTCGCCGTCTCGCGTGGCCGGTTCGCGCTCCGGCGCGCCGTCGTGAGCCGGGACCTCGACGACGCGGTCGCGGCACTGGCGAACCCGGCTCGCTGGATCGACGGCGAGACCAGGCGGCGGGATCCGCAGGTTCGGCTCGTCGTCGCCGACGGGATCGGCGAGTACTGGTGGCCGGAGCTGTCCCGGGCCGCCCGCCGGGTGCTGCCGGGGCCGGGCCTGCCCCCGGCTGGCCTGC
>PMSW01000065.1 GCA_003168215.1 Actinomycetota bacterium
CGGCCCGGCCTCACTTCAGGTGCCGGGGGAAGAACCGGGCCGAGTCGTCCACCTCGAACCACGGGACGCCGGCGTGCCCGCCCAGATTGGCGTGCAGCGTCTTCTCCCTGGTGCCGAAGGCGTCGAACAGGTCCAGGGCCGGCTGCCGTTCCATCCCTTCGTCGTCCCACGGCAGCAGGAACTGCAGCGGAATGGTGACCTGCCGGGCCTCCTCGCGCAGGGTGCCGGGCACGAAACCCCCGGCGAAGAAAACGGCGGCCGAGATGCGCGGCTCGACCAGCGCCAGCCGAATGCCGATGGCGGTCATCCCCTCGTACCCGGCCGGGCCGCCGATCCCGGGCAGCGAAAGGAGGGCGTCCAGGGTGGTCCGCCATTCCGGGACCGCCCTTTCGGCCAGCGGGACGATGAAGGCGGCGGCGATCTCGTTGACCGGCTCGCCGGCCTCCATCGCCCGGCGGAGGCCGGCGCGGGCCTGCTCGTCGGCGGCGGAACGGGGCCGGTCACCGTGCCCGGGGGCGTCGATGGCGGCCGCCGCGAAGCCGTACTCCGCCGCGTAGTGCCGGGCCCGGGCCACCAGCCGGGGGTGCCGCTTGTGCAAGCCGCCGTTGTGGCCGCTCAGGATCAGCNNGCCCCGGAGGGGAGCACCCATGCCGATACTGCGTTCACGGGTACCACCTCCTCGTTCTCTCGCACGGCCTCCGGAAAAGTAGCAGTGGCCGCCGTGGTCCGCCAACAGGTTTTTGCGGAGGCTCCGTGGCCGGATGCCACGGAGCCTCCGTAACGGCCAAGCCCGTGTAGTTAAGGGCTTCGGGCCTGTGCGGTCACGGTGTGGTGCCGGCCGGGACGCAGGAAGCGGAGCCCTGGTAGGGACGGTTTGGCCCGGGCCTGGTACAGCTGCGACGATGCCGCCGCCATGAGCCTCCGTGATGGGCCGGGCGCGCCCCTGGCTCCCGTTGACCACGGACCCCGGGCGGTGCTGCTGGACTGGCACGAGGCCCACCGGCCGGATGGAGACCGCCCGGCTGCAGGCCCACACTTGCGAATGTCGGCCAGTCCTGCTCGAGCTGTGCTCCCGCGGCGGCGGCCACCTCATCCGCCGCACCACCCGCGCACCCGGCACCCGGTTCCGCATCGAAGAGACCTTGCCGCCCTCCTCGACGACCGCGTCCTGGCCCTAATGCCCTAATGCAGCAACTTCACTGCTCGGGGTGATCCCCGCGAGCACCGGAGTCCGCCAGTGTCGGAAGATGCAGGTCGATGACCGCCTCAGCGTTCAAACGGCTGGCCATTCCAGGCAGACACCAGTGCCGGCGAGGGCCTTCTGATGACGGCATGTGCTGCTCGGTGATGCCCAGCGCGACGGTCGAATCGCGGTCAAACGATCTTGGCTATGATCAACAACTTAGCAATCATGGCTTTGACCTGCGGTTTTGGGTGGGTGGAGCTGAGGGGATTCGAACCCTGACCCCTCGATGCGAACGAAGTTGTCCCGGGTTCAATCCGTCCAGTCCCGTTAGGTGATCTGATTATCAGATATCATGGAGACATGCGGACGATGACTGCGACCGAGGCGTCACGGAACTTCTCCGACCTGCTGGACGCGATCGAGCGTGGCGAGACTGTGACGATCACCCGCGGGCACCATGCGGTCGCCGAGATGAGGCCGGCCAGGCGCCGTACCGGCGCAGACTTGCGGGCCGCGCTTGAGCGCGTCCCGCCGCCCGATGATCGTTTCGCCGAGGATATAGCGGCCGCTTTGGCACTGATCTCCAGTGAGGGGAACGACCCATGGGCCGGCGCCTAATCCTGGATACCAATGTCTTAATCGGCTACGAGCGCGAGACGATCAACCGTGCGGCCCTGGATGCTGACGAGCTAGCCGTCGCGGCTGTGTCCATTGCCGAATACCGGGTTGGCATTGAGCTTGCCGATACTCCGGGCCGTGCGGCCGACCGTGCCCGGGCACTTGTCGCCATCACCTCGTCCGTCGACGTGCTCGATTACACCGAAGCCACTGCCGCCTGCCACGCGAGACTGATCGCGCACGCCCGCCGGACCGGGACGCCTCGCGGCGCGCACGACCTGATCATCGCGGCGCACGCACTGCAGGACGATCGCATCGTCCTCACCTTCGACGCGAAGGCCCGTTTCGGAGGCCTACCTGGCGTGAGTGTCACCAATGCCTGAGGCCGCGACCAGGCAAGCGGACCATCCAATCGGCGCCGTCGCCAGGTGCTCGGCCTGAGAGGTGAAACGGGCGAGGCTCGTGCTCCGCAAACCGCGAATTGGCCGATGGCCCTGATACCGGGCGTACGTGGCGGTCGCGCAGGTCGAGGCGACCGGTGCCAGGGCGTTGCTGAACCGCACGGCTGAGGCGGACGACCGCCCGCTGATGCGCCGGGACGAGGTTCTCCAGGACTGGCGGCGACCTCCTGGTATCGCTGGACCGCCCTGGCCATGCTCGCCACTGCGTTACTCACCATCACCACCGCCGCCGAGCACGACAGCCACCCGCCGCCCGACGGCCAGATCCGCTCACCCGCAACGAAATTTTGCCGCCTGCTCGGCACCCTGATCATCTGGCCACAGGCTGACCAATTCCTGACCACTAGCTGAACGTTGCTTCTTCGCCTGCATCCTCAGGGCAAACTCGGCGGATGGTCAGGGTTGCCTTGCAGGTGGCGGTACCAGCATCGAAGTAACGCACCAGCAAGGCGCAAAAGGGGAACCTTCCATGAGCACGACCCAGGATCAGCCAGACTCGGCCGGACTTCTGCAGGCCCGGCAGACTTCGCCGCCTCCGCCCGGGATCCCGGGCGGCCCGGCTGGCCCCGGCGGCTGGTACGGTGCCGGCGGCTGGGGCGAGGAGCCGCCCCGGCCGACCAGGCGGCGTCGCCGCAGCCGGGCCGCCACAGCAGCCGCCGCGGCGGTCGTGGTGGCCGCGGCAGGCACGGCCTGGGGGCTGGCCGCCTCCGGAGCCGCGGCCTCCGCGAGCACGATCTTCACCACGTCCGAGATCGCAACAAAGACCGACCCGGGACTCGCCGACGTCGACTCAACGTTGGGCTACCAGAACGCTGAAGCCGAGGGCACCGGCCTGGTGCTGACCTCATCGGGTGAGGTGCTGACCAACGACCACGTGATCGACGGCGCTACGTCGATCAAGGTCACCGATGTTGGCAACGGTCGCACCTACACGGCGGCAGTCGTCGGCTACAACAAGACCGATGACATCGCGGTGCTGCAACTCAAGAATGCATCCGGGCTCACCACCGTGTCCCTGGGCAACTCGTCACAGGTCACGTCGGGCGAGAAGGTCGTCGCCCTGGGCAATGCGGGTGGCAAGGGCGGCACCCCGTCGGTCGCCGCCGGCAGGGTCACCGCGCTGAATCAGGCCATCACCGCCAGCGACGAGGGAAGCGGCTCGTCCGAGCAGCTGACCCGGATGATCGAGACGAACGCTGATATCCAGCCCGGTGACTCGGGCGGCCCGCTCGTCAACACCGCCGGCCAGGTGATCGGCATCGACACCGCCGCGTCGTCCGCATTCGAGACCTCGTCCGGCGGGCAGTCGCCGTACGGGCAGNNCGTACGGGCAGTCGCCGTACGGCCAGTTTCCCTACGGGCAGTCGCCGTACGGGGGGTCGCGGACCCCGTCCGGCCAGCCCTCCTCCGGGCAGTCCCAGGTACAGGCTTTCGCGATCCCGATTAACCGGGCCGTCTCGATAGCCAGCCAGATAGAGGCGGGCGACGCCTCGGCCACGGTGCACATCGGCGCCACTGGTTTCCTCGGGGTGGAGGTCACGTCCCAGGACGCCTCCGGCAGCGGCGCTGAGGGCGGCGGCACCATAGCGGGTGGTGGCCAGGACAGCACCGGGGCGACAATCGAGGGCGTGCTCTCCGGTTCGCCAGCCGCTCAGGCCGGTCTGGCAGCAGGCGATGTGATCGATTCGGTCGGCGGCCACACCGTGTCGTCGCCGACCGACCTCGGGTCAGTGATCGAGCAGTATCACCCTGGTGACAAGGCCAGCATCACCTGGACCAACGAGTCCGGCCAGACCAGTACCTCCACCGTGGTATTCGCCAACGGCCCGGCCGACTGAGGCCGGACGGATTCGGGCTGACCCCGGCCATGGCGCCGGGGTCAGGCTACGGGTCGTGCGCGGGTCACCGGCAGAACTCCGCTGGCCTGCGGTTCCGGGCGGATTCTGGGTGCTGTTCTCGTGTCAACCGTCGAGCCGCGCCGAGTCGGCATCATCTCGAGTCGTTTGTGAAACAGCCTGTCTGAGCTGGGGGTCGGCAGTGGCAGGCAGGCGGCATGAACACTTCCTGAGCTGCCCGCGGCTGCGCGCCGGGCCATGGGTCGCTGGCCATTGACTGGAATGATCACCACGAGCCAAATCACGACTCTGACGCGAAGATTCATTGTGCTGCAGCTGTCTTTAGCGGTTCGAGGGTGACGGCGTAGCCCATCTGGCGGAGCTGGTCGATGGCGCGCTGCCTGGTTTTACCGGGGTTGCGGCGGGTGTAGAAGTCGCTGCCGGGGTCGTCGTAGAAGGCGCCGTTGGTGATCATGTTCCAGATGGCGATGAGGATCGCGTGCTCGACGGCGACGATGGCCTTGACCGGTCCGCGGCGGGACGCGATGCGCCGGTACTTCGCTGACAGGTTAGGTGCCCTTGCTGCGGGCTGCCGACATCGCCGCGATGCCGAGGGCGCCCTTGAGGTAGGGGTTACCTGGCCGGGTGCTGGTGGACTTGACGCGCCCGGCGGACTCGTTGCTGCCCGGGCAGGTCCCGGCCCAGGACGCCAGGTGCCCGGCGGTGGGGAACCGGGTCATGTCCGCGCCGGTCTCGGCGATGATCACGTCGGCGACGCCGGTGCTGATCCCGGGGATCGTGACGATCATGTCCCGGATCACCTGAAAGGGCCCGATCACTACCTCGATCCGGGCAGTCACCTCCTCTATCGCGCGGGTGTGATGGCCGGTCAGGTCCAGGTGCACGCGGGCCAAGAAGGCGTGATGCTGGGTGAACCTGCCGGTCAGGGCCTCGCTGAGCTCAGGGATTTTCGAGCGCAGCCGCCGCCGGGCCAGGGCCGCCAGGGCTGCCGGGTCGCGCTGCCCGCCGGCCAGCGCCTCGAGCATCGCCCGCCCGGACACCCCGGTGATATCAGCGGCCACCGAGGACAGCTTGATCCCGGCTCCTCCAGCAGCTTCTCCAGCCGCTGAATCTCCCGGCCGCGCTCGCGCACGATCGCGGTGCGCGTGCGGGTCAGGTCCCGCAGCTGGCGGATGGGCTCCGGCGGGACGAACGACCCGCGCACCAGCCCGTGCGCGCCGAGCTGAGCCAGCCACGCCGCGTCCGAGACATCGGACTTGCGCCCGGGCAGGTTCTTCACATGCCGGGCGTTCACGAGCATCACCTTGAGCGGCCCGTCCTCCAGCAGGTAATAGAACGGCTTCCAGTAATCACCGGTCGCCTCCATCACCACCAGGCTCACCTGCTCGCTGATCAGGTGCTCACGCAAATGCCAGCACCTGATTGGTGAACGACCCCCACGTCGTCACCTTCGAGGTCGCCCCGGCCCGTCCCCGCCCGGCGACCCGGACGCAGACCTTCGCATCCCGCTTGGACACGTCAATCCCCGCGCAGCGCGGGTGCACCAGATCCATCACCATGAGCTCCCTCCCGACACCACCGGACTGCGGGTGTCCGCCCCGGGAAGGGCAGGGAAAATCAGAAGTCTGACGCTCGTGCTCGAAGGCAACAATCCACGGTTCCCGTGGCAGCCCTCCGCCCCATGCTGACCTACAGGCTCACAGGCACCACAGAGGAAACGGGGTCCGACCGGAGCGAACCACTTCATCGTCCCCGACGTTACTGCCCCTGACCATCCCCAAACCCAGCCGTGACCGCGAACCGAATCTTCGCGAGCCACGGCGAGCCTCCAAGGAGGCTCTCGAACGCTGACCTGCAGGTTTGGGTGGAGCTGAGGGGATTCGAACCCCTGACCCCCTCGATGCGAACGAGGTGCGCTACCGGACTGCGCTACAGCCCCAAGACCGGCAGCCAGCGTAGCAAACATCAGCAGCAGCTAGGCCGGTCGGCACCGCGGCGGAGCAGCCGATCCCGGCAGCAGCCCGCGTCAGTCACCGACCGCGCGCACCGCGGCGTCGGCGTACTGGTCGTAAAGCTGATCGCCAACCCTGGCTGAGATGTCGATGATCTCCGCCGTCGGCTCCGGGTCGCAGGCCGCCAGCGCCTCGCGAGCGCGCTGGCGCTGGGCAATGCGGGCCTCCTGGGCCGCGCGCGCCGCATCGGCCTCAGCGTGGCGCTGCGCGGTATCCGCGTCGGCACGGGCAGCCTCGCGCAGCAGCAGAACGAAAATTCCGAGCATCGCCGACGGCGGAACGATGATCCACCAGGGCGTGATGCTCCCGGCCGTCAGCGCCAGCGCCGTGACAGCGAGCACCACCAGGGTGGTCAGCGTCCGGCGCCGCGCCCGCAGCGCGCTCTCCCTGCTGACCGGGGGGCGGGGCCGGTCACCGCCGCCGAACGGGTGCCAGTCGAATGGGTGCCAGCCGGGTCCTTCGGACCACAGCGGCCTTCCGCGCAGCGACAGCCGGGCCTCGGCAGGATAATCCGGGTCGGCCGTACCGCCGCTGCCGTCATCCTCTGCGCCGCCATCGAGCACCGCGCCATCACGGAGCGCCGCGCCGTACTCAGCAGCCGCGCCGTACTCGACCGTGGTGCCGTACTCGACGGCCGCGCCGTACTCCAGTACGGTGCCGTCCGCGTGCGCCTCGCCGTACTCGACGGCCACGCCATATTCAACGGCTACGCCGTACTCAACCACCGGCGCATCCCCGGCCGGCGGCCCGGCGGCTGCCACGGCCTGCTGACCCTGGCCGGTGGAGTTCTCGGCCGCGCCGGGCGCCTCGTGCGACCGCCGTATCCACCTGGGCACGAGTACCCCGGCCCAGATGGCCACGATCGCCAGGTAGAGAATCGCGCTGCTCAAGGCGTTCTCCCGGGAGCGCGCCAACGGCAGTTCGCCGGGGCTTCCCCCGGCGGGCATGCTGCGGACATAAGCGTGCTCACGTCACGCACGGTAGGGCCAGCCGCGGGCGTTGACGAGCATTGACCCCGGTGTGTCGCCAGATACCCTCAGCTGGCCCGCGACCGGGCCGCGGACACGGCGCTGCGCCAGCGGGGCAAGAGGCCGTCTTGCACGTCCTCTGCCGTCAGCGCGTAACACAGGTGGTCGCGCCAGGTTCCGTCGATATGCAGGCTCCTGCGCCGGATGCCTTCCTCGCGGAAGCCGAGTTTCTCCACCACCCTGCGGCTGGCCACGTTCTCCGGCCGGATGGTGGCCTCGATACGGTGCAGGCCGACGACGAAGAAGCAATGATCGACGGCCATCGCCAGTGCCGTCGGGACCACGCCCCGGCCGGCCACGGCCTGATCGACCCAGTAGCCGACTTGCGCCGAGCGCGCCGATCCCCAGACGATGCTGCCCACGGTCAGCTGCCCGGCAAAGGTCCCGGCGTAGTCCACTACCCACGGCAGCGTCTGCCCTTGCCTGGCCTCCCGCCGCATCGTGCGCGCCATGGCGACGTACGGGCCCAGGCTGGTCTGGTACAGCGGAGTCTCCGGGTTGGTGGGCTCCCACGGCCGCAGCCATGCCGCATTGCGCATCCGGGTCTCGCGCCAGACGGATGCGTCCTTGACCCGGACCGGCCGCAGGCCGACCGGGGCGTCAAGGAGGTCAGGCTCGGTAAGCGTAACCGGCCATCCGCGCATGCGTCCCACGAGACCATCATTCCCCTGTCCCGTCGCTGAACGCCATTCGGTTACATAATGAAGGCAAAGTGAAACCACGGGGTGACGCGGTGACTGGCCAGGGAGCCGCCCTGGCGAGGCCAGAAAGCAGCCCTCACGCGGTGCGCGGATGGTCGCCGCCGCGGGCCTGGTCGATTGCATGGGCCAGGATCGGGGACAGTACCGCCATCCCGTCCCGCACGCCGCCGGCCGACCCGGGCAGGTTGACGACGAGCGTCCGGCCGGCCAGGCCCGCCAGGCCACGGGACAGCACCGCAGCCGGAATCCCGGCGGCGGCTCCGGCTGACCTGATGGCCTCGGCGATGCCGGGGACCTCCCTGTCGATCACCTGCCCGGTCATCTCCGGAGTGCGGTCGCCGGGCGTCAGCCCGGTCCCGCCGGTCGTCACTATCACGTCGTAGCCGCCGGTAAGAGCATCGCGCAGCGCGGCGAGCACCGGCTCCCCGTCGGGGACGACCCGCGGCCCGTCCACCTCGTCGCACCCGGCGGCAGCCAGCAACTCCGCGAGCACGGGCCCCGAGGCGTCCGGGTAGACGCCGGCCGCGGCGCGGTTCGAGACGGTGATGGCCAGCGCCCTGATCATGGCCGGGCCCAGCGGCCGGTCTTGCCGCCGGTCTTCTCCTCGACCCGGACGTCGCTGATTACCGCGGCCGGGTCCACGGCCTTGACCATGTCGATCAGGGCCAGCGCGGCGACGGCGACCGCGGTCAGCGCCTCCATCTCGACGCCGGTGCGGTCGGCCGTCCGCGTTGCGGCCACGATCCGCACGCCGTCGTCGCGCACCTCAAGGTCGACGGTCACCGAGTGCAGCCCGATCGGGTGGCACAGCGGGATGAGGTCCGGCGTCCGCTTGGCGCCCTGGATCCCGGCGATCCTCGCTACCGCGAGCGCGTCGCCCTTCGGCATCCGGCCCTCCCGCAGCGCGGCCACGGCAGCCGCCGACAGCAGCACCCGCCCTGATGCCCGGGCCGACCGCGCGGTCACGTCCTTGCCGGACACGTCGACCATCCGTGCCTGGCCGGCTGCATCGAGGTGGGTGAGCCGCTCAGTCATCGAGGCAGATCACCTCGGCCGCGTCGCCCTCCTGCATGCCGGTGACCTGCTCCGGCACGACGATCAGGGCATTCGCCCGCGCGAGCGTTGCCAGCTGATGTGATGCCTGCCCGGACAGCGGCGTAATTTCCGTGCCGTCATCAGCCAGCACTCCGCGCAGGAACGATCTCTTGTCCCGCGGCGACCGCACCGGGGCGGTCAGCACCGCGCGGGCAGTCCGCTGGTGACCGCTCGCCGTCCCCTGCAGCGCCCGCAAGGCCGGCCGTACGAACAGCTGGAACGAGACATATGCGCTCACTGGATTGCCTGGCAGGGTCAGGATCGGGGTGCTGGCCGTACCGACCATGCCGAAGCCCTGTGGCATTCCCGGCTGCATCGCCACCTTGCGGAACCTGACCGTCCCCAGCTTCTCCAGCGCGGCCTTCACCACGTCGTGCTCGCCGCCCATGCTCACGCCCCCGCTGGTCACCAGCAGGTCGGCCCGGCCGGCGGCGTCCTGCAGCACGGCCAGGGCATGGCCGGGGTCGTCCGGCACGCTCGGCTGCCGGTAGGCGACGGCGCCTGCCTGGCGCGCGGCCGAGGCCAGCATGAAGCTGTTGGACTCCCAGATCCGGCCGCGCGTGATCGGCGTTCCTGGCGCCGCTAGCTCGTTGCCGGTGGAGAATACGGTGACCCGCGGCCGGGGCCGGGCCAGCACCGAGGCACGGCCGGCGGCCGCGAGCAGCCCGAGCGGGGCGGGGCCGAGCCGGATGCCCGCGGCCAGCAGCGCATCGCCCGGCGCGGCGTCGCCGCCGGCCCGCCGGACCGACTCGCCGGCGGCCACCGCCTGGCCGATCGCCACCTGCGCGGTCCCGCCGTCGGTCAGCTCGACCGGTACCACCGCGTCCGCGCCGGCCGGCATCGGCGCGCCTGTCATGATCCGCAGGCAGCTGCCGGGGGCGACCTGGTGATCGCTGGTGTCGCCGGCCGCGATCTCCCCGGCCACCGGCAGGGTCACGGGGGCGGCCGTGGTCGCGGCGGCGATGTCGGCGGCGCGGACGGCGTACCCGTCCATCGCGGAGTTGTCGAACGGCGGCAGCGGCCACTGCGCCGTGATGTCCTCGGCGAGCACTCCGCCGTCCGCGTCCTCCAGGCCGAGCTCGCGCGGCGCCAGCGGCCGGATGGCCGCCAGGATCTCGGCCAGGTAATCGTCGACGTTCTGCATGGCGGCCCTGGCCTACAGGGTGTCCAGGTAGCCGCGCAGCCAGGGCACGAACTCGCCGGCCAGGTCCGCCCGCTCGCAGGCGAACTGGATCACGGTGCGCAGGTAGTCGAGCTTGTTGCCGGTGTCGTAGCGGCGTCCGCGGAACAGCACGCCGTGCACGCCGCCGCCGTCCCCGGCCACGCCCAGGTCGGCTGTGGCCAGCGTCAGGAGAGCGTCGGTGAGCTGGATCTCGCCGCCGCGTCCCGGCGGCGTCTCGCGCAGCACGCCGAACACGGCCGGGTCGCACACGTAGCGCCCGATCACGATCCAGTTGGACGGCGCCTCGCCCGGATCCGGCTTCTCCACCAGGTCGGTGACCACGACGACGTCGTCCTCGCCGGTCGGCTTGATCGCCGCGCACCCGTAGGCCGATACCTGATCCGGCTCTACCTCCATCAGCGCGACGATGCTCCCGCCGTAGCGCTGCCTGACGTCGATCATCCGGCGCAGCAGCGGATCGCGGCGGTCGATGAAGTCATCCCCGAGCAGTACGGCGAATGGCTCGTTTCCGACGTGCTCGGCGGCGCAGAGCACCGCGTGGCCTAGCCCTTTCGGCGCGTCCTGGCGCACGTAATGCATTTTCGCCAGGTTGCCCGGCTCGCGGATCCTGGCCAGCCCGTCGTCGTCGCCCTTGGCAGTCAGCGCATCCTCTAGCTCGCTGGCGGTGTCGAAGTGGTCCTCGATGGCGGACTTGCCGCGGCGGGTGACCATCAGCACGTCGCGCAGCCCGGCGGCGGCGGCCTCTTCCACCACCAGCTGGATCGTGGGGGTGTCGATGACAGGCAGCATTTCCTTGGGGATGGCTTTTGCCGCGGGCAGGAACCTTGTTCCCAGGCCCGCGGCAGGGATGACTGCCTTGGTCACGGCGGTGGTGTCGGCCATGCTGAGAACCCTAGCTACCCGCGGGAGGACTTGTGCACGGCATGCCGCCAGAGGATGCGTCCGCATCGCCCGCTGGCGGTCCGGCGGGCAGCGCCGGGCGCGGGGGCGATACGGACGGCCTGCCCGCGGCGAAGGCGGCGCTCCGGCGGCGGCTGGTGGCCGCCCGCAGGCAGCTGACGGACGCCCAGCGCGCGGAGGCCGGCCGTCAGCTTCGCGATGCGGTGCTCGCGTTGCCCGAGACGCAGATGGCCGGCACCGCGGCTGCCTACTGCTCGGTCGGCACCGAACCGGATACCCGCGGCCTGATCTACGCACTGTGGAAACGCGGCACCTATGTCCTGCTGCCGCTGCTGCTTCCTGGCGGCGACCTGGACTGGGCCTCCTACGAGGGCCCGGATTCGCTGGTCCCCGGGCCGCGCGGCCTGCTCGAGCCGGGCGAGCCTGCCCGCGGCGTGGGCGCCGTCGCCAGCGCCGACCTGGTGATCGTCCCTGCGCTCGCCGTGGACCGCCGCGGCTACCGGCTGGGCCGGGGCGGCGGCTCGTATGACCGTGCGCTGGCCCGCGTCGGCGCGCCCGTTCCTACCGTCGCGCTGCTGCATGACGGCGAACTGCTCGACGAGGTACCGGCCGGCCCGCATGACCTCCCGGTACGCCTGGCCGCCCGGCCGCGTGAAGGAATCACCAGACTGCCGTCACCGTTGCTACCATTTGGCAGTTGAACGCGGCGAGTGCTAACGCCACCGAGGAGGAATCGTGCCGACCTACCAGTACGCCTGCACTGACTGTGCGGAGCGGAGCGAGGTGGTGCAGAAGTTCACCGACGAGCCTCTGCACGTGTGCTCGGTGTGTGGCGGCAGGCTCCGCAAGGTGTTCTCGCCGGTCGGCATCGTCTTCAAGGGGTCGGGCTTCTACCGCAACGACTCCCGTTCGAAGGACAAGGCGCTGATCGGATCGGGCTCTGGCTCATCTCGGTCAGGATCGGACTCGTCCGGCTCCGACTCCGCTAGCTCGGATTCTTCCGGTTCGTCGGACGCGGGCAAGGACGGCGGATCGTCATCCGGCGACAAGGGATCGTCATCCGGCGACAAGAAGGCCGACAAGTCCGCCTCGTCTTCCGGTTCCTCGTCCTCGGGTTCCTCTTCTTCGGGTTCCTCTTCTTCGGGCTCGTCTTCTTCGGGCTCGTCTGGTTCTTCCTCGTCCGCGGGCTCGTCCGGGTCTTCGTCTTCGTCTTCGTCATCGGGCTCGAAGGTCGCCTGAGCCACGGTGGCCGGCCTGGCCAGCATCGGGGTAATCGGCGGCTCGGGGCTTTATGAGTTCCTCTCGCCTGCCGACGAGGTGACGGTGCAGACCCCGTTCGGCCCGCCGAGCGATCGCATCGTGATCGGCGAGGTCGCCGGGCGGAAGGTCGCGTTCCTGCCCAGGCACGGGCGCGATCACCAGTTCCCCCCGCACCGCATCCCGTACCGCGCGAACCTATGGGCGCTGCGCTCGCTCGGGGTCCGGCAGGTGCTGGCGCCGAGCGCGGTCGGCTCGCTGACCTCGTCCTACGGCCCGGGCACGCTGGCCATCCCGGACCAGCTGGTGGACCGGACGAAGGGCCGCGCGCAGACCTTCTACGACGAGGGCGGCGCGGTGCACGTGCCGTTCGCTGACCCGTACTGCCCGCGCGGCCGGGCGACGGCCATTTCCGCGGCGCGAGCTTCCGGCTGGGTCCCGGCCGGGTCGGGCACGCTGGTCGTCATCGACGGACCCCGGTTCTCCAGCCGGGCGGAGTCACGCTGGTACGCGGCTCAGGGCTGGACGCTGATCGGCATGACCGGCAGTCCCGAGGCCGCTCTCGCCCGTGAGCTTGCGCTGTGCTACACGACGATCGCCCTGGTCACCGACACCGACGCCGGAGTCGAGGAGGGCGAAGGGGTTACCCACGCTGAGGTGTTCCGCGTGTTCGCCGAGAACATCTCGCGGCTGCGAGGGCTTCTCATGCAGACGATCGAGGAACTCCCGGCCGAGCGGGACTGCCCGTGCCCGCTCGCCCTCGACGGCATCCGGCTGCCGTTCCCGCTGCCCTGACCACGGCTAATCCGGACTGCGGCTAATCCTGACCGCGGCTAGTCGAGGTCGCCGTGCTCGATGCGCGCGAGGCGGCGCTCCCGCACCAGCTGGTCGAACTCGTGCTCCACGATGACGTCTCCCGGTGCGAGCGCGGCGAAGATGCCAGTCACATCGCGCATGCTGACCACGCCGAGCAGGCGTTCCCCGTCGACGATCGGCAGATGCCTGATCCACCTCGTGGCCATCTCGCTGGCAGCTTCCTGCAGCGGCATGTCGGGCGGCACGGTGAATACCTCGACCGTCATTACCTCGTCAACGGAGCAGCGGTCGGGGTCGGCGCCGAGAGCCACCGCGCGGAGCACGTCCCGCTCGGTGATGATCCCGGTGAGGCGCCCGTCGCTGGTGATCAGCAGCGAGCCCGTCTGCTGCCGCCACATGTGCTCGGCCGCCGAGCGGAGGCTATCGGACGGGGATTCCGTGACAGTAGCCTGCGTCATCACGTCCTGAACCTGCACCACCGCTCCTCATCGCCTCGGCCATCGGGTTTTCCCACCCTACGACCCGCTGGTCGCGGGCCAGCCGGGTGCGCTCTAACGGTCCCGGCGGGTGGCAGGAAAGCCGCGCTCCGCCGCGGCAGGCTCACCCGCCGGTGCCGCCGGGAGCGAGTTCGCGTTTCGGGCTGGCCTGGTAGCTACCATTAGGCTTGGTCCGGCCGCTAGTCCGCCCGTGTCGGCCCATGTCAGCCCCGATAGCTCAGCGGATAGAGCAACTGCCTCCTAAGCAGTAGGTCGCGCGTTCGAGTCGCGCTCGGGGCGCCCAGCAAAGCCCAGCTCAGGGGACATCTCGCCGACGCCGGCATGATCATGAACCGTGCAATTGACCGAGGCCCGCCTGGACGGTGCTCCGCCGGGGGATGCGGTGGGCGCGGTGACTACCTCGTCTGTGTCTTCTGCTGGGGCCGGTGGGGGCGGGCATTTGTGTCATTGCCGAGCCCAAGCCGATGGTGGACGACCTGGCGGGCCAGGTTAAGGACGCCGGGATCGTCGTGCAGGACGAAGTTGGTGTCGGCGGCCAGGATGATCCCGTTCAGCTCGAAGGTGAGCCGGTCAGGGTCCTCGCCGGCGGGAAGGTCGCCCTGGTCGAGAGCCGTGGCCGCGAAGCCCCGGATCAGCGCCACGAACTGAGACTGGAAGGCGGCCACGCGTTCCTTGACCGGGCCGGGGCGGGTGCCCATCTCCAGGGCCGCGCCAGCGAAGAAGCAGCCCCCGGGGAAGGTCCGGCGCTGCAGGTGATCAAAGAACGCCTCGCACACCGCCACCAGCTGGGCCAGGCCGGGAGGAGCCGCGAGGGCGGGCTGCACGACTTCTTCCGCGAAGATCCGGCCCGCCTCCTCCACGGTCGCCAGCTGGAGTTCCTGCTTAGAGCCGAAGTGCGCGTACAGGCCGCCCTTGCTCATACCGATCGCCGCCGCCAGGTTCCCGATCGACAGGCCCTCCAGCCCGTCGACGGTGGCCAGTGACGCCGCCGCGCGCAGGATGGCCCTGCGGGTCCGCTCCCCGTCGGCGCGCGGCCGCCGCGGCCTGCGGCTGTCTTGCTGCACGGTCTCGTTCATCACCATTGACAAGTTAACACGATCGGTCGTACTCTAATTTCTAATACGAACGATCGTATTAACTGTATGAGCGATCACTGCCTCGGGAATGACAGGACCGCCCGCCAGCAGCGCAACGTCACGAAAGCGAGGCAGCGATGGCCGGGAAAGCAGTGATCAGTCTCAGCACAGGCCTGGAGGACCCGGAAAAGGTGACCGTGGCGTTCCTCGTCGCGGTCGGCGCCGCCGAATCAGGACGGCCGACCCTCATGTTCCAGGCCAAGGAAGCCGTCCGGCTCGCCATGGACGGGGTGGCCACGGGCGTCGCCTGCGATGGATGCCCCGCACTGCCGGACCTGCTCACCCGGTATGAGAAAGCGGGCGGCCGGTTCATGGTCTGCCCGGTCTGCTTCAACGCCAAGCAACTCGACAAGGGCAGCCTCCTGCCCAATGCCGAACTGGCGGGCAGCGTTCAGCTGTGGGACTGGATCGGCGACGGAGCCACGACTTTCAGTTACTGAGGAACCACGCTCAGCTCCTTGCGCACACCGGTTGAACGCGCCGTGTCAACGCGCAGGTCGGCTTCACCCTTGAGCGCCGGAGCCTCTGGCGGCCCAGCGGCCTGACGGCGAGGGCCAGTCTGTGACGGCGTCGATTATCTCGATCGTGAAAGCGGCCGGGAAAACTACCTCAGCAAGGATGGCCACGACTGGCTCCCTTCGGGACGGGGACGCAGCGTGCCCGGTGAGGATGGCCGTCGCGGTTCCCGTGGCCGCCGCTCATTGCGACGGCTCGGTGAGGTCACAGTAGCGAGGCGGCGGCTCAAGAACCAGCGCGTGAACCGACTCACTGTGAAGGCATCCCGCCAGGACCTCCCAGACAAGCCTGGCGAGAAGGAGATCGCGGCGGGTGGGCGAGGTCTCCTGGCTGAGCCGCGTGTGGTCGGGTTACGTGGGGACGCTGGCCATGAGCCGGCGCAAGCCCAGGGCCTCGCTGGCGATGATCTTCTTGGCTTGGGCGAAGGCCGCGGCGCGGGCGGTGATCGCCTGGTCCTGGTAGCGGGACACAACCGCGAACTCCACCCCCAGCACGTTGACCCGGAGCTTGCAGCCGATGTCGTGTTCTGCGGTCTGGATCTCCAGCCGGCTGGGTGTCGCGCTGCGGGTCCAGCGGGGGTCCGCGGCGGCGGTGAAGGGGGTCGCGTAGTGATCCCCGTAGCCTCGCATGCAGGCTGACCACCGGGCGAAGACCGCGCGTACCGGGGGGCTGGACTGCGCGCGCTCGAAGCTGGCCAGCTGGACGCTGCCGGCCAGGGTCGACGCATCGCTGCCGCCCGACTGCTGCGCCGAGGTGTTGATCCCAGCCTGCTGCAACTCGCGCTCGGCCTGGCCCAAGCAGCCGCCCCAGGGGACCGGCCGGCCGGCCGGGGCCGGGCTTTTCCCGGTGAGTGCGGCCCATTCGGCGGTCCCCAGGTCTGCGGCGCTCTCCGGCTTCCCCGTGCCTTGTACCCAGGACGGCAGGTGGTAGCCGTATGTCCGGACCGCCACCGGATCCGATACCCCGTACAGGCGGGATTCGAATTCGTCGGTTATCCGGACGCCTTGGGCAATGACTTTCTCCGACAATCCAGGCAGGAAGCTGAAGCCGAGCTTGCCCAGGCACAGCTGCTCCAGCCGCTGGGCGAGGTAATCCTCCTCCGCGTTCTGCAGCGGCGTCAGCTGATAAGCAGCGATAGGCAGCTGATACTGCAAGACGCTGGACGGCGTGGGCGTCGCTGACGGCGTGGATGCCGCTGACGGCGTGGATGCCGGGCGCACCGCCGCGGGTGCCGCGGTGCTGCCTCCCGATGCGCATCCGGTGCCGGCCAGGACGCAGCCCAGGCTCATCGCGGCCAGTATCGTGGTCCCGCCGAGGCGCTTCACGCTGGGCATCCTTCCGTCAGGGACTCGGCTGGTCCGGCCGCAGGGTGCGGATTACTACGTGCAGTTATTAGCGGAAATCGACGCTTCGTTGTTGTGGAGGTTGCTGGTCAGGTTGCCCTCCCAGCCCGGCTTCAGCCAGTTGAAAGCGCCCGTGTAATTGGGAGAGACCCAGGTGGTGACGTTGCAGTTCACCGAGTTGTTCCCCATGGACGCAGCGTCGTTCCGCACCGGCTTCCCCTGGCCCAACTGGCCGTCATCCGGGAACGTGGCGATGATGGTCCCATAACCCATCTGTATGGCGCCCCAGACCGCCCCTGTTTCGCCCTGGCTATACCACAGGCAGTAGTACCACTGGTGGCCGTCGCAGAGACTGGCCCCGACATACGTCTGGTCGATGTTCGTGCTGGTGGCGGGCTGGGCGGTCGTCGCCGGGTGCGTGCTGGCTACCGCCGGGTGCGTGCTGGCCATAGCAGGAGCGGTTATGGCAGCGGCCCCGAGGAAGGTCCCGAGAACGGCCGCCGAGGTCACCAAGAGTCTCTGGCGTCTCTTTATCATAGTTTCCTGTCCCTTCCGGCTAGAGATCAGCCAAAACGCTACTACGGCGAAGATCGCGGAACCAGGCAGACTAACCGGCAAAGTGACCGGAAAAATGACCGGCAGAGTTAGGTCGTGACCGGACGGCGGAATGGTTTAACAGGCCGTG
Source organism: Actinomycetota bacterium (assembly GCA_003168215.1). Classification (GTDB taxonomy): domain Bacteria; phylum Actinomycetota; class Actinomycetes; order Streptosporangiales; family Streptosporangiaceae; genus Palsa-506. Next base: position 17,291 of record PMSW01000065.1, read on the forward strand.
CGGTGGTCAGCCGGCCGGGCTGGTGATGCCCGCGGCGCCGGCCGCATCCGCGACTGCCATGCCCGGCGGCGGCGGGTTCGCATAGATCAGGTCGGCATGATCGAAACCATCCGCTGCAAGGACGAGTCCAGCTCCACCGCGGCGCTTTGCTTTGCAGTGAACGATGACGTTGCCCATCGAACAACGGCCGGTTGATCAGCACGCCTGGCTTTCAGGGTTGAGCTGGTTACTCGGTGATATATCGCGCTAGCAGTGTGAGGTCGACTCGGGCGCCCTGCCGGTATTTTGACATCAAACTCACACATGAATCACGCGTAAGTCTAATGCCCCCGCGAGAAGGTGTGGCTCATGCCGGGGTTTAGGCGTTTCCAGCTTCTCTAAATCCCTGGTGGTACGGGAAGCATAGGAGGGTCGCGTGACACAGCTTGGCTCGCCGGCAACGGAGAGCAGTCCCAGCGACGGCGGCCGGCAGGCGGTACGCGGATCGCGGCTCGCCCGGCGCCGCCGCGTCCTGTTCTGGGTGGCTGGCGGGGCGGCCCTGCTGGCCATCGGCGGGCTGATTGGCTCCTCGTTCGTGAAGTCGCCGCAGCAGATCGCGGCGGATACTGCAGCGCCGCCACCGACGGTGACCACGGCGAAGGTTGTCTCCCAGGTCCTTACCTCGTCGGTCGAGATGCGCGGCGTGGTGTACCCCGCGACGCAGTACGACGTCTACCCATCCGCCCCGGAAGCAGATGCGGCGGGTACCGGATCTTCGGCCGGCGGTTCGGCTACCGGCGGCTCGTCGGGGACCGTGTACATATCGAGTCTGGAGGTGGCAGCCGGCCAGAGGATCTCCAACGGCGAGAAGCTCGCTGAGATAGACGGAGAGCCGCTGTTCGCACTCACCGGCGGAGTGCCTGCGTGGCGGGACATAACACCTGGTGAGAACGGGCCCGACGTGGCGGAACTACAGAAGGCCCTCGCCTCGCTCGGGTACTACTCCGGCGGCGACACGCCCGGGTTCTTCGGCACAGCAACCGAGGACGCGGTGTCGGAGTACTACGAGCACTTTGGCTACACCGCGCCGGCGACGGGCGGCGTGCCGATGACGGACGTGATCTTCCTGCCGTCGCTGCCCGCGAAGGTGATCGCGGTGAACGGCGCCAAGGGCCAGCAGCCCGGCCAGCCGTTCCTTGAGCTCGCCGCGCGCGGGTCGCTGGCGGTAACCGGCGAGCTGCCGCCTGCTTACGCCGCGCAGGTAAAGACTGGCCTGAAGGTGAAGATCTTTGATGAGGTCACCGGCATCCACGCCGCCGGGACCATCGCCGACGTGGGGACGGCGACGACGGTAACGCCGATAGGAGCGATTGTGAACGTCGGGGGCAGTGCCGCTTCGGCGAGCTCCGCGGAGTCGTCCACCGGTTCGGGGTCCACCGGCACGTCCGGCTCGAGCAATGCCGGCAGCGCTGCGAACCCGGAGGGCACGCCGTTCATCCCGCTGACCGTGACCCCGTCCAAACCGCTGCCCGCGGCACTGAATGGCGAGAACGTCCTGGTCACCGTGGAGACCGGGCGGACCGAGGGACCGGTGCTCACCGTGCCGGTCGCCGCGATCGTCACGACCGGGTCCGGCACCAGCGACGTCACCGTGGCCGGTGCGGATGGCAAGCTGACCCAGGTCCCGGTCACGCCAGGCATCTCCGAGAACGGCTATGTCCAGGTGACCCCGGTGAAGGCGGGCAAGCTCGTGGCCGGCGACAGCGTAGTGGTGAGCGGCTGATGACCGCGCCCGTGATCGAACTACGCGGACTCGCCCGGACCTATCCCGGCCCGCCGCCGGTACCTGCGCTGCGCCCGGCAGACCTGGTGATCGGGGCGGGCGATTATGTCGCGGTGACTGGGCCGTCCGGCTCGGGCAAATCCACGCTGCTGCACCTGCTCGGGCTGCTCGACTCCCCGACTGCCGGGAGCTATCTGCTGGACGGCCTGGACACGAGCAAGTTGCCCGACCGGGACAGGTCGGCGCTGCGCGGCAGGCGGATCGGGATCGTCTTCCAGGCCTTCCACCTGCTGGCCTACCGGACGGCGCTGGAGAACGTGCTGCTCGCCGAACTGTACAACCACACACCGCGAAGCACCCGGCTCCAGGCGGCGGCCGGCGCGCTCGGCGCGGTCGGGCTGGGGCACCGGCTCGACGCGCTGCCGACCACGCTGTCGGGCGGGGGGTGCCAGCGGGTCGCGATCGCGCGGGCGCTGGTCAACCAGCCGAGCCTGCTGCTGTGCGACGAGCCGACGGGAAACCTGGACTCGCGTAACGCCGCCTCGCTCATGGAACTGCTCGACCAGCTCAACTCCGGCGGCTTGACGATCGTGATCATCACGCACGACGCGGCAGTAGCGGCCCATGCGGGCCGGACCGTGACCATCAGTGACGGGATCTTGTCCGAGCGGATCCGGGCCGGCCATGGGTAGGCCGGGTGCTGGCCTGCCGTTGCCCCGGCTGACCGTCCGGGACACAGCGGCCGAGGCGATCGCGGGTATCGTGCAGCGGCCGGGCCGGGCCGGGCTGACCATGCTCGGCACCGTCCTGGGCGTGGGTGCGTTCGTCGCCGTGCTCGGCCTCACCGCTACGGGAGCGGGCCAGATCTCACGTCAGTTCTCGGTGCTTGAAGACACCACGGTCACGGTGGCGGACAACGGCCCCGCCAACGATGTCGCGCCACCCGGCACCAATCCGCGGATCGGTTTCCCGGCCGATGCGGATGTGATCGCGGACCACATCAAGGGGGTGGTCGCCGCGGGGGTCTGGTGGCCGGTCGCGCTCCCGGAAGGGACGAACTTCAGTGCCTCACTCGCGCTGTCGGGCGAGGCCTCCCAGACGGTCAACCTGCTGGCCGTCTCGCCCGGGGCGGTGAAGGCGATGGTCCCGGCGATGGTCGCGGGCTCGCCACTGAGCACGTATGAGAACGACACCGCGCAGCACGTGGCGATGATCGACACATCGACGGCCTCCGCGCTCGGCATCTCCCCTGCCCGCCTGCCCAGCCACCCCGCCGTGTTCGTCAACGGGATCGCCTACACCGTCGTCGGCATCTACAGCTCCGCGCAGCGCGTGGTCAGCGGCGGCAGCGCGATGCTGATCCCGGAGGACACGGCCCTGGCGGACTACGGCAACCCGCAGCCGGGCATCGGGACCCAAGAAGAAGCCCAGATGGTCATCGCCACCAAGACCGGCGCCGCAGAGGCGGTGTCACGGGAGATCGCTGCCGCCGAACTGCCGACCGACCCGCACCGGCTGGTCGTGACGCCGCCGCCCAACCCGCTGAAGCTGCAGGGCGAGGTGAACGGGGACCTGGCCGGCCTGTTCCTGATCCTCGCGCTGATCAGCCTGCTGATCGGGGCGGTGGGGATAGCGAACACGACGCTGGTCGCCGTGCTGGAGCGCACCGGGGAGATCGGCGTGCGGCGCGCCGTCGGTGCCCGGCCCCGGCACATCGCCGGGCAGTTCCTCGCCGAATCAACGGCGCTTGGCACGCTCGGCGGCCTGATCGGCACCTGCATCGGCGTTGGCATCGTGGTGATCTTCGCCGCCGCCCAGAACTGGACCGTCGTGCTGAACCCGGTCTACACCCTGCCCGCCCCGCTCATCGGCACCGTCGTCGGCCTGCTCGCGGGCGCGTACCCGGCGCTGCGCGCGGCGCGGACGAGCCCGCTGGCGGCACTACGGCACGCGTGAACCACGGCACGCCCGATGCCAAGCACGGCTGGAAAGGAACAATGATGCGCACCAGCACCGGCTGGGGTCTCCTGATCTGCTGCGCGGTCCTCACCGCCTGCACGGCCGCGCCCAAGGGACCTGACGCGACAGTGACAACACCCGCCGTCGGCAGGCCGCCCGCCCCGGCCTCCGTCGCGGCGGCCATGTCGTCGGAGGTGTTCACGCCCTACGCCGCCCTGGGCGCCGCCGACAACGACGGGCTGGCACCCGGTGACACCTATGACGCCCTGCACACCGCGTGCATGAACGACGCGGGCTATGGGCAGTACGCCGCCGACGCGCAGTACCCGGCACGTACCAACCGCGGCCTGGGCTTCCCGCAGGCGTACGGGCCATGGGGCTACGTAGGGACCGCACTGGCGGCTCAGGAAGGATTCCTGGCCGGAACCGGCGAACCGGGAGGCGCCGGGCCCGGTCCTGGTGCCAGTCAGCCCGGGTCGCCGTTGGGCAACCTGCCCACCGGGGCGCAAGCGGCCGCGGGTAAGTGCTTTAACATCCTGGAGAACTTCAACAACGCCCAGTTCGCTCACTCCATGTCCATCATCGAGACGCTGAACAACTACATCAGCACCGACGTGATCGAAGACAGCCAGTTCAAAAAGGCAGACAGGAACTGGTCGGCCTGCATGGCCAAGAACGGGTTCAGCTCCCCCGATGCAGGAGCGTTCTGGTCGCAGGCACAAGACACCCTAGGGCTCAGGGCGACCCCAGGGCAGCCGCCGCCCACTGCACCGACCGCCGCGCAGAACAAGACACAGATCGCATCGGCCGTGGCCGACGCGGACTGCACGCTGACCAGCGACCTGGCCGGGATCTACTTCGCCGTCCAGGCAAACTACGAGCAGCAGTTCGTCAGCGCCAACGAGCAGGCACTAGGCGCCGGGGTCCGGGAGTACAAGGCCGCGTTCGCCAAGGCGCTCAAGACGCTTCCCACCCTGCTCCAGACGACATCGGCCACACCGAACCTGCCCGGACCGCCCCGGCCCGGCCACCATGGCGGGCACGGCCGCACGACCAAGCCGTCACCCAGCCACTCCTGACAGCCAGTTGCTGGTGCTCCGGCAGGAAGTGGCGGTCCCGAGACTGCAGGTGAGCCGGCTGGCCGGACACGCTGTTGCGCTGGCGCCGGCGGCAATGGCGAGCAAGCGCGCCGGGTGGCAGCAGGAGGCTGCCAGCCGGCGCGCCTGTGCCCCGGGCTGAAAGTCAGCCGTTGTAGGCGACCGTGGCGTAGTCAGAGCCGCCATCGACGCTGTATCCGGTAACGAATACCGTCCCCGCGGTGGGGCTGACGGCCACCGAGAAAGCCTTGCTTCCGAGTCCGGCGCCGTCGTAGCGCTCGACCCAGAGCTGGGCGCCAGTAGCGGCATCGTAGGCAACCGTGGCGCAATCCCAGCCATCACCGGTCCCGGCGCTCTCCCCGGTGACGTACACCGTCCCCCCGCTCGGGCTGACAGCCACCGAATATGCCTCGTCGGTGAAGTTGCCCGGGCCGTTGTAGCGTGCCAGCCACAGCTGGGCGCCGGTGGCGGCGCTGTAGGCGATCGTGGTGTAGTCATAGCCTGCGGTGGTGCTGCTCGTACCGGTGTACCCGGTGACGTACACCGCCTTCCCGTTCGGGCTGACGGCCACCGAATATGCCTGGTCGTCGCCGCTGCCGGGGCCGTCGTAGCGCTTGACCCAAAGCTGGGCGCCGGTAGCGGCGCTGTAGGCGACGGTGGCGTAGTCATAGTTCGCGGTGCTGCCCCCGTAGCTGGAGCCGGTGACGAATACCGTGTTCCCGCTGACTGCCACCGAATTCGCCCCGCGGTCACCGTTGCTGGCGCCGTTGTAGCGGCTGGCCCACAGCTGGGCGCCGGTGGCGGCGTTGTAGGCGACCGTGGCGTAGTCATAGCCGTTGTTGGTCCCGATGCTTTCCCCGGTGACGAGCACTGTCTTCCCGTTCGGGCTGACCGCCACCGAGTGGGCGTAGTTGCCGCCGCTGCCGAAGCCGTCGTAGCGTGCCACCCATAGCTGGGCGCCGGTGGCGGCGTTGTAGGCGACTGTGGCGTAGTCCTCGCCCGTGGGGGTCCCGAGGCTGGACCCGGTGACGAACACCGCCTTGCTGTCCGGGCTGACCGCCACCTCGGCGGCCGCGCCGTTGTTGCTGGGGCTGTCGTAGCGTGCCGCCCATAGCTGGGCGCCGGTAGCGGCGTTGTAGGCGACCGTGGCGTAGTCCTCGGCGCCGGCTGCCGTGGTGTATCCGGTGACGAACGCCGTCTTCCCGTCCGGGCTGACCGCCACCGACGTGGCTCCGCCGTTGCCGGTGTTGTCGTAGCGTGCCGCCCACAGCTGGGCGCCGGGACTGGTCGCCGCGAGTGACGTCCCTGCCCCGGTCACCGTCACCGCCTGCAGGGCTCGGGGGGCTGCGGCCGAAGCGCTGGCCCCGGTTACTCCGCCTGCGGCTAGCGCAATGCCGGCCGCCGCGGCGACACATGCGCGGGTAATGTAACTCATTGGATTTCCTTCCTCGGCATCCTGCCAGCCGCCCTTTTCCTACGTCTTGAAGATCTTTCGGAAATACATTGAGTCGCTGCCGGAGTTTTGGCCTGCTCAGCTGGCGACATTGTTTCGTGGATAGCTTCCGGTTCCGTTTGTCACGGGAGCCCCGCACTGCTGGCAGAAGTTGTCTCCTGCGACGGCGCGTGTGCCGCACTGGGTACAGAAGTTCGGAGCCCGCTGAGGACCCGGGGATCCGCTCGGGCCAGCAGAGGAAATGACCTGCCCGCTGCCGTCGCCGTGAGTCCGCACTTCAGACACCGTCTTCTCGGCAGGCCTGGGTGCCCAGGACCGCGCCGGGCGCGGCAGAGCCTGCTGGCCCTGGGAGGAAGCCTTGCGCTGCTTGAGGATGAACAACACCACGGCGGTTATGAGGCTAGCCAGCGCCAGGAAGCCGCAGACACTGTGCAGGTACGACTGATGGACCACGCACTCGCCCGCGTTGAGTACCGCGCCAGGTTCGCTGCACGAGGGGAGATTGACGTTGGTCACTCCCCACAGAATCGTAAAGAGGACCGTAGCGATTGCTGCCTTCGTGATGGTCGGCGCTCTCGTAATCTTGATCTTCATTGCGGTCGCCTTTCGTAGGATCGGGACGGGCTAGGAACGCCGTCACGGCGGTCCCCGCCTAGGTGGCGGAGCAGTAGATTCAGCGTGCGCCCGGCCAGGGCGTGACGGCAGGGGCCGGGCGGCCCCATCGAGCGCGCCAGGTGTGGGCCGGACGGCCCATTCACCGCCGCGTGGCCGGTCACGCCGGGCCAGGGAGGGCCAGGGAGGGCCTGAGAGCGCCAGGCTTCAGGCGGGAGGGTTGACCGGGTCGATGCCGGCCTGGATGGCGTAGCGGACCAGTTCTGCGCGGCGGCGGGCGCCGGTCTTGTCCCGGATCCGCTCCAGATGAGATCGCACCGTATTGATAGACAGGAACAGCCGCTCGGCGATCTGGGCGTCCGTCGCCCCTCCGGCCAGCAGCGCCACTATCTCCCGCTCTCGTTCCGACAGCAGGCCGGCTGCACCGTCCGCCGTAGCCTGACCGGCGGCGGGAACGGTGACGGCGGGCGCAGCCCCAGGATCGGGCCCCGCTGCTGCGGTGGCCAGGGCGATGGCGTCGGCCTGGCTGAGCGTGCGGCCGCGGGCGTAGGCGGCCTCGAACGCGGCATCGCCCAGCGCAGCGCGCAGACGGGCATGGTCGCGGTCACGCAGCCCCGCTTCGATGGTCTCGAAAACCCGCCCTGCCTGCTCGTAGTGTTCGTCGGCGACGCCGTGCAAGGTGACGGCGCTGGCGGGGTCGGCGTCTGCGCCGGCGGCCAGCGCGAGGCCGAGGAGCGCGCCGTGAACATACGACGTGACGCCGGTGATCCGGGCTGTGTCCAGGCTGCCGAGGAAAAGCCGGCGGGCGTTACGGGGATTGGCGTCGAGGAGGTCGACGAAACCGAGGTTCTGCCGCAAACCGGCGGAAAGAGTCTGGTAGCCATGGTTGTCGGCGAGCATGCTCGCCTCCTGAAGGTGTGCCCGGGCCGCGCGAAGATCCCCCGCCGCGTGCTCGTCGACGCCGAGGTTCGCCAGCGTGGTGGCGAGCCGGTAGTTGTCTCCGGCCGCCCGGGAAAGGGTGATGGCTTCCTTCTGGTCAGCAAAGGCGGCGTCCAGATCGCCCGCTTCGCTCACGAACACCGCACGGCGGGAGAGAACGGAGGCAATCAGCCGGGGATCCCCGGCTGTCCGGGCCAGACCGACGGCTTCGTCGATCTGGGCCAGTGCGGCAGGCAGATCGCCATGCTCGAACCTGAGCCAGCAGAGCTGAGCGACGGCGTCGGCGGCGACGGCGTCATCGGCGAGGCCACGGGCGATCCTGATGGCCTCGCCAACCATCGAGGGGGCCGATGAGTCGTTGCCGAAGTGGTCGAGCAGGTGGCAGCTCGCGGTGAGGGCACGGGCCCGTGCCCTGGTGGGCATGCGGGCGTCGGGTCGCTCGAGCAGGACGGTGAGCGACTCGAGGATTTCGCCGCCGTGGCCGCGCATGTTGCAGAACCAGTGCAGCCCCGCCGCCAGCCGCAGGCCGGGCTCGGCACTGCCGGGATCGGCGACGCTGAACGCCAGTGCTGCGCGGATGTTGCCGAACTCGACCTCGAGCCGGTCGAGCCAGACGGCCTCGTGCCGGCCGCGCAGGTGCTTTCCGGCGGTCTCGACCAGGTCCAGATAGTAATCGCGGTGGGCGATACGGGTTTCGCCTGGCTCGGCGCCGGCCCGCAGGGCGAGGCGTTCGGCGGCGTAGTGGCGGACCGTCTCCAGCAGCCGGTAGCGGGTCGAACCCTGGATCTCTTCGGCCTGGACCAGGCTCTTGCCGACCAGGGCAGCCAGATGGTCCAGCACCTGCCATTCCCCGGTGCCGCCTGCTGAGGTGACCGCCTCGGCGGCCTCCAGGGTCCAGCCCCCGGCGAACACCGACAGCCGGTCCAGAACATGCTGCTCCTCGGCGTTGAGCAGGTCGTAGGACCAGTCGATCAGGGCGCGGAGGGTCTGATGACGGGGCAGCGCGGTACGGCTCCCGCCGGTCAATAGCAGGAACCGCTGGTCGAGCCGGGAATTGATCTCTGACACCGATAGCGAACCCAGCCGGGCCGCGGCGAGCTCGAGGGCCAGCGGGATCCCGTCCAGGCGCACACAGACCGCCGCCACCGCCGCGGCGTTGCCGGCGTCGAGGACGAAGCCCTGCCGGTGCATTACCGCGTGCTCGGTGAACAGTTGCACCGACTCGAAGGCGGCCAGCCGGCCCGGGGCGGCCAGACCGGCGGGCGGGACAGCCAGCGAGGGAACCCGGAAGACGTGCTCCCCGCTGATGCCCAGCGGCTCCCTGCTCGTGACCAGCAGGCACGCCCGCGGGCAGGACCGCATCATGGCGTCGGCCAGCTTGGCCGCCGCGCCGAGGACATGCTCGGCGTTGTCGAGGACCACCAGCAGGTACCGGTCGCCGACCGCGTCGATCAGGGTGTCGAGCATGGGCCGTCCCGGCTGCTCGCGGACTCCGAGCACGGCGGCCACGGTGCGGGCCACCAGCTCAGGGTCAGGCACCGGCGCCAGCTCGACTAGCCACACCCCGTCGCCGGCGCCATCCAGCGCATCGGCCGCAACCTGCAACGCCAGACGGGACTTGCCGATCCCGCCCGGCCCCGCGATCGTGACCAGCCGTGACCCGCCCGACACCAGTGACTGCAGCTCGGCCAGCTCTGCGGCCCGGCCCACGAAGCTGGTTGCCTGCGAGGGCAGGTTGTGGTGCAGCGCCGGGAACCCCATCCGCCCATTGTGCCCCCCGATCCCGCCCCCGCCTGCAGCTCAGAGCGCCTGATAGCGCAGCGCCAGATCGCGCTCGTTCGCCTCACCGAGCCGTCCCCGGCCACGCCGCCGGGTTTGATCCCGTCCGTTACGGAGCAGGACGGACAAAGCCATCTCATCTGCGCCGCCGACTGGTCCTGAGGTGCTCATGCGTCGATTGGTAGCGGTTTTCGTCATGTCAGTGCTCACCGCCGCGCTGCTGGCTTCTCCATCTGTAGCCAGCGCCATCCCGGGCCGGGCCCTATCCGGCACCGGGAAGGAGCCGGTCGCGGTCGGCACGGGGGGCGCCGTAGCGTCCATGGACCTGGACGCGAGCAAGGCGGGCATCACGGTGCTGAAGCATGGCGGCAACGCTATCGATGCCGCCGTTGCGACGGCGAGCACGCTGGGAGTGACTAACCCATTCGTCGCCGGTCCGGGTGGTGGCGGCTTCATGGTGATCTACCTGGCCAAGTCCCATCAGGTCGTGACGATCGACGGCCGCGAGACGTGCCCCAGCGCCTGCACGCCGTCGATGTTCATCGACCCGAAGACGGGCCAGCCGCTCGGCTACGACTACGCATCGGATCAGCCGCTGGCCACCGGGGTTCCGTCAATGGTGGCCACCTGGGCTAAGGCGCTGCGCCTGTACGGCCGCAAGAGCCTGGCCGCAGACCTCCGGCCGGCGATCAAGGTCGCGGACCGCGGGTTCCGCGTCAACGCGGACTTCAGGCAGCTCACCGAGTCCGGGCTTGCCGAACTGCGGGCCTACCCGGCCAGCCGCGCCCTGCTCCTGACACCAGCAGGCAACCCGCTGCCGGTGGGCTACCTGCTCCGCAATCCTGACCTTGCGCGGACCTACCGGCTGCTGGGCCGCCACGGCCCGTCTTATCTCTACGATGGGCCCCTCGGCCGGGCCATCGTCCATGCCGATGATCACCCGGCCGTGACCCCTGGGAACACCCTGGTCACCCTGCCGGGGATCATGACCATGAGTGACCTGCGCGCCTATACCGCCCGGGTCCAGGCGCCGACCCGCGTCCGCTACCGGGGGCTGGACATCTACAGCATGGCGCCGCCGTCCAGCAGCGGGTCCACCGTCGGCGAGGCGCTGAACATCCTGAGCGGATGGAACCTGTCGGCCGAGCCGAGGGCGACGGCGCTGTTCCACTACCTGGAGGCATCCCGGCTGGCCTACGCCGACCGCGACGCCTACGTCGGCGACCCCCGGTATGTCGCAGTGCCGCTGCACGGACTCCTGAGCCCGGCATTCGCCGCGACCAGGCGCTGCCTAGTGCACCAGAAGGCCCTCGTGTCCCCGGTTCCCCCTGGCGATCCCTTCCCGCCCTACCAGGGCTGCCAGAGCCAGCCCTCACCGCAGGCCCCGACGATCTCAGCAGAGGGACGTCACACCAACAACATCGTCACGGTCGACAAGTGGGGCAACATCGTCGCCTACACCAACACCATTAACTTCTTCGGCGGCAGCGGCATGACCGTGCCCGGCTACGGGTTCCTGCTCAACAATGAGATGACCGACTTCGACTTCGCGCCGCCAGCCCCCGGCGTCTACGACCCCAACCTCCCGGCCGGCCGTAAGCAGCCCCGGTCCAGCATGGGCCCGGTCATCGCGTTCCGCGACGGCACGCCGGTCTTCAGCGTCGGCGCGGCCGGCGGCTCGACCATCATCACGACCATCCTGCAGATCATCCTGAATCACGTGGACTTCGGCATGTCCCTGCCCGCGGCGGTGGCGGCTCCGCGGGTCAGCCAGACCAACTCGCCCACCTCACTGGCCGAGCCCGCCTTCTACAACAGCGCGCTGCGACGGCAGCTGACCCGCGAGTTCGGCGAGCAGTTCACCGAGGCGACCGGGCCGATACTCCCCCTTGATCACTATCCCGGCGACGCGACAGCACTGCAGATCCTCGGCCACGGGCGCTTCGAGGCCATCGCCGAGCCCGTCCGCCTCGGCGGCGGCAGCGCGCTGGTCGTGAATCCCTCGCCATAGCCGGCTGGCTTCTCCAGGTCAGCGGGCCCGGCAGGGCACGCGACAACCGGACGACACCGGCCCTGCCGCGTTCAGGAATCGGTTCTAGACGGCTTGCGCAGGAGACGGCCGATGCCAGCGATCGCGCGGTCGATGTCCGTGCCGAACGGATTGTCCTGCACCAGGTAAGTCCAGGTCGAGGTAGGCCGCTTCAGCCCGGCAGCATCAAGATCGAGCCCGTCCGCGGTGATCACCGCGGACCGGAAGGACTCGGCGGACCGCGTGGCGGCCTCGCCGAGAAGAGGCGCGAAAAGGCGTGCCAGCTCCTTGCAGAACTCGTTCAGCGGGTCAAGGCCGCGTCCCAGCGCTCGCAGGTGTATGCCCTCCTGCAGGTCAGCGATCCGCGCTAGATGCTGCACCCAGCCCTGGTCGAGATGCCACAAGGTGAGCTGCCGTGCGGCGCTGACCAGGGCGCCTTCATCGCAGCTGGCACTCAGCTCCGCGACGCGCTCGGGGCAGCTGCTGGCGAGTGCGCGCAGCGCTGCATCGGTGTGCAGGGCCCGTTCCCGCTGTTCTAGGACAATCCGGCGCTGAGCCTCGACGGGCCTGGCATAGCGCCAGGTGTTCCGGTGGATCTCCAGGCCGACGCCCTCGGCGACGCGCTGAGCATGAGCCACCGTCGCGTGCGGCCCCGGGTCGCGGATCCGGCCACCCGCCTGGACCGCCGGCCGCGGCGCGCCGTCCGGCGCGTACCGGACCACCAGCGCATCGGTCAGGCTGGTGAAGAAGACCGAGCCGCCGGGGTCTCCCTGGCGCCCGGCCCGCCCGCGCAGCTGCCGGTCCAGGCGGCCGCTCGCGTGCCGGCCGGTGCCCATCACCTGCAGCCCGCCCAGTGCCGCGACAGGGCCGGGCTCGCCCGCGGTGCCGCCCAGCCGGATGTCAGTACCGCGGCCTGCCATCTGCGTCGACACCGTGATCGCGCCCAGGGCGCCCGCCTCGGCGATGATCGCGGCCTCCGCCGCGTCGTTCTTGGCATTCAGGACAGCGCAGGTCAGCCCGGCATCGCCGAGCAGGCCGGCCAGCCGCTCGGATTCCGCCACGTCGAGAGTGCCGAGCAGGACCGGCCGCCCGGTCGCGTGCGACGCGACCACCTGCTCGACGACCGCCTTCTCCTTCGCCCTGGCCGTCAGGTAAAGCCGGTCCGGCTCGTCCTCGCGTACGCACGGCCGGTGCGGCGGGATCACCGCGATCTCGAGCCCGTAGAACTCGCGAAGCTGCTCGCCCACCGCCACGGCGGTTCCGGTCATGCCGCAGACCGTCGGGTAGCGCCGCACCAGAGACTGAACGGTGAGGCTGTCGAGGATCTCCCCGGTCTCGCTGGCGCCCAGCCCTTCCTTGGCCTCCACCGCCGCATGCAAGCCGTCCGGCCAGCGCTGCAGCCTGGCGACACGGCCCCGGGATTCGTTGACCAGGTGAATCCGGCCTCCGGCCACGATGTACTCCACATCGCGCCGGAGCAGGGCCTGCGCGTGCAGGGCGACGTTGAGCCGGGTGAGGGTGTCAGCATGCTCGGCGGTGTACAGCTCGATCCCGCCCAGAGCCCGTTCCGCGGACAGCGCCCCTGCCGCCGTCAGCTGCACCGAACGCGCGTCTTTGTCGATCTCGTAGTCCACGCCGCGACGCAGCGCCCGGACAAGGTCTGCCATGTCCCGGTCAGGGTTCCCCTGCTCCGCCGCGCCCGCCAGCACCAGCGGAACCATCGCCTCATCGACCAGGACCGAGTCAGCCTCGTCGATCAGGACCACGTCCGGGTCCCCGGCGACCAGGCTGGCCGGATCGGTGACAAGCCGGTCGCGCAGCACGTCAAAGCCGATCTCGGACACCGGCGCATAGGTGACCTGGGCGGCATAGGCACGGCGGCGCTCCCCGGCAGTGGACGCCTGGCCGATCCAGCCCACGCTCACGCCGAGCAGGCCGTAGACCCCCCGCATCCACTGGGCGTCGCGCCGGGCCAGGTAATCATTGACCGACATAACCTGCACCGACCGGCCGCGCAGCGCGTACCCGGCGGCGGCAATGGCGCCGGCCAGGGTCTTGCCCTCGCCGGTGGCCATCTCGGCGACCTGCCCGGCAAGCATGGCCAGCGCGCCGAGAAGCTGGACATCGTAAGGCCGCTCGCCCAGCGCCCGCCGGGCCGCCTCGCGGCTGAGCGCGCAGATCTCCGCCTCTCCGCCAGCCCCGGCCGCGGCCGCAGCCAGGTCGGCGTCGGCCAGCCCCGCGATCCGCTGCTCGGCTGCCGCGGCCTCCCGGAGGACTTCGGTGTAGCGGCTCAGGTCGGCCGTTCCCGGCTTCTGCAGGAATCGCCTGACCCGGTCGCGCAGGCCGCTCACCACCGGCCCGCGCGCCCTGGCACGGTGCCACCTCCTGATGCGGCGGCGCGGCTGAATCGCACGCTACGTCAACGCCCTGCGCCTGCGCCTGGTTCCGCGTGCGCGATAGCCTGCGCAAGCTCATCAATGTGGACTCTCACCCGCCGCCGCGAGTAGCCGCTGCCCGAGGACGCGCGCGGCCTCCTGCAGTTCAGGGCACTTGAGGATCCGGTAGGGCGCCGGGATCGCCGCGAGCTGCTGGGCGTACCAGACCGGGTTGCTGGTGCTGCCGGCCAGCCGGGTGGTCCCGGCATCGAGCGGCTCGAGCCGTCCGAGGGCGCGGGGGAGGCAGCGCGCCACGGTTTCGGCGGGCGCGTCGGTGACGGCGTCGACGTCGTACTCCCATCCGACGGCGAGATGCTCTTCGAGCGTGGCGACCGGGTCGAGGTCGGCGGGCGGGCTGAACGTGTCGTCGAGCAACTCCACTCCGCGAACCCAGTCGATCCGGTATGCCCGGCGGGCGTCCGTGGTACGGGACCAGCACAGCAGGTACCACCGGCCGTGGCGGACGACCACCGCCTTCAGCTCGGCATCGGTCAGTCCGTTGGCCCTTGCCCTGGCAAGATGACCGGGTAGCTGCTCCGTATTGCCGCCTGCCACCAGGGTTGCCACGGTGATCAGGCTGCGGTCTCGCTTGGACAGTTCCTCGCGTTCCCAGATATCCCCGAACAGGACATCGTCGGTAAGCGAGACCAGCTTCGGCGCGAAGTCACCGATGAGCTGTTGTGCTGGGGTCTGCTGCTCAGAGCCGGGCATGTCTTCCTCTCTTGTTTCGCTAG
>PMSW01000120.1 GCA_003168215.1 Actinomycetota bacterium
AGATCTCGATGATCGAGGAAGGCCGCGTCCTGGAGTACTCGGGCCGCGAGTACGCGCTGGTCAAGTGGGGCAGCTGGATGAAGCTGTTCCTGATGTCGTCGATCTTCATGAACGTCTTCGTCATCCCCTGGGGGCTGGGCACCACCAGTGACGTGCCCAGTGCTCTGCTCGCCATCCCCGTGCTGCTCGGCAAGCTCGCGCTGTGCGGGCTGGCGATTGTCGTGATCGACACCTCGTTCGCGAAGCTCCGGTTTTTCCGGATCGCAGAGTTTCTCGGCGCGTCGTTCCTGCTCGCCCTGGTCGGCATCGCCACCTCGTACGTGATCGGAGCGTGAGGCGTGGAGAAACTCGCCGCGACCAGCCCGGCCGGGGTGCTGCTCGACCTGTCCGGGGTGCTGATCCTGCTGCTGGCGTTCGCCTGCCTGGGCTCCAAGCTGTTCAACCGCTACGTCGCTTACTACGGTGCTCAGTCGGTGGTGCTGTCCTTCGCCGCCGCAGTCGTCGCGTGGACGTTCCACAGCATCGAACTGTGGATCCTCGCCGGGCTCACGCTCGCGGTCAAAGGGATCGGGATCCCCGTTACCACCCGCCGTCTGCTGGTCCGCCGGCTGGCCCTGAGCCGCGACATCGCGATCTCCACGGGCCTGTCCACCTCACTCATCGCGGGCGGTGCGCTGACCGCTTTCGCCTACCTGGTCACGCGTCCCGAGCTGATACCCCGCGGCGTGGTGGCCGCGGCCGTGGTGCCCCTCTCCACCGCGGTGATCCTGCTCGGCGCGCTGGCCATGGTGGTCCGCCGACACACCGTCGCCCAGCTGATCGGCTGGCTCATCGTCGAGAACGGTGTCTTCCTCGGCGCGATCACCCTGGTGGCGACGTTCCCCTTCATCGTCGAGGCGGGAATCTTCCTCGACGTCGTCGCCGGGGTGCTCATCATGCTCGTCTTCGTATCAGGACTGACCCGGCAGCTCGCCAGCGCGAGCGCGACCGAGCTGAGGGAGCTGCACGGCTGATGATCATACTGGTGATTCTCGCGTCGGCGGGCCCGCTGGCCGGCACGCTGGCGGCGGCGAGCGGCGCGCGGGCACGCCAGGCAGGCTGGGCCGGAGCGGCCGGAGCCGGGGTTGCCTTCGGCAGTGCGGTCTACCTGCTGGTCGCCCAGCTGCACCGTGCGCCGCTGCGCGGCTGGGGCGGCTTCCTCTACCTGGACTCGCTCAGCTGCTTCTTCCTGCTGACGGTGGCCAGCGTGACACTGCTCGCCGCCGTCGGGTCCGTCGCCTACCTGTCGGCGGAGGAAGACTCGGGCAGGCTCAGCCGCTTCCAGGTCCGGCTCTACTTCATCTTCTTCGGGCTGTTCGCGTCCCTGATGCTCGCGTCCCTGGAGACCGGTAACCTCGGCCTGCTCTTCGTCCTGATCGAGGCCAGCACCCTGGCAAGCGCCGGGCTGGTCGGGCTCGAGGCCAGGTCGAACTCGCTTGAGGCGGCATGGAAGTACGTGATCATCACCTCGTTCGGCGTCACGATCGCGCTCGCGGGCACCCTGTTCCTCTTCTACTCAGCCAGCGGCCTGCACCTCGCGCCGGACCTCGCCCTGACCTGGCCGTACCTGTTCAGCCACGCCCATGCGCTCGCGCCGCAGAGCCTCCGGCTGGCGTTCCTGCTGGCGGTCGTCGGCTATGGCACCAAGGTCGGCCTGGCGCCGATGCATACCTGGCTGCCCGACGCGCACGCCGAGGCGCCGAGCCCGGCAAGCGCCATGCTGTCCGCGGCACTGCTCAACACGGGGATGTACGCGATCATCCGGTTCCTCGCGATCGCGCGGGCCGGGCTCGGCGGCTCCTTCCCCCGCGGTGTCCTGCTCGCCTTCGGATTCGCATCGATCGTGATCGGGGTCCTGTTCATGGTCCGGCGCGGGAACTTCAAGCGGATGTTCGCCTACTCCTCCGTCGAGCACATGGGAATCATCGCCGTCGCGCTCGGCTTCGGCGGCGTACTCGGGCTGTACGGGGCACTGCTGCAGATCCTGAACCACGCGATCGCCAAGTCAGTGCTGTTCCTGTCCAGCGGTGACGTAGCGCTGCGGTACAAAACGCGGGAGGCCGCTGGCGTGCGCGGCCTGCTGGCCGCGGTGCCATTCACCGGGGGCGCGCTGCTGCTGGCGTCGTTCGCGGTGCTCGGCTCGCCGCCGTTCGGCCTGTTCCTGTCCGAGCTCACGATCGTGCGGGCCGGCTTCGCGGACGCCAACCCGGTGTTTCCGCTGCTGCTGCTCGCGCTGCTGGGCATCGCGTTCGTGGCGATGGCGCGGACCACCACCGGAATGGTGACCGGCGAGGCGTCGCCGTCACCCAGCCCGTACCGGGGACGCGGGGCCGCCGTCGCGGCCGTTGCCCCGCTCGCCGTCGGGCTGGCGGCGCTGCTGGTTCTCGGCCTGTGGATCCCGGCCGGCCTGGACACGGTGATCCGTCATTCGATGGCGGTGCTGTCGTGACCGCGCTGCGGCAGGATGCCGGCCTGCCGGGGCTGCTCAGCCTTCTCGGTCACGACGCCGTGGCTGACGACGGGCCGGTGGTCACGGTAGCCGTCGCCGCGACGGACACCGAGGCCGCGGTGCGGCGGCTGGCGGCCGCCCCCGGCGCGCGCCTGGCCGATCTCTTCGCCTCTGGCGGGAATCCGGCAATTGACGGTGACCCGGTGGTCCTGCGCATGGTCTGGGGCCTCGACTCCGACCGGCGGTACCTCGTCACCGAGTCGGTGATCGAGGGCGAGCGCTACCCAGCGCTGTCCGACATCGTGCCAGCGGCTTTCACCGAGGAATGTGAGATCTACGAGCAGTTCGGCATCAGGCCGGCCGGCGACAAGCCGCTGAACCGGGTCGCTCTCCCGCCGCAGGCCGACCCGGGCTTCCCGCGGCTGGGCCGCCCGCCGGCGGAGCAGCCCGCCGACGTGCATGCCGCCCATTTCGTGGGCGGGCAAGCCTTCGAGTTCCCGTTCGGCCCGGTCCGCGGTGTCGGGGTGGAGTCGCTGTACTACGGCCTGGTGACCAGCGGTGAGGAACTCGTTGACCTCTACCTCTTCACCTGGCACAAGCACCGGGGCGTTGAATGGCGGCTGCGCGGCCGCACGCCGCGTGAGGCACTATTCCAGGTGGAGCGAACGGAAGGGCTCGGCGCGGTCGGCGTTGGCTGGGCGTTCGCCGCGGCGACGGAGGCGGCCGCGGGCGTCGAGCCGCCCGCGCGCGCGATGCGGACCCGGGCGATCGCGCTGGAGCTTGAGCGGCTCTACAACCACGCCGCCGCCACCGCTGCGCTGTGCCAGTCCACCGGCCTGGCGGTCGGCCAGGCGGCTGCCGAGATCGCGCTGGAGCGGCTGCTGCGGCTGAACGCGGCAGCGTTCGGTCACCGATATCTCTTCGGCGTCGTCGACATCGGCGGGGCGCGCTGCGGCCCGGACGCGGCGGCACTGCGTCGTGAGCTGCCCGGCGCGTACGGCGAACTGCGCCGCGCGGCGGACGCGCTGCTCGGCACGAACTCGTTCCTCGACCGGCTGGAAGCCACCGGAATCCTCACCCAGGAAGCCGCCCAGAGGCTGGGAATGGTCGGCCCGGTCGCCCGGGCAACAGGACTCCGGGTAGACGCGCGGGCGGATCACCCAGCAGCGCCCTACGCCGAGCACCCGCCGGCGGTGGCGACCGGCCAGGGCGGAGACGTGCTGGCGAGGTTCCGGGTCATGCAGGCAGAGGCCGCCGAGTCGGTCCGGCTCATCGGGGACCTGCTCGAGGCCGGCGCCGGGCCGGGCTGCGCGGACCTGCCGGAAGGAACCATCAGCAGAACCGGCCCGCCGGGCAGCCCGGACCGCTCGGGCCTGGGCTGGGCAGAGTCCTCCCGCGGCGAGGCGCTGGCCTGGGTGTCACTCGATGAAGGCGGGCGGATCGCCCGGGCGCGGCTGCGGCCCGCCTCGGTACGGAACTGGCGCGGCTTCGACGACGCCTGCCGGTCGCAGAACGTATTCACCGACGTCCCGATCATCGAGGCCAGCTTCTGGCTGACCGTCGCTGGCATGTCACGCTGAAGGAGGCGAGCACCGTGCCGTTGTGGTTCGTCAGGGGCCTGCGCCGCGGCGTGGTCACCACGCGCTACCCCGCCCGCCCCGATAGCTCGGCGGCGGCGCTGCCGACCCCGCCGGCGTTCCGGCCGCAGGCCCTCACCCGCGAACTGGCCGACCGACTGTGCCTGGTCTGCCCGAGCCGGGCGCTGACCAGGAGCGGTGACGTGCTGGTCTTCGACGCAGGGGCCTGTACGGCCTGCGGCCGCTGCCAGGAGGCTGCGCCAGAGGCGGTCACGCCGAGCGGTGAGTTCGAGCTGGCAGCC
Organism: Actinomycetota bacterium; assembly: GCA_003168215.1. Classification (GTDB taxonomy): domain Bacteria; phylum Actinomycetota; class Actinomycetes; order Streptosporangiales; family Streptosporangiaceae; genus Palsa-506. Next base: position 4,368 of record PMSW01000120.1, read on the forward strand.
ACTGATCGCGGCCACCTCGTCAAGCGAATCCCGCTACTGGGGGAGGGTGACTCATGACTGCTGCCAGCGCGGCGGAGAGTTCCGCGGGGCCTGCCCGCCCTGCCAGCACGGCGGAGACAGCGGAGGCGCTGCGCCGCAGCGTGGCCCGCCAGTTCCGCCGCAGCCTGCACATCCGCACGCTGGACACCGGATCCTGCGCCGCGTGCGAGCAGGAGATCCGGCTGCTCGCGGCGCCGCACTACGATCTGCACCGGCTCGGGTTCTTCTTCACCCCCGCGCCGCGGCATGCCGACCTGCTGATGGTCACCGGCCCGATGATCCGGGCCTTCGACATCGCGGCGCGCAAGACGTACGCGGCGATGCCTGGTCCCAAGCTGGTGGTGGCGACCGGGGCATGCGCGCTCGGCGGCGTCTACTCCAGCGACGCGTTCACCCACGGCGGCATCGGCGAGACGCTCCCGGTAGACGTATGGATACCGGGCTGCCCGCCCAGCCCGCTCGCGCTGCTGCAAGGCCTCCTTGTCGCCGTGGACAGGCTCGCCGAGAAGGTCCGGGAACTCACTTTCACCCAGGAAGGAGATCACCGGTGACTCCCCTGCCCCTGATGTACTGTGCCGCGGCGGCGTGGGCCCTCGCCGCGCTGGCTGCGGCGGCCGGCGGAGCCAGCAGGCCGGGGATCCGGGCATGCTGCGCCATATCCGGTCTGGGCGGCGCGGCCGCGCTGGCAGGCGGCGTCTCCTCGCTGCTCTCCGGTAACAGCCGGCTCGTCACAGCAGGCGGATCCGTCGTCGTCGGGTCGCTGCAGCTGCAGGCGACCAGCCTGGCCGGGGTGTTCGTCGCGCTGCTCGGCCTGGTCGCGGTCGCTACGGCGGCGTTCGTGCCCCGTTATCACGAGCCGGGCCGCGCCACCGGCCTGTACCTGGCCGTCTACAATCTCGCGCTGCTGGCCAGCCTCGCCGTGCTCGCCGCCGGCGGCGTGGTCACCTTCCTCGTCGCCTGGGAGACCATGGCGCTGCTCTGCTACCTGCTCATCCTGCGCCGCCCGCGGCGCGACGACGTGGCCGCCGGCGCGTTCTGGTTCCTGGCCCTCTCCGAGACCGGTTTCGTGCTGATCGTCGCGGCCTTCGTGATCCTCGCAGCCAAGACGCATTCGATGCAGCTCGACGTGATCGCCGCGCGCGCGCACCTCGTGCCCGGTGCCTGGCGGGACACAGCTTTCCTGCTGGCGCTGACCGGGTTCGGCTTCAAGGCCGGCCTGGTGCCACTGCACGTGTGGCTGCCTGCTGCGCACCCGGTGGCTCCCGCGGACGGCTCGGCGTTCCTCTCCGGCCTGATCGTCAAGCTCGGCGTCTACGGGATCGCGCTGTTCGCCTTCCGGCTGCTGCCCGCCGGACCGGCCTGGCGCGGGGTCCTCACGATGGCGGTCGGGGCCGCCACCGCCGCGATCGGGATTCTGTATGCGCTCAATGAGAGAGACATCAAGCGGTTCCTCGCCTACTCCACGATCGAGAACATCGGGATCATCGTCACCGCATTCGGTGCCGCCATGACCTTCCTGGCCTACGGCCAGCGGCTGCTGTGGGCGTTCCTGCTGCTCGCCGGCCTCTACCACGTGGCCAACCATGGCACCTACAAGACGCTGCTGTTCCTGGAAGCCGGGGTGGTGGAGCATGCCACCGGGACCCGTGACATGGACCGGCTCGGCGGGCTGGCGAACCGGATGCCGCGAGCCTCGGTGATCACCTTCGCCGGCACGCTCGGGATCGCGGCGCTGCCCCCGTTCAACGGGTTCGTCAGCGAGTGGCTCATCTTCCAGGGGCTGTTCCAGGGATTCCGGACCGGCAGCCACCTGGTCGCGATCCTGATCGTGCTCGCCGCGGCCACGCTGGGCCTGACCGGGGGCCTGGCGATCTACGCCTTCGTCCGCGGCTACGGCATCCCGTTCCTGGGCATGCCACGGACCCGGCAGGCCGCCGCCGCCAGCGAAGCCGGCCAGCCGGTGGCCGGCCCGGCGCTGCTCGCCGTCGCCTGCGCGGCGCTCGCGGTCGGGGCTCCGGTCGTGCTCACCGCCCTGGCCCGCGCGATGCACACGGTCACCGGCGTGGCGCTGCGGCCGGTGCTCTTGCCGGGCAATCTCACCGTGATCCCGGCGCACACGAACTTCTCCGGATTCTCGCCGACCTACCTGACGGTGTTCCTGCTGGCGGTGCTAGCCGTGCCCGCGCTCATCTACCTGGCCGGCCGGCCGCGGGCGGACAGCCTCATCGTGCCGGTATGGGACGGCGGGCAGGTCGCGTTCAAGCCGCGCATGCAGTACTCGGCGATGACGTTCTCGGCCCCCACCCGGGTCACCTTCGACGCGCTGTACCGGCCGGAGGTGTCGGTGCGCCGCGCGTCCGACGACCCGGCCGGGCGGTCCGGCCCGGTGCACTACGAGTCCCAGGCGGCCCCGGTCTTCGACCGGTACCTGTACCGGCCGGTGATCCGCGCGTTCGAGTGGCTGGCGGATTTCATCAGGCCCATCCAGTCGGGCGACGTCAATCTGTACCTGTGCTACGTGTTCGCGGCCGTGCTGGTGGCCTACCTGCTGGGCGCACTGTGACCGCGCGGATCACGACCCAGCCCTTCCGAGCGCACCGTTACCGCGCGAAGCGGTCGCCGATCTGCCGGGCGACGCTCTCCGGCGCCAGGTCGACGGCGCCCTCCCAGTGCAAACGCTCCAGGAACGTCGAGTCCGAGCGGTAGAAGGGCGTCAGGTTCGAGCGACAAGCCAGCCGCAGGTTCAGCGGGTAACCCTCGGTCCCTGGTGGCGCTCCGTAGATCGAGCAGTTAAAGCTCTCGAAGCCCATCTCCGCATATGCGCCCAGGGCAAGCCCCAGCCCATGGGCCAGCTCGCCGATGAGATCGTCGTCTAGCTCCGCGGGTGAGGAAATGCCCGTGGCGAACGCTCTCAACTCGGCCGGGGCGATCGGAGCGAAGCTGACGAGCCACTGGATTCGCCCGGTATCCCCCAGATAACGCTCCCCGCTGCGGCGCTCGGCGTCCAGGTAGGCGTCGAACCGCTGCGGGGGCACATCTGCGAGCAGGCGCTGCAACGTCGTCGGCTGGGAATCGACAATCCCCTGCAGATGGGGATGAAACAGCGAGCTTCCCGAGGGCAGCATGTGGTTAGCGTTAATCGACGCCCACCGCGACTGCGGTTCTGCCGCCATCACCGCCTTCGTAAAGGCGACCTGCGTCGCCAGGTTGTCCGCGAGCAGCCGCTGGGTGATCTCGCCGAGCGGCAGGTAATGCAACCTGGGCGAATAGACGGACACCGAACTGTGCGATGAGTACGGGTGCAGGTTCGCGAACAGGACCGCCTCGCCGCAGACGATCCGCCCGTCGGGGTGGATCCTCGCCGCCAGCCTGGGAGTTAGCCGGTCGATCCGGTCCGGGCAGAATGGGCAGCGCGGCTGGCTCTCCCGCGCAAACGCCTCCAGGTCGAAGTCGTTGGCGGGCATCAGGCCGCGCTCGGGCAGGATGCGCGAGCTGTGGCCGGTCAGCGGATCAAAGCGCACCTCGATCGTCGTGCGGACTGGCTGGCCTGTGCCGGGATCGATCATCTCGGCGGTCAGGAGCTCACGTCTTAGCTTCATCTCTTCGCCTCGCTGCCCGATCGCGCCATGGCCCGCCTACGGCGTAACGGCAGGTACGGACCATTCTCCCCTGATTCCCACCGGGAGGCCCGCTGGGTGGATCCCCGGCGCGCCGTGCTGCGTCTCTCGCCGCGGTAGAGTGCACGTGCCGGATGAGGCCCCCGGCAGGGCGATTGTCCTGAACTGCCACCGCGGCTAATGGCCTCTACTCTGCGAGTTAACGGCCGGCGGGTGGTGCGTCGTGATGGCGGTTCAACCTCAGAGCAGAGTCGTGCGACCTGGGCCAGCCGCTGGCCATCAGAGCGCGCTGCCGGCCCGTCGGCGCGCACACTCATCGCCTGCCGGTGTGCGTCGCCCGGGATGTGCGCACGGCATGCCCGCGAGCTGATGGCTCATCAGCCACCCGGCCACGCCGACAACGATGATGCCGGCGGGCAGGGCCACCAGCCGGCCACGGGGGAACCCCCTGGCGCGGCGCAGGCCCCGCGGTGGGCAGTGCGGCAGCGTATCTCCCAGGCGTCCCCTGCGCTGAAGTTCGTCCTGATGGTCGGCGTGATGAGCTTCTTCGCCGACTTCACCTACGAGGGGTCGCGGTCGGTCATCGGCCCCTACCTCGGCACGCTCGGCGTCGGCGCGCTGGGGATCAGCATCATCACCGGGGCCGGGGAGTTCCTCGGCTACGGCCTGCGGCTGTTCTCCGGGCGCGGCGCCGACCGGACCGGGCGGTACTGGCCGATCACGATCAGCGGCTACGTGGTCCAGATGGCGGCGGTGCCGCTGCTGGCCCTGGCCGGCAGCTGGCAGCTAGCCGCGCTGCTGATCATCGCCGAGCGGGTGGGGAAGGCGACCCGCAACCCGCCGCGGGATGCGATGCTCTCGCATGCCGCGAAGGAAATGGGCTACGGCTGGGGTTTCGGCGTGCACGAGGCGCTGGACCAGTTCGGGGCGATGTTCGGCCCGCTGCTGGTCGCCCTGATCCTGACGGTGAGCCAGGGCGACTACCAGCTCGCGTTTGCGTCGCTGGCGGTCCCTGCCGTGATCATGCTGTCACTGCTCATGGTCGCCCGCCGGCTCTACCCGCGGCCCCAGGATCTCTCGGCGGGGCCCGCCGAGGTGACCGCGTCCGGCCTGCCGCGGGTGTTCTGGATATACCTGGCCGGGGCCGCGCTTGTGGCCGCCGGGTTCGCCGACTTCCCGCTGATCGCCTTCCACTTCCAGCAGGCCCGCACCATGTCAGCACCGCTGGTGCCGGTGTTCTACGCGGTCGCGATGGCGGTCAGCGGCACCGGGTCGCTGATCTTCGGGCGGCTATTCGACCGGTCCGGGATCGGCATCCTGATCCCGCTTACCGTGTTCGCCGCGGCCTACGCGCCGCTGGTGTTCCTCGGCGGGTTCTGGCCGAGCCTGGCCGGCGTGTCGCTGTGGGGCCTCGGGATGGGCGTGAACGAGTCGATCATCCCGGCCGCGGTCGCCCCGATGGTGTCGCCGGACCGCCGCGCCTCCGCCTACGGCCTGTTCACCGGCGCCTACGGCACGGCGTGGATGCTGGGTAGCATCGCGATCGGCGCGCTGTTCGACGTCTCGCTTGTCGCGGTGGCTGCCTTCGCGGTCGCGGCACAGCTGGCCGCGATCCCGTTCATCGTGATAGTCCGCAGGCGGACCTCAGGCGGCAGCGCGCTCGCCGGGCATCCCGGCTAGCGCTCCGACCGGCTGGGCCTGCCCGTTAGGAGTGGAAGACATGGATGGGCTGAGGGAGTACCAGCGCCGCCGCCTCGATCTCGCGGACATGATCCGGGCGGTCCTGCATATCGCCCGCGGCTACGGGGACGACGAGAGGGAGCAGGAGGCCAGGCAACTGCTGGCACGGCTGGCCGGCGACCGGTTCCGGCTGGCGGTCGCCGGCCAGTTCAGTCGGGGCAAGAGCACCCTGATGAACGCTTTGCTCGGCGCCGCCTGCCTGCCCATGGGCGCGCTGCCGGTGACGTCCGTGGTCACCACGGTCCGGTATGGCAGCAGGGCACGGGCCCTGATCCGCCGCCGCGGCTCTCCGCTGGCCGTTGAGGCGCCGCTGGCAGAGGTGGCCAGGTTCGTGGCGCAGGCGAGCACCGAGCGTTCCGAGCTGCGGGTGACCTCGGTGGAGGTGGAGGTTCCCGCCGAGATCCTGCGGCTCGGGTTCGAGTTCGCCGACACCCCCGGGATCGGGTCAGCCGTCGAAGTCAGCACGGCGACCACGGCACGCTTCCTGCCCAGGGCCGACGCCGTTCTCGTCGTCACCGGGTTCGACTCGCCCCTGACCCAGGCCGAGGCTGATCTCCTGACCGACGCCGGCCAGCATGCCGGGGAGGTGTTCCTGGTCATCAACAAGCGTGACCTGGTATCAGCCCGGGAGGCCGCCGAAGTGACCGAGTACGTGCGGCACTGGCTGCGGGATCACCTACAGCTCAGCGAGCCGCGGGTGTTCGCGCTCTCTGCCCTTGAAGCGCTGGAGGCCACTGTTCAGGGCGACCACGAGCGGCTCGCCGCCAGCGGCATCCTTTCCTTCCAGGCCGGGCTGACGAAGTTCCTGGCCACGGAGAAGGCCAGGATCTCGCTGCGCAACATCGCGGGCCATGCCGTCAGGCTTGCCGCCGGCCAGCGGGGTGACCTTCGGCTCGGCCGGTTGGCTGCCGATGGCGGAGCCGACCGAGAGGCCGTGGCGGCGGCCTTCGACGCTCGCCTCGGCGAGCTGCGCGCCCAGGAACGTGCCGTGGCCGACCGGATTGCCAGCCGGGTTAGGGCCGGCCTGCCGGGCCTGCTGGCTGACCGCGCTCCCGCGTGGCAGGCCAGCCTCCGGGAGCTGATTGCCCCCAGCGCCGAGGGCGCGCTGCCCGGCATCGCGGGCCCAAGCGGCGCCGGAGGGCTCCTGCCGGACGCCCTGGGCGCGCTGGAGCGGGCTGCGCTTGAGCCAGCCAGGGACTGGCTGGACCGGCGGGCCGCCGAGGTTGACGAGCTGNNTGATGACCTGAGCAGCCCGGCGAGATGGTCCGCCGAGGACGTCCCGGGCCTGGCGGCACCGCGGGTCGATTGGTCGATCCCGCCGCCCCGGCGGCCTGCGGCCCGCCGCTGGCTCGCCGCAGGCCGTCCGGACGATGCTCGCGCAACGCTCGCGAACGCGCTCAGTACCGCGATCTCGGGCTTCGCGGAACGCGCGCGCGAGGCATTCGATGCCGCCGCCCTGGACTGGCTGGACCGGCTCGCCGACCAGGCCGACCGGCAGACCACGCAGGCAGCTGACCAGTTCCGTGCATACCTGCGTGCGGCGCCGCCGGAGCAGGACCTGGCAGCCCTCGATGACCTCGCCGGCCGGCTGGCCCGTTTCCAGGCCTCCCTGGACACCTGGAACCCATCCGAGATCGACACCGGGGAATACCCGGCACAGAGCGCGGCCACCGCGGTGCCCGCCTCCGACTGCGCGGTGTGCAGCAAGCTGGAGGCGACGCTGACCGAGCGCCTTCGACGCGACCAGTTCCTGCTCGCCACCCGCGAATACGACCAGGCGCGGCACGCCCAGGCAGGCGGGTTCTGCCCGCAGCACACCTGGCAGTACGCCGCGGTGGCGTCCCCGCTCGGCATCGCCGCCGGGTCCGCGAGACTCGCGGAGGCCGTGGCCGACGCGCTTGAGGCCATCGGCCAGCATTGGGGCAATGCCGGGGACATGTCCAGCGGCGTGACCGGCCTCATCCGGGGCAGCACGTGCTCGGTGTGCGTCACGCTCGCCGACTGCGAGGCCAGCGAGATCGCGCGTCTCGCGTCGCTGGCGCCGGCCGGCGCCAGCACGGCCGGGCTGTGCCTGCGCCATATCGCGCTGGTGCTCGACGCCCGCCCCGATCCCGGGCACGGCGAGGCAATGATCGGCGCGCTCGCCGGTACGCTCCGGCGCGCCGCGGAAGACATGAGGGCCTATGCGCTGAAGCGGGAAGCGCTGCACAGCGGGCTGGTGACCGACGAAGAGTCCCGCGCGCACACCGACGCGCTCCGCCTGCTGGCCGGCCATCAGGCACTCGCCCGCCCGTGGGACAGCGGGCCGCATGCTGGCCGCAAGGAGACGTGAAGGCGGCAGGGCAGCCAGCCGGCGGGCCGCCGCGGCGCCACTGGCCCGGTATTATTACCGCAGGCGATGAAGCCCGCTTGAACCGCCGAAGCGGCTGATGGCTTCTACCGGATGCGGAAGCGGTGGAGCTGCATGCCTCACGTCAATCGCCTCGACCCCGCGGACCCTGAGGCGCCAGCCCCGGCAGCTGACGCGCGGGCGGCCATGCGCGGCAGGCCGGACGCGGCCCCGCGGTTCCGCAGCATCCTCTTCGAGCGCCCCGAGGATGCCGCCAGGACTGACCACATCGATGAGCCCTCCTTCTTCGCCGACCTGAATCTCGATCAGCTCGTAGCGGCGGTGACAGTCGGGCGGGAGGAATACCAGCTCAGGCCGTTCTTCTACGTCCCGCTGCACGACGGCGAGGCCGTCCGCTACCGGCATGACATCCTGCGCGACCTGGAGAAGGAACCGGTCCTGGCGGCGGTACAAGCATTCGCCGGGCAGATGAGACAGATGCGCGAGCAGCTCGTCCAGGCTGGCAAGCTCCATTACCGCTACCAGCAGGAACGCTGGTTCCTTGATGCGGTGGCCAGCTACTGTGCAGCAGTCAGTACCCTGACCGACGGCCTTGCCCGTCTCGACGTGCAGTCGCGGGGATTCCGTGCGTTCCGCGAGTACCTCACCGATTACACCGCGACCGGCGGCTTCACCACGCTGGTATCCGCTACTCGCATGCGGTACAGCGACCTCGCCGCGGTGAGCTACAGCGTCCACATCAGGGGGAATCGCGTCCGGGTCAGCAGATCCGGCGAGGAGCCTGACTACAGCGCGGAAGTCGAGAATACGTTCGCAAAATTCAAGCAAGCAGCGGTGAAGGATTATCGGGTCGGATTCCGCGACGGCCCGGACATGAATCACGTCGAGGCCCGCATACTCGATCTCGTCGCGCGTCTTTATCCCGAGGTCTACCAGGCGCTGGACGATTACTGCACCAGCCACGAGCATTACCTCGACCCTGCGATCGCGGCCTTTGACCGGGAAGTCCAGTTCTATATCGCGTACCTGGAGTTCATCGAGCGGTTCAGGCGAGCAGGCCTGAGCTTCTGCTACCCCCGCGTTTCGGCCCGCTCCAAGGAGATCCGTGCCGACGAGTCATTCGACCTGGCCCTGGCCAGCAAGCTCGTCCCCGGGAAAACGGCGGTGGTATGCAACGGCTTCTTCCTGAGCGGCCATGAGCGCATTCTCGTGGTCAGCGGCCCCAACCAGGGAGGCAAGACAACCTTCGCGCGGATGTTCGGCCAGCTGCATTACCTTGCCAGCCTCGGTTGTCCCGTGCCGGGCAAGAACGCGCGGCTCTTCCTCCCCGACCGGATGTTCAGCCACTTTGAAAAGGAGGAGGACATCACCACCCTCCGCAGCAAGCTGGAGGACGAGCTAACCAGGATCCACCAGATCCTGCAGGAGGCCACCAGCAACAGCATTGTCATCATGAACGAGAGCTTCACCTCCACGACATTGAGCGACGCGCTCTTCCTTGGCACCGAGGTGATGCAGCGGATAATGCGGCTGGAGCTGTTGTGCGTATACGTGACCTTCGTCGATGAGCTGGCCTCGCTGAGCGAGGCCACCGTGAGCATGGTCAGCACCATCGTGCCGGACAACCCGGCGGTGCGGACCTACAAGGTGGTCAGGAAGCCCGCCGACGGGCTCGCCTACGCTGCGGCGATCGCCGAGAAGTACGGGCTCAGCTGCGAGCGGGTGAAGGAGCGCATACCCTCGTGAAGGCCTTCCTCATGCAGGCCGATCAGGACTTCGACCTGGAGCAGGAGCTGCCGCCGCTGGCCGGAGACCTGATCAGGGACCTGGAGCTTGGCACGCTGCTGAGCGGCATGGCCGCCGGGGACAAGTTCCTGCTCGACATCGCGCAGAAGGCCGTCCTCGCGAGCCTGACGGATACCGAGGCGATCGAGTACCGCCAGCATGTCCTCGCTGACTGCCTCGCCCAGCCTTCCGTCGTCAGGGAGATCTACGACATCGCGGTGGAGGCAGTCGTGCGCGAGAAGCGGGAGTATTTCGGCCTGTTCAGAGATTCGCCGGACACGATACTGCACAGGTCGGTGCGGGTACTGGAGATGTTCGTGAGCATGCTCAGGAAGCTGAGAGCCGTCGCAGATGAGCATGCCGGTGATTTCAGGTCCGAGGGCTTCACGCGATTCTTCACGATGCTGTCGAAAGAGCTCGGCGACGAGTACTTCAGCGAGGTGGAGGACCACCTGAGGGAACTGAAATTCCGGCACGGGATCCTGATCAGCGCCGGAGTCGGCACCGGTAACAAGGGAATCAATTACGTGCTCCGCAGGCTCCGGGAGCAGCGCTGGATTGAGCGGATTTCGCCGGGCGGACGAGCCGCTGGCTACAGCTTCCAGATTTCCGACCGGGACGACAACGGATTCAGGGCACTGTCGGACCTGCAGGCGAGGGGAATCAATCTTGCCGCGAACGCGCTCGCCCAGTCGACCGACCATATCCTGAGCTTCTTCAGCATGCTGTGCTACGAGCTTGCGTTCTACGTGGGCTGCCTGAACCTGCACGGCCTGCTAGCGGGCAAGGGCGAGCCGGTCTGCTTTCCGGTCGTTCTCGCTGGCGGGCAGCAGGCGCTGTCAGCCCGCGGTCTTTATGATGCCTGCCTGACGCTTCATGTCAGCGAGCGAGTCGTGGGCAACGACGTCAGCGCGGATGGCAAGTCGCTGGTCATGATCACCGGCGCAAACCAGGGCGGCAAGTCCACATTCCTGCGGAGCGTGGGCGTGGCGCAGCTGATGATGCAATGCGGCATGTTCGCCCCCGCCCAGTCGTTCCAGGCTGACGTCTGCAACGGTGTCTTCACGCATTACAAGCGCGAGGAAGACGCCTCCATGGAGAGCGGCAAACTAGACGAGGAACTCGCCAGGATGAGCGAGATCGTCGACCGGATAAGGCCGGGATGCATCCTGCTGTGCAACGAGTCGTTCGCCTCGACCAACGAGAGGGAAGGCTCCGAGATCGCCCGGCAGATCGTCCGGGCGCTGCTGGCCCGCGGCGTCAAGGTGCTCTTCGTCACTCATCTGTTCGACCTGGCGCAGCGCCTCCGCAACGAGGAAACGGGGACCGCGCTGTTCCTGCGCGCCGAGAGGCAGGCCGACAGGCGGCGAACGTTCCGTGTGATTGAGGGGGAGCCGCTGCCGACCAGCTACGGGGAAGACGTGTACCGGCACATATTCGGCGCCGACCTCGATCGCAACTGCTCACTAAGCTGATGCTCCGCGCAGTCACCTGCGCGGCGGAATCGCGGGCTCCCCAGGACCGGACTCGGCCTCGCGGCGTAAGGCATCCGCCCGCATGCGTCCGCACCTTTCCGGTCTGCTGTACGGCGTGGCCGGTCGCGCTCCGTCCGATGAGGTAGCCTGAGAGTCGGCGGAGGGGCTCGCCGCAATCGCGCCAAGGCCAACGGTCCCTGCACGGCAGCAGGATGCGTGCGGCATGAAGCAGATTCTCGCGCTGAGTCACGCCCGGAAGGCTTACGACGGCAAGGTCGTCCTCGATGACGTCACGCTGGCATTCCTGCCCGGAGCGAAGGTCGGCGTCGTCGGACCGAACGGCATGGGCAAGTCGACGCTGCTGCGGATGATGGCGGGGCTGGAGCAGCCCTCCAACGGCGAGGCCCGGCTGATGCCCGGCTATACCGCCGGGATCCTGCTGCAGGAGCCTTCCCTGAACGAGGACAAGACCGTGCTGGGCAACGTCGAGGAAGGCGTCGCCGCCACCCAGGCCCTCATCGAGCGCTACAACCACGTCGCCGCGCAGATGGCGACGGATTACACCGATGAGCTGCTGGCGGAAATGGGCCGCCTGCTGGAGCAGCTCGACCACCGTGGCGCGTGGGACCTGGACTCCCGGCTGGAGCAGGCGATGGACGCACTGCGCTGCCCGCCCCCGGACGCCGAGGTCAGCGTCCTGTCGGGGGGCGAGCGGCGGCGGGTGGCACTGTGCAGGCTGCTGCTGTCCCAGCCGGATCTGCTGCTGCTGGACGAGCCGACGAACCACCTGGACGCGGAGAGCGTGGCCTGGCTGGAGCAGCACCTTGAGAAGTACCCGGGGACTGTGGTAGCGGTCACGCACGACCGGTACTTCCTGGACAACGTGGCCGGCTGGATCCTCGAGCTGGACCGCGGCCGGGCCTACCCCTACGAGGGGAACTACTCCACGTACCTGGGGACCAAGGCGTCCCGGCTCAGGGTCGAGGGGCAGCGGGACGCCAAGCTGCGCAGGCGGCTGGAGGAAGAGCTGGAATGGGTGCGGTCCAGCCCGCGGGCACGCCAGGCGAAGAGCCGCGCCCGGCTGGGGCGGTATGAGCAGATGACGGCCGAGGCCGCGTCCGGGGAGAAGCTGGATTTCGAGGAGATCCAGATCCCGCCCGGGCCCCGGCTCGGCAGCCTGGTCGTCGAGGCCGCCGGCCTGGCTAAGGGCTTCGGTGACCGGATGCTGATCGAGGACCTCAGCTTCAGCCTGCCGCCGAACGGCATCGTCGGGGTGATCGGCCCCAACGGGGTCGGTAAGACCACTCTGTTCAAGATGATCATCGGCGAGGAGCAGCCGGATGCCGGGACTATGACGGTCGGCGAAACGGTGCAGGTCTCCTACGTCGACCAGCTCCGCGCCGGGATCGACCCGGGCACGACTGTCTGGGAGGTCATCTCCGGGGGCGAGGCGTTCATCCGCGCGGGGCGCACCGAGATTCCGAGCCGCGCGTACGTGGCCGCGTTCGGGTTCAAGGGATCCGACCAGCAAAAGCCGGCCGGGCTCATGTCAGGCGGGGAGCGCGGCCGGGTCAACCTTGCCCTCACCCTCAAACTGGGCGGGAACCTGCTGCTGCTGGACGAGCCCGCCAACGACCTCGACGTGGAGACGCTTGCGTCGCTGGAGAGAGCGCTGCTGGACTTCCCCGGCTGCGCGGTGATCACCAGCCACGACCGATGGTTCCTGGACCGGGTCGCCACCCATATCCTGGCCTGGGAGGGCGGCGCCAGCTGGTTCTGGTTCGAGGGGAACTTCGGATCCTACGAGCAGAACAAGACCGGCAGGCTCGGCCCGGAGGCCGCCCGGCCGCACCGCGTCACCTACCGCAAGCTCACCCGCTGACCCGGGCACGGCCGGCCATGAGCGACGAGGCACTTGAGGCAATCCACAACGCGGAGCGCATCGTGTGGGTGGCCGGGTGGCGCTTGCAGGAAGACCGGGTGCTGCGGCAGCTGGCCAGCACCCGCGGCCTGGCCAGTGCGCGGCTGGAGCCCCGGTCCGAAGTGATCCAGCTCGTCACCTACGACGGCGAGCACCTCGGGCACGTGCGGCGCGAAGTATCACGCGAACCGGAAGAGCGCTGGGTGGCCGTGCTGAAAATCCAGGGGCGGGCTGTCGGCTCATTTACCAGTGCCCTGGCCGCTGCCGAAGCGCTCGCCCGGGCGTGCGGCAAGGAGATCACGGAGCGCTGCTGATCTCGCGCGCCGACGCTGGCGGCAGGCATGCCCTGCGGCGGTGCCGGGCTGCGCGGCGGGAGGGTCGCGGCACGCGGAGTTCGGCACAGGAAACGACAGGAGAAGAAAATGACCCGCTTCGACATCGCAGAGGTATCGGCCTTGGAGATTCTCGATTCTCGCGGCCGTCCCACGCTGGCGGCCACGCTCCGGCTTGGCGACGGCACGACAGCTCGCGCCGGGGTGCCTTCCGGCGCCTCGACCGGGTCGCGCGAGGCAGTAGAGCGGCGCGACGGGGATCCCGGCCGTTACGAGGGAAAGGGCGTGCTCGGCGCGGTCGCCGCCGTCAACAACGAACTCGCCGACCTGCTGCGCGGGCGATCCTGGTCCGCGCTGGCCGAGGTCGACCAGGCCATGATCGACCTCGACGGGACTGCGAATAAGAGCAGGCTCGGCGCGAACGCTCTCGTCGGCGTGTCGATGGCGCTCGCGCGGGCGCTGGCTGCCTCGGCCGGTGTCCCGCTGTGGCAGTCCCTGGCGCCGGAGGGGGTGACTCCCTGCCTGCCGGTGCCGCACTTCAATGTGCTCAACGGCGGGGTGCACGCGCCCAACAAACTGGACTTCCAGGAGTTCATGGTCGCGCCGCTCGGTGCCCCGACGATGGCCGAGGCGGTACGCGCAGGCGCCGAGGTGTATTCGGCGCTGCGCCGCGAGCTCTCCGACAGGAGGCTGTCCACCGGACTGGGTGACGAGGGCGGATTCGCTCCGGAGATCAGCGAGCCTGAGGAAGTGCTGCGGCTCCTCGTGCAGGCCATCACTGACGCCGGGTATCAGGCTGGCGCGGCCGGGGTCTCCATCGCCCTGGACCTGGCGGCGTCTGAGTTCCGCGAGCCCGAGGGAAATTACCAGGTCGCCGGCGCCAAGCTCAGCAGCGGCGACCTCATCGAGCGGCTCGCCAGCATCGCGGCCGATTTCCCTGTGCACCTCATCGAGGACGGCCTCGGCGAGGATGACGACGATGGCTGGATCGCGCTCACCGCCCGCCTCGGTGCGAGCGTGGAACTGGTCGGTGACGACAATTTCTGCACCAACCCGGCCATCATCACTGACGCCATCAAGCGCGGCATCGCGAACGCGTCGCTGATCAAGCTCAATCAGATCGGTACGGTCACCGAAACGCTGGAGGCAATGGCAGTGTGCCGCCGAGCGGGATACCGGCAGTTCGTGTCCCACCGCTCCGGGGAGACCGAGGACTCGTTCATCGCGGACCTGGCCGTCGGCACCGGATGCGGGCAGCTGAAGACCGGCGCTCCAGCCCGCGGCGAGCGCGTCGCCAAGTACAACCGCCTCATGGAAATCGCCGCCGCCACACCTATGCTCCGCTACGGCACACACTGACCCACCTAGCGAGCCCGGAGCCAGCAATCCACCGGCAAGCATTAGCCGACGGTCTCGATAAAACTATGTCGCGGGGAAGGACCCGGGCGTCGCCTGGGTCTCGCTCTCGTGCTCTCCCATCCAGCCGCCGATGCGGTAGTAGAGATCCACGCCATAGCTGGTTGGGAGTGGCTCGGCGACGGCGAGCTTGAAGTTCCGCTGCCCGTCGGGCTGTCGCGGCGCTCTGAGGAAGAGGGTCGAGTATGCCTGCCCGCGGTGGAAGCTGTCAGCGAAGTCGAACTGGTGGGTGACGAACAAGACCCTGATGCCGGCCTCAAGCAGTGCACGCGCTACCTGGCGGCCGATCTCTGACCCTTCGCGCTCGTTGGTAGCCGCGAACGATTCATTGAACAGCATCAGGCAGTGCGGGCTGATCTGATCGGCGATATCGCTCATCCGGCCGAGTTCCTCATCAAGGCGCCCGCTGATCATGCTGGCGTCTTCCTCGCGGATGAAGTGGGTGAAGACCCCTTTGCAGACGCTGGCCCGGAACGATCCGGCAGCCACGAACATGCCGCACTGCATCATCAGCTGGGCCAGGCCGGCGCTACGCAGGAACGTCGACTTGCCGCCGGAGTTGGCGCCGGTGATGATCACGAGCGACTTGCCGTCGGCGTCCACGTCGTTGCCGACGACGCCGTCGATTCGCAGCGCCAGGCAGGCATCGCGCAGGTCCGCGCAGCACAGCTCCTGCGTGCCGACGGCCGACGGCACCGGAAACGTCACCGGGCTCCTGGCCACGAGTTGGTCATGCAGGTTGAGGCAGCTCACGTAGAACCCTAGTTCCGCGCGCAGCATAGTGAAGTAGCTGGACACGTGGTCGGCCGACTGTGCCGTCGCATTGGCGACCAGGTTGATTCCCCGGTTGGTCATCTCGGACAGCGCCTCCGCGCCGGCTTCGTCGCGAGGCGGGACCGTGAAGGAGTAGGAGGTGCGGGGCCCGATCCCGACGCGCTCTTTCCAGCCCCGGCGGGCATCGCCAGAGCGGAGGACGTAGCCGATTCCGCTGTTATCCCGGTCGAGTTGCACGCTCATCAGCTCGCCGCTCCGGAAGCGCAGCTGCTTGAGATGGCGGTCGAGCGTCTCGAAATAGTCGTCGTCCAGCTCTTGCTGCAATGCACGGAACAGGGTCGTGAGGCCCGCGGACCGGAACCTGCCGGAGTGGCTGTCAGCGACCTGGCGCAGTTCCCTGAGCCGGACGATGAATACTTCGAGCTGTCTGACGGCCCCGGACAGGATTGACGCGGGATACGGCGACGAGTATCCCCAGAGACCGCGCTTGTCCTGAAGCGCCCCAACGGCGATGGCGTACATTTCCCTGATGATGTCCGGCTCGGCAATGCAGTCAGCAAGAACGCGCTGGCGGTAGAGAATTACCTCTGGGTCGCAGAGGCTCCTCAGCATCACTTTCCTTGCGACGTCGAAGAGAAATTTATCTCCGAGCGCCATCGCACCCAGCAGCGTGTTCAGCTCCAGGTCCTGGATGAGGTCCCCGTGGTTGGGGGGAAGATCGCCCGCGGAGTCGAAGTCCTGCTGTGGGTAGAGCAGGTAGGCCTTCATGTGAGGATCCGTCCCTTCAGCTGGCCGTAGGTCACGCGGCGCTTGCCGGCGAGCGCCAGCGCGTAGGCGAGGCCATCGGCCGGCTTTCGCACGACCTTGTAGGTACGCTCGGCCGGATTGTCAGGGACGATCGTGCTGGCCATGCTGACGACGCTGGGCCCAAGCGATGCCAGCTCGTCGATGAAGGTGACGTAGACGCACAGCAGGTCGAGCTCGATGACCTTCTCCAGTACTTTGCCGCCGAGGAAGCGGGCGTCGCTCAGCGTGGTGGAGGTGAAGATCTCGTTCATGATGACGATGCTGCTGGGTGTCGAAGTCAGCAGGATCTTCTGGATTCTGATGAGGTCGTCTTCCAGCTTTCCGCTCAGGTTGGCAATGTCTTCTTCCCGCTCGAAGTGGGCAAGGATCTGGTCGGCCAGGAAGAGGCGCGCCGCGCTGCCCGGCACAGGGCAGCCGGTGCTGGCCAGATGGTGGAGCTGCCCGAAGGTCCGGGCAAATGTCGTCTTGCCGCCCTGATTCGGCCCGGAGATGACGACTATCCGTTCGGGGTCGCTCAGGTGAAATTCGTTGCAGACGACCGGCGCACCCCTGGGGACCAGCTTGGCCGCAAGCGCCAGGTCAAAGGTGTCGCTGGCAAAGATCTCCTTTGAGTCAGCGGTGAGCTCAGGAAGGCAGAAGCTAAGCCCTGCCGAGCGCATCGGCTTGATGTAGTCCAGGTACGCCAGGTAGAACTGGAGATCGCGCTCGAACTGCCGGACCGCCGGGTCAAGGAACGCGGCGTATCGACGGCAGTAATCAGCGAGCGCGGAGAACTCCTCGCTGAACAGGCGGGCCACCAGATCGATGATCTGAGCGCCGACATGGCTCATGCCCGGCGAGCCCCGGTACTTGATCCGGTAGTCCTTCACCGCGCCCTGCTGAAATCGCTCGAATGTCTTCTCAATCTCGGCGGTGTAGTCGGCCTCGCCGTGGTAACGGCTTACCTCCACCCGCAAGCCCTTGATCCGGATCTGGTACATAACCTGGGCAAGGTCGGCCTTGCGGGCCGCGGTGTCGGAGGCAAGCCCGGCGAATTCGGCGGAGGCGACGTAGGAGGCCAGGAAGTCACGGAACGCCAGCAGGCCACGCGAGGTGATCGGCCAGGAAGCAAGGCTGCTGGCCAGTGAACGAACGGCCTCGCAGTAGATCGCCGCCGCATCGAGGAACCAGCCCTCCCGCTGCTGGCGAGCTTGCATCTTCTGAAGCTGAAAGAGATGCGAGCGCACCTGCCTCATCTGCTCGGCAAAGCGCTCGGCCATCTCGAACAGGCCAGGATCCTCGAGATCCCGGAAGACCTCATGACGATACTGCAGGGTGCCGATGTCAAGGACCCGCTGGTAGAACAAGCCTGTCAGCAGATCACACTCCTCCCTGTCACCTGCAACAGCATCGACGATCTGATCGAGGTGCAGGTCAGAGACGAAAGCGCGATCTGCATGGTCCTCGGCACAGCTCCGCCCAGCCGCGTCGACGAAAAGCAAACTGCTGAATTCCCCGGGCCGGTCCGCCACCGATGGCTCCGGAGGCACGGCGGTAGAGTCGCCTCGATGGCCAGGGGAATGCGCCGTAGTGCCCGCACCCGCTCTCCTGCCATCAGCCGAACCGTCCGCCCTGCTATCAGCCGAACCGTCCGCAGGCGACAGCGCCATCTGCCGGCGAGCGGCCGTGTCGCGGGGCGTCTCGGTCATGACCGAGCCTCTTCCGCGGGCGACATCCGGCCGGTGCAGGAACACTCCCCGTTCGGTGCGCCCGCCAGCGCGACTACCGGGCCGCCCCGCCCGGCCCAGGCCGTCAGGGTCTGCTCCGGCGAGACCGGCATCCGTGCCAGCACCTTGGCACAGATGCCGCCGGCATCCATCTCGTGGCGAACAACGCATAGACGGCTTCGCATGACATACTCCCGTCCTCGCCGCAAGGCACTCAACAGGAGCCATCAGCCATCAAGGCGGTTTCGTCGACGAGCCCCATCGCCACCACTGATTCTACGGTGACCACAGACAGCCCATCCCGCCGACATCCGGCCAGCACGACGCGCTGGACACCCTGGAGGCTTGAGCAACATCCGGATCTGCCGGTCCTGGTGTGCGCCAGGAATGTGATGATCTTGCTGATGCGGCAGCCGGGTCCAGCAGGCTCTTCGCTCCACCACCCGCCCGGGCGTGCGGCAAGGAGATCACGGAGCGCTGCTGACCTCGCGCGCCGCCGCGGGCACCAGAACGGATCCAGATCCCCGGCCGCGAGCAGCGGATCGGGTCCGGTGGCTCCGGCGGCCTGGTCAGAGCGGGCCAGGTGTTCCGCCGCCGTAGACGCGGCCGTCGACGAGGGCGGCGGCCCGGCGCCACGCAGTCATCTCCGGGCCCCGCGAGTCATGCCGTCCTTCCCACGTCCGCTTTCTGAAAGCGTCTTCGAGTTCCGCGATCAGGGACTGCGCGCTGGTAATGGCCATCCGGACCGCGCTGGCAGCGGACCGCGGTTCCTCGGCGCGCCACTCCATGACGTGGCGCAGGCAGAGGCGGGGCGCGGACGAGTGCCTGCCGGGCGGCAGAGCGGTCGCGAGCCGCATCTGCGTCATCGCGGATCGGACCGCGGCGCGGCGCGCCACGCAAGCCGGGCATCCGGCTGCGCCTGCGTCATGGCCGGCTTCCGGTCCGGTGCCGGGACGGCGCCTGGTACCCGCGGGTGACGGCGCGTCGACGAGCCGGCGGCCGCGCAGGCTGAAGGCGTCCTTCAGACCGGGCCGCTCGGCAAGGCGGCGGACCTCGGCCAGGGATCGTTCTGCCTGCCACTCCAGTAGCCTGGCGCAACTGCCGGATGTCGGCGTCTCGAACGTCTCCGAGCAAATTTCCTGCAGGTGCGCTCGGCACAGCCCGGGCGATGGCCCCGCTGGTACTCGCCCGCTCACCGCTGCCATGGCCGTTACCTCGGCAAGTGCCTCCCGCTCCGCCAGTGCCCCGGCCAGGCATGCCGGGCAGGCGTCCGGCCCGAGATCGCCGTCCCGGCCCGGCAGGTCGCCCGCGGACGCTGCCGGGTACGCCGGAATCCTGGCGCGCAGCCGGATGCGGAGGACAGAGTCAGCGGCCATGTCGCCGGTGACCACGGCGGCGCGTGACGGATCCTCGGCAAGGCGCGAGACCATGACGTCGGCTAGAGCGGCCACGCGGCGGCGGCCGCGGCGGCCGCCGGTTGCGGCGGCGTCGCACAGATGCGGCAGGCACAGGCCCCCGGCTTCGGCGTAACGATCCCAGAGATCTTCTTCATCCAGCCCGGCCAGCAGCGTATCCAGCGCGCGCTGGCCGGCCTCGGCTTCTCGGGTGCACCCGAGGCAGGGGTCCGACGGCGAGCTGCCGTCGGACAGATACCGGACCGCCGCCTGCAGCAGGTAGCGGTACACGGCGGTAAGCCGCTGGCCGGCACCCGGCTGGCCTGCGATCCCGCGTGTGTGCACCGGGCACAGGCCCAGGGACGCGCACAGCCGGGTGGTCATGCCCGTGTCGGCATGACCTTCCAGCGCGAACCAGCCGTAGAAGCGATCAGTGTCGTCTGCCGTGTAACGGCAGACAGGGCAGCCGACCACGCTCAGCAGGTCGGCGGCGCCGAACAGCACGAGGCGGGCCGGGCCGCGTGGCAGCGGGGTGGCACTAGGCAAGCGGCACAGCTCCCGGATGGGAAAGGGCAGGCACTGTCATCGGCCGATCCGGGTCACGCCCGGCGACAGCAGGTCGAGGAGCCGCTGGCACGGCCAGCCGGCCCGCCTGCGCTCGGTCTGCTCCAGGGTCTCATCGAAGCTGGCCAGCCGGTCGTCCGGCTGGCCATGCCACCGCGGGCAGGACGCGTACAGCGGGCACACGCTGCTCGGGGGCTGGCCGCGAGGACCGCACGGCGGTCTGGTACCGGACCGGAAGGCCCGAACAGCCCGCCAGAGCAGCAGGACCTCGTCGTCGCTTACCAGCGGCATCCAGCACTCCTGTCAGTCGGCCGGTATCGGCCGGCCAGCGGCGCCACGGGCAGCTGCCGCAGCGGAACGCCACGTCGGCGTGTTCGGGCGTCGCCGGCCACGCGGCCGGCGCCGGACGCACCAGCCACATAGTCAGCCAGGACCAGCCATGTTTCGGCGTAGAGCCACCCCGCCAGCACGTCGCCTGGCCAGTGCACGCCCAGGCAGACGCGGCTCGCTCCGACCCCGGCAGCGGCGAGCAGCGGCGCGGCCCGCCGCGGCACCCCGCCCATGCCCAGCGCGCGGGCGCTGGCGCCCGCCGTCAGGGCAGCGATCGTCGTGTGCCGGGACGGCAGGCTGAACCCTTCCGGCTCGGCCAGCCACTCCGAGGCAGGCGGCCGCGGGCGCGCGATGACCTGTGATAGCTGGCGCCGGACCACTGCTCCGCTGGCCACCACCAGGCACGGCAGGACCGCGTGCTGCCAGCGTCCGCCGCGTGCCGCGACCAGCCCTGCGGCGGCCAGCAGCGGGTAGACGACGGCGGGCTCGGCGAGCCCGCTCACCGCCCGGGCCGCGGCGATGACCGCCGGGCTGCGGTGCGCCAGCACGGTAGCGAAGATCGCCCGGTCCGCGTCCGCGAACCTGGCGCCGCAGCGCCGCGGCGTGACCAGACCGGCTGTATGCCAGGCCTGGCCCTCGGCGGGCAGCCGTCCGGCGGGCCTCATGGGCGGGCGTCCCCGGCGCGGGCATGCGGCTGCCCGGTAAGGGCTGGCAGCACGGTAATGAGGGTCTCCACGGCCCGGCCATAAGCGCTGCTGCCTACCCATACCCGGAAATCGGCGGCTGCCGGGCCGCTCCCGCGACGGGATATCGCTGGCCGGATGCTCGCGGCATAGGCCGGAACGCCAGCGGCCCGGAACGCCGCTAGCAGCGGCGTCACGACGTCGGCGCTCACCTCGAGGATCGGCGCCCATGCGGCATCGTCGAGGCCATTGCCCTGTCCGCCCGATGGCAGCCACCACAGCCGGCCAAATCGCTGCAGCCCTGCCGCGGGCCTGGAGGCCGAAGCCGGCATCGTCCGCTCCTCCGGTGACAACTCGCGCTCGGAGCAGGAGCCATCGGCCTTCTGGCATTGCGGGCTCGCGCCGTAACGGGCGAGCATCCCCGGCGGGGTCCATCACCGGGCGGCGACATGGCCGCACTGGTGATGCTACGCCACGGCGGCCAGTTACGCCCGGCGCCAGGCTCGCCTCGGAAGGCGGCTAGCGTGCTGGCACTATCTCCGGCACCGGCTTGATATTCTTGGAGTGCAGCTACTTGCTGCCCGGTCGATGGAACCCGCCCGGTGGGTGCTCGTGCACCCGAATGCCAGACGGCCGATGGCTCCTGCTACCCGAGGCACTTTGCCCGACTGGGAGGAGACCACGGCCATGCCTGACGGCATCGACCTGCGCTGCTCGACCATCCTGCTCCGCGACGAATCCGTTCTGCTCATCCACCGCACCTATGACGGCGCGGACGATTGGGTACTGCCGGGAGGCACCCCCCGCGAGGGCGAGAGCATGGCAGCGTGCGCCCGGCGCGAGCTAAGCGAAGAGACCGGCATTACCGCAGACCCGGTGCGGGTTGCGTTCGTCCTCGAAGCGCTAGAGCCAGGCTCGGGCCGGCGCACGGTGGATCTCGTGTTCATTGCCAGCGGTCTTGCGTCAGGCCAGCAGCCGGAGCGCCGCGAAGCCGGCCTAGAACCGCAGTTCGTCCCGCTCACCCGATTGCCCGGGCTCGACTTGCGGCCGCCGGTGGCCGGCTACCTGCGGGGCATGCGTGCCCGCGGCGTCCCGTCGGCCCCCTACCTGGGTAATCTCTGGCGGCCTGAGGCGGCGCGATTCCCCCGTTTCACAGGAAGTCAGCCAGTTTCTCCGTAACGGTGCCGGGCGGCGTCCACAGGCCCTGCCGGCCGCGATACGGAACGGGAGGGTCGATAGGCGAGGGGAATTCGAGCATCCAGTGAAAACAGCCGGAGATGGCCCACCGGCTGGGGGAATCGGTCAGGATGTCAGCGAGGAAGACAAGGCCGATAATCGCTCCCCGCGCCTGCCACGCCGCCCGCGGGCGCCCGAAGGCTTCTGGGTCCGCCATCGTCCAGAGCAACGACTCGGAGCCTCCGGGATCGGCGTCCTTCCCGGCGTGGATTAGCAGCGGCCCACGATAGGCCGTCTTCCAACGGCGATTCTCAACGTCCTTGCCCCCGTAGATCGCGGCCCAGGCCCATGGCTGACGGAGGGTCAAGGCCTTCACGACCGGAAACCGGCCGCCGGCCCGTCACCCTTACTCATCGGGCCTGCCGTCCGCGGGTGCGCCGGCTGCGGACTGGGGCACTGCGCCGAAGATGCGCTCGTACAGATCCTGGCCATAGCTGGTGGGCAGCGGCTCGCCTTCGGCGAGCCTGAAGGTCCGCAGTCCGCCGGCCTGCCTTTCCGCCCGCAAGAACAGGGCGGTGTCGGCCTGCTGCAGGTAGAGACTGTGCGCGAGGTCAAAGAAGTGGGTAACGAAAATAGTCCTGACACCTGACTCGGTCAGCGCGCGGATTATCTGGCGCGCGATCTCCGAGCCCTCCCGCTCGTTCGTCGCCGCGAACGACTCGTTGAACAGCACGATGCTTCCGGACACCGCGCTGTCGGCAAGCTCGCTCATCCTGCTGAGTTCTTCATCGAGCTTCCCGCTGTTCATCGTCGCGTCTTCTTCTCGCTTGCAGTGCGTGAACAGCCGCTCGCAGACGCTGCCAGCGAACGACTCAGCGGGGACGAGCATGCCGCACTGCATCATCAGCTGGGCCAGGCCGATGCTCCGCAGGAACGTCGACTTCCCGCCCTGGTTCGCTCCGGTGATCATGACGAGTGACTTGCCATCCGCGTTGACGTCGTTGCCCACGGCCCGCGTGTCGAGCCGCAGGCTCAGGCAGACGTCGTAAAGACCGTGGAAGGACAGGGCGGGCTTGCCCGCGGGCACGGGCACGGGCACGCACAGCGGCTCTCCCTTCTGCGTGAGCTGTTCCTGAAGGTTCAGGCAGCCGATGTAGAAGCCCAGCTCGCAGCGCAGCAGGGTAAGGAAGCTGAGAATGTGGTCGGCTGACTGGGCGAGCGCGTTAGCCGCCAGGTCGATCCCCCTGTTGCGCAGCTCCGCGAGGGTCCTGAAGCCGCTCTCGTCGCGGGGGTGGATTCTCAGGGTGTATGCGGAGTGGCTGCCGGAGATCCGCCTGAGCCAGCCCTGCCTTGCCTGCTGCGACAGTCGGAGGACATAGTTGCTCCCCTTGTTTCCCCTGCCGAGCTCGGCGCTGACCAGCACTCCGTCACGGAACCGCAACTGCCGCAGATGGTCTTCGACGTCCTGGAAGTAGTCGTCTCCGAGTTCACGGGCAAGGGTCTCGAAAAGGGCCGTAAAGCCCTCTGACCGGAAACCTGCCGCATGTTCATCGGCGCTGTGCCGTAGTCGCTTGAGTATCCCCACGAACAGCTGCATCGCCTCGGCGGACCAGCGCAGGGTCGAGTCGGGAGACTGCATGAAGATGCCGCGGTAGATCTTCTTGCTCCCGGTGACCGCCTCGACCGCTAGATCGTAGATCTCCCTGACGACGGAGGCCTGCTCCAGGCAGTCCGCGAGGATGCGCTGGCGGTAGCCGATCGCGTCGGCGTCAGCCAGGCTCGACAAGACAGCCCGCCTTGCCACGTCAAACAGGAACTCATCACCGCGGGCCATCGCGCCGAAGAGTGTCTCAAGGCCCAGGTCCCGGGAGAGGTCCGGCTCATTGTCCGGCAGGCTGCCGTCGGTGTCGAAGTCCCGGTCCTTAAACATAAGAAAAGCCTTCATGGGGCTATCCGCTCCCTGAGGGCCTCGTAGGTCAGCCCGTACTTCTCGGCTATGGCCACGGCATAGGAGAGTCCGTCAGCAGGCCGCCTGACGATCTTGTATGTCCGCACGGCGGGATTCTCCGGAACGACCGTGCTGACCACGCTGACGGTCGACTCGCTCAGGGACGCAAGCTCGTCAACGAACGTGACCCACACGCAGATGGCGTCCAGCGCGATTATCTCCTCCAGCACCTTCGTGCCGAGGAAGATCGCGTCATCCAGCGTCGTGGAGGTGAAGATCTCATTCATGATGATGACGCTGCTGCCGGTAGCTTGCTGCAGGATCTCGTGGATCCTGGTCAGGTCGTCCTGCAGCTTGCCGCTGAGATCCTTGAGGTTCTCGCCCCGCTCGAAATGAGTGAACATCTGGTCGAACAGCAGCAACTGCGCATCGCTGCCGGGCACCAGGCACCCGATGCTGGCGAGATAGTGCATCTGGCCGATAGTCCGGGCGAAGGTGGTCTTGCCGCCCTGATTGGGGCCGGACACGACAAAAATGCGTTCGGGGCCGCTCAGGTAGAAGTCGTTGAGGACGATCGGCCCGTTCCCCGGCGCCAGGATGTTGGCCAGCGCGATGTCGAATGTCTCGCGGCCCAGGATGTCCTTCGACCGGCCGGAAACTTGCGGGTAGCAGAATTTCAGCCCGGTCCTCCTGAATCTCGCCATGAAGTCGATGCAGGCGACGTAAAACTGCACCTCCCGGTCGAACACGGCAACCGTCCGGTCAAGATAATCGCGATGACGGCCGCAGTAATCGTCGAGCGCCGAGAAGATGTCGGGATACAGCTGCGCGACCAGGTCCAGGACGCCCGCTTCGACGTGGTCCATGTCGGCCAGGGAAAGAAATTTTGCCCGGTAATCCTTCACCTCCCGCTGCCTGAACCTCTCGAACGTAGCGGCCACGTCGGCGCCGTAGTCAGCCTCCGAATCATATTTGCTGACTTTGATCCGGTCGCTGAGGATACGGAGGCAATATCTTATTCCGGACAGCTGATCCCTGAGTGCCTTCGTATCGGCGGTGAGCCTGGTGAATGCGCTGGACTGGGTATAGGCCACCAGGTACTCGCGGAAGGCCAGGAAGCCATGCGACCTGAGGTCGGCAAGAGTCAGGTCGCGGGCCAGCGAGGCCACGGCATCGCAATATGCTTCCGCCGCGTCCAAGAACCACTTTTCCCGCTGATATTTGTAGTGGAGCCCCACGGCCTGCGAGAGGCTGTCGCGCATGGCCCGCATATTCTGGGCAAATGCTCCTATCCGCTCGAACAAATCCTTTCCATCAAGGTCGCGCAGTATCTCATGACGGTAGGTAATCGCCTCCAGGCGGTGCAGTGAAGTGTAGAAGAATGGCGTGAGATCGTATTCCTGCCGTCCTGCAGTGATGGACTGCAGCACCTGATCGAGGTTCAGGTCGGGAAAGAAAGCTGGCTCTTGCCGCTCGGCAATTTCCAGCTGATAGCCGGGCTCGTCAAACAGTATGCTGTGGAATGGCAAGGAGAGAGTCACCTCCGGACCGTGACAAGGCGGAATCCGAGTAACCCTGACGGCGCAAGCCCCCGACGTGAGCCCCGGCATTGCACGGATGATCGCGGGCAGCGGCCGACGCGGGGGGATGCTGCCAATCGCAACGGCCGGCGGGGCCGGCGATCCTGGTAGCGAGGCCGCTGATCCCGGCCGCGTTCCGGGGCGCGAAGATTTGATGCCGGGCCAAGGCGACGCTCCTCCCACGCTCGGTGCATGGTAGGGGCCGTCAGCGGCTTCGGCCACGGTTTCGTCGGCGAGCCCCATCGCCTGCTCCTACTATCCCTCAGCCGCGGTCGTTCGGCCAAACCAACCGCAGCGGGAGTCGCGGCCAAGCCCGGGGGCGCTGGGCGCCCCCGGCCGCGCCGTTCATGCGCCGGCGGGCAGGTCCGTGATCCGTGGTTTGGGAGGACTTACCTCCGGATGGCAGAGTGAGGCGGAACGGGATGCGCGCTGCTGATCGCGGCGATCTTCAGCGCCGCGCGCCGGCGGAGGAAGCCCGACGACGACTTCTACGTACATGTGGATCAGCCGATCCCGTCGTGGGCCCGCGCTCTCGCGCTGCTGCTGGCCCTTGCCGTGGTGGCGGTGCCGCCGCCGGGCTGGCCGGCGCCGTCACCGCCTACCTGGTCGCGCTCCCCCGCTAAGACACGGCGAGCTCCGGCAAGGCCGTTCAGCTGGCGGCGTCCGGTACGTAGTGCCTGCTCTGGTCGGCCGGGTCGAGCCAGACGCGCATGACGGTGCCGGTCGTCGGATCGCGGAATCGCTCGGCTGTCGGAACCCAGCCCGGCCCGGGCGCGGCCGTCTGCGCGTGCCGCCGCCCCGGTGCCCGCTTGCCGGGGCCGGGCGCGCCGAGCGGCGGGAGGTCACGCACGGCCACGGCAGCCTCGTCCGCGTATTCGGCGGCCAGCACGATCTCCACCCGGCGGCTCAGCTCGTCGAGTTCCAGCCGGCCCAGCGCGTAATGCTCGCGCAGGATGCCCGTCAGCCGGTCCCGGTCGGCGTCGCCGAAGCGGGAACCCGGCACGGGCGGCGGGCCGTCCGGCACGGCTACGCGGAAGCCGAGGCGCGGACGACCACCGCAGTGCCGTAGGCCACGATCTCAGTGAGCTGCTGGCCCATCTCGGAGGAGTCAAAACGCACCGCGACGACGGCGTTTCCGCCCAGCAGCCTGGCATTCTCGATCATCCGGTCGATGGCGTGCCGGCGGCTGTCCTCCAGCAGTTCGGTGTACTGGGTAACCTCGCCCTGGCGCAGTGCCTTGAAGCCGGCCCCGATGGACTTGGCAACTCCCATGCTGCGCACGACGAGGCCGAAGGCGACGCCAAGGTCTTGCTCGACGGTCATCCCCGGCAGCTCGAATGCGGTGGTGACGGGGAAGTTAGCCGGTGCGGATTCGGTCATGGCCGTCATCCTACGGAGCTAACCCACGCCAACGGCGGCACCGGGCCCGGGACGGGCCGGCCGGGATGAATTAACTGCGCGGGGGCTGGCCGCCGGCGCGCAGCGTGCCGGGCGGATGGTCACAGCATCA
The DNA here is from genome assembly GCA_003168215.1 of Actinomycetota bacterium. GTDB lineage: Bacteria > Actinomycetota > Actinomycetes > Streptosporangiales > Streptosporangiaceae > Palsa-506. Next base: position 31,515 of record PMSW01000120.1, read on the forward strand.
GGATCAGCATGTAGCCCATCGTGATGCCCATCACGATCTCGCAGCACGCGGCGAGCCGCGGGGACAGCGGCGCACCGCGCAGCGGCGCAGGACGGCCGGCGTCGGCCTGGCCAGCGAGCCCGGGCATAGCGAACGCCGCAGCCACAGCCCGCCCGGTACCAGCGGCCGCGGCTGCCGCCGGTACTACCCCGGGCTGCGATCCGGCTTCCGGTGCTACCGGGAGGGCGACGGCCAGCGCCAGCCGCATCGCTGGCACGGCAGGCACCGAGGGAAGCCGGTCGGTGACCCACACGACGTATCCGAACAAGGCGAGCGCAAGCGCGAGTGCCAGGACGGGGTAACGGGCGGTTCCGGCCGGCTGCCCGCCCGCGGCCATTGCCGTTACCGACGGCCGGGTCCTGGCGTGCGAGACCGCGAGAAACATGTAGAGCATCGCGCCGCTCGCCAGCACGTGCGGCAGCTGATGCAGTGCCCGGCCGGCGGCGCTGCTGGTGCGGTACGCGCGGAAGGCCTGCCAGCCGAACCACGCCACGGCCGCGCCAAACACCGCCTCCCAGGCGCCACCCGGCAGCAAGCTCAGCCGCGGTACCAGCATCCCCGCCATGGCCACGCCCATCAGGACATGGACGACGTCCACGGCGGGCTCGGTCGGCCGGCCCCGCAGGCGCGCGGCCGCCAGCCGGCTCACGCAGTAGACGGCAGTAACGATCATGATGGCCGCCAGCAGGTACCCGAGCCGTGAGGGACTGCTCACCTCCGCTCCCTCCCGTCGGCATGGCCAGGCTGCAGCCCGGCCATGCTCGCCGCGGCATGGCAGGTGCCAGCCATGCTCGTCCCGGCCGGGCCCGTTGCGGCGGCCCGCAGCCGGCTGGCGCCTGACGGCCAGTAGGCCACGGCGAGCAGGGCAAGCAGCGGACCGGAGTTCGGATCGGTGCCGGACCCGGTGAAGACGCCGCCGAGCGCCTCGGCCGCCCAGATGACCGCGGCGGCGATGACGGCAAGGACAACCGCGGCGCGGGCAGCCGGCGGCGGCAGGTATACCCCGGCCGCGACGACCGCCAGCGTGACCGCGAGCACGATCGACGCAGCCAGGCCATGACGGCTGACCGCGGCGCCGAGGTGCGTGTCGGCAGCGGCGAGCCAGCCTGGCTGGCCGGCCCCCATCGCGGAGATCATGCTGCCCAGCCCCCGGGCAGCCCGTAGCGCCGGCTGGAGCGAAAGGCAGCCGAGGCTCCCCCACAAGGCGAGCCAGAGCGCCCGCGCGACCGGCGTGCCCACCGAGCGCCCGGCGGCGAACGCCGAGGGACGATCCGTCCCGGCGGGCCACAGCAGGATCGCGAGCAGCGCGTAGATGATCACCGCTCCGGGTGCGCCGCTGAGCGGGCTCGCGTTCCCCGTCAGCACCGACCCGAGTCCTTCACCGAGCCACCACACGGCCAGTGACCAGGCAATCGAGGCTCCGAGCGCGATCTTGACCGTCGGCCGCCAGGCGATCCCGATGGCCAGCAGCAGCTGCACGGCGGCGAAGGCGGAGTTCATCGCGACGGCATGCTGCGCAATGAGCCGCGCGGACCAGATGATCGGATCGGCGACGAGCGCCGGGTTGCCGCTAGCGGAAGCCGCGAGCGTCCCGGCGAACGCCCTGGTGAACATGAACGACTGGTACTGCAGGACCGCGTCGAGCAGCCAGATGCCGCCCAGCGCAAGCTGCAGCCGCCGGCGCGCATCCGGGGGTTCCCAGCCCGCCGCCGCGATGGCAGCGTTGCCGTCCAGCCCTGCTGCGGTACTGCGCGCGGAGGCGTCGCGGGGCGGGACACCGAGGGCGGCCACGGCATCGCTCATCGCGGCATCGTCCCCTCTCGTGACGCTTTCCCCGCGGGCACCACGGTCCCGCCCGGCTCAGCACCGAACTGCCGCAGCCGCTGCTGGCGAATACCGGCGCCCGGCGCGGAGCGCATAACCGCCGGATAAGGCCGGCTTCTCGCCTGACTGCTAAGAATTGATGCCACCAGAATGCTATTAGTTACCGTCAGGCAGAGCAATACCTTATGCATAACTTAGCTGATCAGCAGATATTTAACGATATCATTTTCGATCATGTAATGCAGCTAGCCCGCGCATCGCGAGGGAGCCGATAAACCCCTCACGGGTATTCCAATAACCCCGGAGGGGTATCTCGCAAAACGCCTTTCAGGACGACCAGCCGGGCTCCCGTCAGGCCCGCCAGGCCGAGCTCAGTAGTCGTAGTCCGGCCGATATCAGAGCAGCCGCGCGAGCCGGCGCAGCGAGGCGTCCAGGCCCCAGCGCGCCGGCGGTACTACCATCCACCGGCCGAGCCGCCCGGATAGCGGCCACGGCAGCTGCAGCCGCTCCGTCCACCGGAACTCCGTCTGCTGCCCGCTGCCTGTCACCTCGAAGATGCCGAGCCCGCGCACGATGCGGCCGGTGTGCCGGACAACGCACCGTCGCGGCGGATCCCACTCCGTGATCACCATGGTGTCCGCGAATCCGACGGGGCCGATCCCCGTTCTGGCCACCACCTCGGCACCGATGCCGGTGCCCCCGCGGACCTGCGTCCCCCACATCCACTCGCGCTGCCGGGACCAGTCCATCGCGACCTGCCACACGCGCTCGGCCTCCGCTGGTACCAGCACACGGGACGTGACCTCAAGTTGCGCGGACATGAGAGTGACGCTAGCCCGCCGGGATGGATCACGAGCCGTCGCGCTCTTCATTAGCCAGCTGCAGCCGTGCGCGCGACGAAGCTGACGACACCGTGACTGGTGTCGATCCGGATCTGGCCGAAGCCGGCCGCGGTCAGGCGGGCGGCCAGCGTTCCCGGGTCTACCGGGTTGCACGTGTCCGCCAGGTGAATAAGGCGGAAACGCCAGCTCGGCTGGCTGTCGGTGCCGGCGAACACCCCGCCGGGCACGAGTACCCTCGCCGCTTCGGCGAAGAGCTTGTCCTGCGCGGCGCTGGACGGAAGGTGGTGCAGCATCGTGAAGCAGACCACGGCGCTGAACGTCGAGGCGCCGAAGGTCATGCTGGTGGCGTCGCCGTCCACCACGGTCACCGGCTGGCCGAGCTGGGCACGCAGCCGGCTGGCGAGCTCCGGATCGGATTCGAGTGCCGTCAGCGATGCCGTCCGCTCGGCGAGCGGCTGGGTGCTGGCACCGTATCCCGGACCGAGCTCAAGCACGTTATCGCCAAGCGGCACGCCGTCGAGTGCGCGCGGCACCAGGGAGTCCGCCACAAAGGCAGCCCATTCGGGGGAGCGGCAGAGCCGCTGGTGATACCTGTTCAACGTGTCCACTCCGTCCTGTCTGTGCCCGTGGCCTGAGCCCGTATGCTAAGTTTTATGTAACATTGATGTTTCGTCAACAGGTAAGGCATAGTTTCCTAAGCCGCAGCAGGCGGCTACCATCAGCGGATGGGCGACACGCCGCAAAACCCTCCGGACCCCGCAGGCCCGAGCGGGCCAGCCGGCCCGGAGGCAGACGACGGGCCAGTGCAGGATGAGCGGCTGCTCGCCGCGGCGGCACGCGTCCTGCAGGATGCCGGCTGGCAGGGACTGACCATCGAGGCGGTCGCCGAGGCCGCCGGCCTTTCCCGGGTGACGGCCTGGCGCCTCGGCGCGTCGCGCGAAGCGCTGATCGCGTCGCTACTCAGCCAGCTCGGCCAGAACTACCGGCAGGCCATGTGGCCGGCGATTGTCGGCACCGGCACGGCACGCGAGCGGCTGGACCGCGCCATCGATGCCCTCTTCGACGTCATCGACGCCCACCTGCCGTTGCTGCTAGCCTCCGACACCGTGTTCCACCGGGCGACTGCGACGAGGATCAACTTCAACGAGCCGTTCACCCGCCTCTTCGAGGACGGCCTCATCGATCATTCCGTCGCACCTATCGCCGACGATCCGGCGGAGTCCGCCGACCTGCTCTTCAATACGGCCTGCTGGCCGTATGTCCACCTCCGCGGGCGGCACGGCTGGACCTCGGCGCGGGCCCGCCGGGGGCTGCACGGGCTGCTCAGCGGCAGCCTGGATCCGGGCTGATGGTCGTGAGTCCCGGCGCTCCGGGCACCAGCGCGCTCCGCCCGCCATGGTGACAGCGGCCGTGCCCGATCCCGCGCTGGTGGTTCTGATCGGTCCTGCGGGCGCGGGGAAATCCACCTGGGCGGCGGAACGATACCGGCCGCCGGCGGCGCGGCAGGACCGCCGCGGCGGTCTACGCCCGGCGGCACCATGCCGGCCTGGCGGCTGATCACGTCGGGAGATACCGGCAGCTCGCAGAGCGCGGTGTCAGCACGGTCTTCGTCTCGCTGCCTGACCTCGCCGGGCCCGACGACGTCCTGCGGCTCGCGCCGGTGGTCGCGGCATTCAGCCAGGACCGCGACCCGCCCCGCCCCGCGACTGGCGGCGACGCCTGAGAATCTTCCGCGACCGGCCCCGCGGCACGCTGTCCGCTGAGCGCGAACGGCCGGCGGAAACAAACTGAGGGTCGGCTGGCTTGACAAGTGTAAGTAAGTAATTGACCAGGGAAGAGGACCTGATGAGCGAAACTCTCTCCCTGCCCGTGCTGCCGCTTGACGACACCGTGGTGCTACCCACCATGGTGGTCCCTGTGGACACCTCGGGCACGGAAGTCCGGGCATCCATCGAGGCGGCGCGGCTGTCGGCGTCCGCGCCTGACGCGGCCGACGCCATGCCGCGGGTACTGCTCGTGCCCAGGCTGGGCGGCAAGTACTCCGCTGTCGGCACGCTCGGGATCGTCGAGCAGGTCGGCCGGCTGCCCAGCGGCGAGCCTGCCGCGGTGATCCGCGGCCTGTCGCGGGTGCGGATCGGCACCGGCACGGTCGGGCCAGGAGCGGCGCTCTGGGTCGAAGGCACCGTCGAGCAGGAGCCGCCGGCCAGCCCGCGCGCGGTGGAGCTGGCACGCGAGTACCGGGGCCTGGCCGGAGCGATCCTGCAGAAGCGCGGGGCTTGGCAGGTCGTCGATGCGCTACAGCGCATAACGGACCCGTCCGCGCTCGCCGACAGCGCAGGCTACGCGTCGTACCTGTCACTGGAGCAGCGTAAGGAGCTGCTGGAGACCATCGACCCGGAGCAGCGGCTGGAGCGCCTGACCGGGTGGGCCCGCGACCAGCTCGCCGAGCTCGACGTCGCCGAGACCATCCAGACCGACGTCCGCGAGGGCATGGAGAAGCAGCAGCGCGAGTTCCTGCTCCGCCAGCAGCTCGCCGCCATCCGCAAGGAACTCGCCGAACTCGACGGCCAGCCGGCCTCGGAGGAGGACGACTACCGGGCCAGGATCGAGGCGGCGGACCTGCCGGAGAAGGTGGCCGAGGCGGCAATGAAGGAAGCCGCCAAGCTGGAGCGCAGCTCGGACTCCTCGCCGGAGGGCAGCTGGATCCGCACCTGGCTGGACACGGTCCTGGAGATCCCGTGGAACACCCGCACCGACGACGCCTACGACATCGGCGGCAGCCGCGAGATCCTGGACGCCGACCACGCCGGCCTTGACGACGTGAAGGACCGGATCATCGAGTACCTCGCGGTCCGCAAGCGGCGCGCGGACAAGGGCCTCACGCTGGTCGGCGGCCGTCGCAGCGGCGCGGTGCTTGCCCTGGCCGGGCCGCCCGGCGTCGGCAAGACCTCGCTGGGCGAGTCGGTGGCCCGCGCCATGGGCAGGAAGTTCGCCCGGGTGGCACTCGGCGGCGTCAGGGACGAAGCCGAGATCCGCGGTCACCGGCGCACTTACGTCGGCGCGCTGCCCGGCCGGATCGTGCGCGCCATCCGCGAGTCCGGCTCCATGAACCCGGTCATCCTGCTCGATGAGGTCGACAAGCTCGGCACGGACTACCGCGGTGATCCCACCGCCGCGCTGCTCGAGGTGCTAGACCCGGCACAGAACCACACGTTCCGCGACCACTACCTCGAGGTCGAGCTCGACCTGTCCGACGTGCTGTTCATCGCGACGGCCAACGTGGCCGAGGCGATCCCCGAGCCGCTGCTCGACCGGATGGAGCTGGTCGCGCTCGACGGCTACACCGAGGACGAGAAGGTGACGATCGCCCAGGATCACCTGCTGCCACGCCAGCTGGAGCGGGCTGGCCTGGACGCGGCGGACGTGACGGTGACCGCCGACGCGCTCCGGCGGATGGCCGCCGAGTACACCCGCGAGGCGGGCGTGCGAGGGCTGGAGCGGAGCATCGCCCGGGTACTGCGGAAGATCGCCGCGCAGCTTGCGGGAGGCACGGCAACCCTGCCGGTCACCGTCGGGCCCGGTGACCTGTACGGCTATCTCGGGCATCCGCGGCACACTCCGGAGTCAGCCGAGCGGACGGCCGTGCCCGGCGTGGCCACCGGCCTGGCCGTCACCGGCGCCGGCGGCGACGTGCTCTTCATCGAGGCGTCGCTGGCCGACCCGGAGACCGGCAACACCGCCGTCACCCTCACTGGCCAGCTGGGCGACGTGATGAAGGAGTCCGCCCAGATCGCGCTGTCCTACCTGCGTTCGCACGGCGCCGAGCTCGAGCTGCCGGTGGGCGACCTGAAGGACCGCGGCGTGCACGTGCACGTGCCGGCCGGAGCCGTGCCCAAGGACGGGCCGAGCGCGGGGGTGACGATGACCACTGCCCTCGCCTCGCTGCTGTCCGGCCGGCTGGTCCGGTCCGACGTGGCGATGACCGGCGAGGTCTCGCTGACGGGCCGGGTGCTGCCGATCGGCGGGGTGAAGCAGAAGCTGCTGGCCGCCCACCGGGCCGGGATCACGACGGTGCTGATCCCGAAGCGCAACGAGCCCGACCTGGACGACGTGCCGGCCGGAGTCCGCGCGGAGCTGACGATTCACCCGGTCAGCGACGTCCGCGAGGTGCTGGAGCTGGCGCTGGAGCCGGCCGCGGCGAGGTCAGCGGTCGCGGCCTGAGCCTGGCCGACAGGGCTCGGTGGTAGCCCCCTGGGCGTCTACGCCCAGGGGGCTTGCCTGCCACCCTGCCCCCTCCGCCGCCGCAACGGTTGCTACCGCGCCGGCGTCCGGCAGCCGGCCGGTTACCGTCAGCGCCAGCACGGCGGGACCGGCGCCCGACACGACGGCCGGGATCCCGGCCGAGCGCAGCGCGGCGATCAGGCTTGCCGTCCGCGGCATCGCGGCCGCGCGGTAGCGCTGGTGCAGGAAGTCCTCCGTGGCATCCATCAGCAGGCCGGGGGCGCCGGTCAGCGCGGCGATGAGCAGGGCCGCCCGGGCCGCGTTCCGGGCGGCGTCCGCATGCGGGACCGCTGGCGGCAGGGCCAGCCGTGCCGCCGCGGTGGCTAGCGGCTCGGGCGGCACGCAGACGACAGGCGACAGCTCCGGCAACGGCGACAGCCGGGCGGACCTGGTGCCCGCCGCCGACGTCCATGCGATCGTGAGGCCGCCGGCCAGGCACGCGGCCACATTGTCCGGGTGCCCCTCCAGCTCGGCTGCCAGGCGCAGCAGCGCGATATCGGCCAGTCCCGTCCCGGCCGCGGCCTCCCGGGCCGCCGTCTCCTGGCCCGCAGCCCCGGCCGCAACATCCCCGGCCGCCGCCTCCCGGGCCGTCCTCTCCTGGCCCGCCTCCCCGGCCGGTGCCGCCCCGGACAGGGCACGCGCGGCCAGCAGGCCGGCCACTATGGCGGCAGCCGAGGAGCCGAGGCCGTATCCCTGCGGGATCGCGTTACGGCACCGAATGGCGATACCCGGCGGCTGGCCGCCCAGCGCCGCGAACCCGGCCCGCATGGCGCGGATGACGAGATGATCTTCCCCCGCCGTCGCGGTTTCCGCGCCGATGCCAGCTACCTCGATCTCCAGCCCGGCGCTGATGATCCTCGCCGCGACGATGTTGTGCAGCTTCAGGGCCAGTCCCAGGGTGTCAAATCCGGGCCCCAGGTTCGCGCTTGTCGCGGGGGCGCGGACGACGACAGGATGCTCCGGCCAGCTCACTCCAGCCCCAGCGCCGCGGCGGCGGCGCTGCCGTCCGCCGGGACCGTCACCGGCTCGGCCGCGGCCGCGATCGCCGGGCCGGGCTCCTTCAGCCCGTTGCCGGTGATCGTGCAGACGACCAGCGAGCCCGCCGGCACCTGGCCCGTCTCGCAGGCCTGCAGCAGGCCGGCCACCCCGGCCGCGGACGCCAGCTCACCGAACACGGCCTCCTTGCTGGCCAGCAGCCGGTAGGCGGACTGGATCTGCTCGTCGGTGACCGAGGCGATCAGGCCGCCGGACTCGTCCCGCGCGGCCTCGGCGAGCCGCCACGAGGCCGGGTTGCCGATCCTGATCGCGGTCGCGATCGTGCTGGGCGCCGTCACGGCCCGGCCGGTGACGATAGGCGCGGCGCCGCTCGCCTGGAAGCCGAGCATCCGCGGCACCCTCGTCGCGTCGCCGCTGGCCAGGTACTCGTTGTAGCCCAGCCAGTACGCGCTGATGTTGCCGGCGTTGCCCACCGGCAGGCAGTGCACGTCGGGTGCATCGCCCAGCACGTCGACGATCTCGAAAGCCGCCGTCTTCTGGCCCTGCAGCCGCTCCGGGTTGACGGAGTTGACCAGGGCGACCGGGTAGCTCTCCGCCAGCTTTCTGACGAGTTTCAGGCAGTCGTCGAAGTTACCGTCCACCTGCAGCAGCTTCGCGCCGTGCACCAGCGCCTGGGCGAGCTTGCCGATCGCGATGTTGCCCTGCGGCACGAGCACGGCGCAGCCCAGCCCCGCCCTGGCGGCGTAGGCAGCCGCGCTCGCGCTGGTGTTCCCGGTGGAGGCGCAGATGACCATGGTGGCACCCCTCGCTGCCGCCATGCTCACCGCGACGGTCATCCCCCGGTCCTTGAACGAGCCCGTCGGGTTAGCGCCCTCGACCTTGAGATATACCTCGCATCGGGTCATCGCGGAGAGCACCGGCGCCGGCAGCAGCGGGGTGCCGCCCTCGCCGAGCGTGACCACCAGCCCGGTACCGGGCGACGGCAGCCGGTCACCGTACTCGCCGATCACCCCGCGCCACTGGCCGGCCAGGCTCATTCGCCCTCCTCGCCTTCGACTCGCAGCACGCTTCCGACGGCGCGGACGGCCGGCATCGCGCCCAGCTCGGCCACGGTCGCCGCCAGCTGCGACTCGCGTGCCGTGTGGGTCACGATAACCAGGTTGGCGTCTTCTCCCCTGCCCTCCTGGCGCACCGCCCTGATCGACACGTTGTGCCGGGCGAACGCCTCGGCGACCGGGGCGAGCACGCCCGGCCGGTCGGCCACGTCCAGCGCGACGTAGTACCGGGTGAGCGCGTCGCCCATCGGCAGCACGGGCAGCTCGGCGTAGGTGGACGTATCGGGGCCGCGGATCCCGGCAATGCGGTTGCGCGCGACGGCGACGACGTCGCCGAGCACGGCGCTGGCCGTCGGCCCGCCGCCCGCGCCCGCGCCGTAGAACATCAGGCGGCCCGCCGACTCCGCCTCGACGAAGACCGCGTTGTACGCCCCGCGGACCGCGGCGAGCGGATGCACCCGCGGGATCATCGCCGGGTGCACGCGCGCGGAGATGCCGCCGTCGCATCGCTCGCAGATCGCGAGCAGCTTGACCACGCAGCCGAGCGCGCGGGCGCTCGCTATGTCTGCTGCCCTTACCGCCGAGATGCCCTCCCTGTGCACATCCGCGGTGGTTACCCTGGTGTGGAAGGCAAGGCCGGCCAGGATCGCCGTCTTCGCCGCCGCGTCGAAGCCCTCGACGTCGGCGGTCGGGTCGGCTTCCGCGTAGCCAAGCGCCTGTGCCTCGCCGAGCGCGTCGGCAAAGTCCGCGCCCTGGGTATCCATCTGGTCGAGTATGTAATTCGTGGTGCCGTTGACGATGCCGAGCACGCGGCGGACCGCATCGCCGGCCAGGGACTCGCGCAGCGGCCGCAGCAGCGGGATCGCCCCGGCGACCGCGCCCTCGTAGTACAGGTCGGTGCCGTGCTCGCGGGCCACCCGGTGCATGGCGGCGCTGTCCTGGCCCAGCAGCTCCTTATTGGCCGTGACGACCGACTTGCCTGCCCGCATCGCGGCGAGCAGCAGCGACCTGGCCGGCTCGATGCCGCCCATCAGCTCGATCACGATGTCCACGTCGGGACGGGTCGCGAGGGTCATCGCGTCGGTGGTGAGCAGCGCGCTGCCTGCCGCCAGGCCGGGCCGGCGTGCTGGGTCACGGACCGCCACGCCCGCCACCTCAAGCGGCGCGCCCGCCCGCGCCCTGAGGTCAGCGGCCTGCTCGACGAGCAGCCGGAAGACTTCCGAGCCCACTACCCCGCAGCCGAGCAGCGCCACCCGCAGCGGCGCGCGATCATCAGTCCTGGGCACTGCAGGATGCTCCCCTCGCACGGCACCGGCCGCTCGTCCCGGCCCCCGCGGTCACCCGGTGGCAGAATCGCGGGGACGAGCCGGCCGCCGGTGCAGGCGGCCCGGGCAGTTCCCGCGGCTCCGATTGGCCTAGCTTACTGACAGGCTGGGCAGGACTGCGTATCTCATCTGAGGGGAGTACCCATGACAACGGCTGAACTGCTCGCCGATGCCTTCGGCCGGATTCACGAGGTGGTCCACCATACGGTCGACGGGCTGTCGCCCGGCCAGCTGGCATTCCGCCCCGACGGCCAGGCCAATTCGATCGCCTGGCTGATCTGGCACCTGACCAGGGTTCAGGACGATCACGTCGCCGCCGCGGCGGGGATCGAGCAGGCCTGGACGGCGGGCGGCTGGGTGGCCCGATTCGGCCTGCCGCTCGACCCGGCGGAGACCGGATACGGGCATGGCGACAAGGAGGTCGCCGCGGTCCAGGTGGAGTCCGCGGAGCTACTGATCGCCTACCACGACGCGGTCTTCGAGCAGACGACCCGGTACATCAGGGGCCTGGCCGACGCGGACCTGGACCGGATCGTGGACGAGCGCTGGGATCCCCCGGTGACACTCGGCGTGCGGCTGGTCAGCGTCATCTCCGATGATCTCCAGCACGCCGGGCAGGCCGCCTATGTGCGCGGCCTCAGCGACCTCGGCTGACCTGCCGTCAGCGGCCGATCCCCGGCACCGGCCGGCCGTTCTCCAGGTATCTGGGCGTTCCGGAGCGCTGCGCCGCGGCCACCCGGCGCCGGATCGGCTTCCTGAGCAGTTTCAGCGCGGCGGGCAGCCGGACCAGCCGGTGCCCGGAGATCTCCTCGGGCTGCAGCACCATGGCGGCGAGGCTAGCGTCATCCAGCTTGCCGCAGTCGAAGAGGAAGCGGATTCCGCCCGGGTTACCGGGCTTGCCGGGACGGGCGGGCCGGGGCCGCCGGAAGTCGACGCAGGCCAGCCGGCCGGCCTGCACGTCGATACCGCACTCCTCGCGGACCTCGCGCCTGCAGGCATCCCAGGGCGTCTCCCCGTCGGCCTCCATCACGCCGCCGGGGATCGTCCACCCCGACTTGTAGGTCGGCTTCAGGATCAGCAGCCGCCCCGACTGGTCGAAGATCATCGCCCCGGCGGAGGCGGGAATGGCCGGCAGGACGTACGGCGGATCGCTGACGAGCAGGTGATCGCTGTCGGGCACAGGGGCAACATTACGGGCCGCGGCGCGGCATTCAGCGCCCGGTCAGCCGGCCGACTGATAGCGCAGGCCATCCGCGATGAGCCCGATCATCCGGTCTGCCTGGCCGTCCTCGACCGGCGGGCGGTCGACGACCATGCTGATCGCGTGCACGAGCCTGAGCAGGTCCGTGGCGCTGGCGTCAGCGCGCACCTCGCCGGCCTGCTGCGCCCGGCCGAGCAGGGCAGCCGCTGACCCGCGCATCATGGCGCCGCATGCCGACACGACCTCCGAGTCCTTGCCGAGGGTGGCCACCAGGGCCGACGTCAGGCTGCGCTTCGTGCTGCCGAAATCGACCAGCGCCCGCAGCCAGGTCATCAGCGCCTCGCCGGGAGGCGCAGATCCGAGCAGCTCGTCCGCCCTGGCGCTCAGCACCTCCACCTGGTCGAGGTAAACGGCTTCCAGCAGCGCCTGCCGGGTCGGGAAATGCCGGTACAGGGTGCCGATCCCGACGCCGGCCCGGCGCGCGATCTCCTCAAGCGACGCGTCGTCAGCGCCGTGCTCGGCAAAGGCCGCGATAGCCGCGCTCACCAGCAGCCGGTAGTTCCGCTGGGCGTCGGCGCGCATCGGCCGCGCCGGAGGCCGCCCGGACGCCGGGGCACCGCCGGACGTCAGCGGCTCAGCGGGGCTGTTCATCAGCATTCACCTGACAGGAGTTGCAAAACGGAGGAGGCCTCCGTATAGTTAGCGGAGGAAGCCTCCGCTTTCCATAGTAGCTCACTCTCACCCTCGTCGCTCACTCAAGCCGCCAGCGCGGCCAGCCGGCCGCCCGGGGCTCTTCTCGGCATCCCTTCAGGAAGGCAATCATGTCGACATCGTCGATGCCACAGACCATAACCCGCGGCCCGGCCCGCGATCCAGGCCGCCGGGACCAGCGCGGCGTGGCCCTCGCCATCGTGCTCTGCGCCCAGCTGATGATCATCCTCGACATGACGGTGGTGAACATCGCCCTGCCGAGCATCGCCCGCGGGCTGCACTTCTCCGCGCCCAGCCTGTCCTGGGTGCTCAACGCCTATACCCTCACCTTCGGCGGGCTGCTGCTGCTGGGCGGGCGGGCCGGGGACATCCTCGGCAGGCGGCGGGTCTTCATGGCCGGCATCGGTATATTCACCGTCGCCTCGCTGGCCGGCGGGCTGGCGACCTCGGCCGGGCTGCTGCTCGCCGCGCGCGCCGTCCAGGGAGCTGGCGGCGCCATCGCATCGCCCGCCGTGCTGGCACTGATCACGGGGAGCTTCCCGGAGGGCCGCGAGCGGACCCGCGCGCTCGGCATCTACACCGCCGTGGCGATGGGCGGCGCGTCGCTTGGCCTGGTCCTCGGCGGCATGATCACCGAGTGGGCGTCCTGGCGCTGGGTGCTGTTCGTCAACGTGCCAATCGGCGCTGCCGTCCTGCTCACCGCGCCGCGATTCCTCGCCGAGTCGCAGCGCAGGCCCGGGAGGTTCGACCTGGCCGGCGCGCTCACCTCGACCGCGGGCATGACCGCGCTGGTCTATGCCTTCATCCGCGCCGCGTCGGACGGGTGGCGCGACCCGCTTTCCCTGGGCGCCTTCGGCGCTGCCGTCGTCCTGCTCGGCCTTTTCCTGCTCATCGAGTCCCGCGCCGCGCAGCCGATCACGCCGCTGCGCCTGTTCGCCGACCGCGGCCGCTCGGGCTCCTATCTCGCCCGGCTGCTGCTCGTCGCCGGCATGTTCGGCATGTTCTTCTTCCTCACCCAGTTCGTCCAGGACATTCTCGGATTCAGCCCGCTGCAGGCCGGCCTCGCGTTCGTGCCGATGACGGCCGTGCTCTTCGCCGTGTCGCGCGCCGCGCCGAGGCTGATCAGCCGTTTCCCGCCGAAGGTCCTGATGGTGTCCGGCCTGCTCCCGGTCGTGGCCGGAATGGCCTGGCTCGCCCGGATTTCCCCCGCCACCAGTTTCCTGCCCGGCGTCCTCGGGCCGATGCTGCTGCTCGGCGCTGGCATGGGGGTCGTGTTCGTGCCGCTGACCATGGCCTCCCTCGCGGGGGTCCAGCCCGGCGACGCCGGGGCCGCGTCCAGCATGGTGAACGTGACGCAGCAGGTCGGCGGATCCCTGGGCCTGGCCATCCTGGTCACCGTGTACGGCACGGCAAGCAGGAACGCGGCCCGCAGTGGCCGGTCCCATGGCAGTGCGCTGGCCCAGGGCCAGCAGGCCATCGTGCACGGCATGGCCAGCGCATTCGGCGCCGCGACCATCTTCGATGCCTGCGCGCTGCTGGTGATCATCGCGGCGATCGGCAGCTGGCGCCGGCGCGCGCCACGGTGACAGCCAACTGCGGCGGCCGCGGCGACGGGAGGCGGCGGCCGGGCCGAGACGGCCGGCCGCCGCGCTCCGCTGTGACAGCGGACACACTGCAGACAATTACCTAGCTTCTCGATTGACATTATAGGAACCGTCGATAAGCATGATGGCATGAGCCTGACGTTCCACTGGTTCCTGCCCACCTCCGGTGACGGGCGGGCCATCATCGGCCGCGGGCACAGCGTGCCGCTGGAGGGCGGGCACGGCGGGCCGGGCAGCCTGGCCACGGGCGCGCGCGCAGCGTCGAGGCCGCCGGACATCGAGTACCTCGCCCAGGTAGCCCGCTCCGCCGAGCAACTCGGCTTCACCGGGGTGCTCACCCCCACCGGCACCTGGTGCGAGGATGCCTGGCTGGTAACCGCGGCCCTGATCCGCGAGACGCAGCGGCTGAAGTTCCTCGTCGCGCTGCGGCCCGGACTGACGTCGCCGACCCTGGCCGCGCAGATGGCGGCGACCTACCAGCGGATCTCACGCGGCAGGCTGCTGCTGAACGTGGTCACCGGCGGCCAGGCCGACGAGCAGCGCCGGTTCGGCGATCACCTGCCGCATGACGAGCGGTACGCGCGCACCGGCGAGTTCATCGACATCGTCCGCGGCGCGTGGAGCAGCCACCCGTATGACTTCCACGGAGTCCACTACCAGATCGACGGCGCGACCGTGATGAGCCCGCCCGAGCCGACTCCCGGCGTCTACTTCGGCGGCTCGTCCGCAGCGGCCGGGCCGGTCGCGGCCAGGTACGTCGACGTCTACCTGACCTGGGGCGAGCGACCGGACCAGGTCGCGCAGAAGATCGCCTGGATGCGCGGGCTCGCCGAGGCCGAGGGCCGGACGCTCCGCTTCGGCATCCGGCTGCACGTGATCAGCCGCGACAGCGCTAAGGACGCCTGGGCGGAGGCAGGCCGGCTGCTCGATGACCTTGATCCCGGCGAGATCGCCAACGCTCAGCGGGTGCTCGGCCGGAGCGAGTCGGTCGGCCAGGACCGCATGCGGGACCTGCACGCGAACTACCGCCGCGGCGGCGCCGTGGCGGACCTGGAGATCTACCCGAACCTGTGGGCAGGTGTAGGGCTTGTCCGCGGCGGCGCGGGCACGGCGCTGGTCGGCAGCCACGAGGAGGTGGCCGAGCGGATCGGTGAGTTCGCATCGCTCGGCATCGAGGAGTTCATCTTCTCCGGCTATCCGCACCTGGAGGAGGCCTACTGGTTCGGCGAGGGGGTCATGCCGGAGCTCCGCAGGCACGGCATGCTCGNNCGGTCGCGGATCTGGCCGCCCTCGTGGGCGCCGGATAACCGCGGTCC
Source organism: Actinomycetota bacterium (assembly GCA_003168215.1). Taxonomy (GTDB): domain Bacteria; phylum Actinomycetota; class Actinomycetes; order Streptosporangiales; family Streptosporangiaceae; genus Palsa-506. The sequence continues at coordinate 46,709 of PMSW01000120.1, forward strand.
GGGCGCGGTCGGGATGACCCGCTGAGCGTCCCCGAGGCCCTCGCGGGCGCCTCAGGGGAAACCCGCTTCCCGGGGGGAGCCGTCCACCGCTCCCCCCGGGAAGCCAGTCTTCGGAGCCTGCGCGGCACGACCGATCCCGCAGCCCCCTCGGGCATCTTCCCCTTCCCGGCGTGAGCGAGCACTCCCGGCGCGAAAGAGCGTTTACATCGATATAAAAGCGTCTCACAGCACGATAGGCAATGCATTTATCCATAGGATAATTCACTATCTAATACGCCGATTTGAAAGATTGCCGATTAGCGTACTCACGTGCTTAACTCGAATTACAGTTCTTTTAGAGCTTCCCGGAGTTGGCAGCGAGACAGGAGACCGCAGAATGCGGGAGACCACTACCGCTGTGCAACCGCTCGCCTGGTCCTGCAGGTACCCGGGACGCGCTGATCACGTCGGAGAAGCACGCAGGTTCCTCGCGGGCGTCCTGGACGGCCGCGCTAAGGCTTACGACGCGGTCCTGTGCCTATCGGAGATTGCCGCCAACGCCGTCACTCACAGCAACTCGCGCAGGCCCGACGGGCTGTTCACCGTCCGCGCCACTGTGCGCCCCGGCGACCGCGTCCGGGTCGAAGTCGAAGACCAGGGCGGCCCGTGGGTCACGCCTGCCTTTGCGGACGGGCAGCACGGGCACGGTTTGGTGATCGTCAGCCAGCTTGCCAGCGACTGGGGAGTCAGCGGCGACGGCCACGCGGGCTGGACCGTGTGGTTCGAGATCGCCTGCCCCTGACGCTGCGTGCTCGGCGGCGAGCCGGGCTGGATCCGGTATTGCTACGGCACGATCAAGATGGCGTCGGGGTTGGTTCCGACCGCGATCGGCGTGCCCGCCTTGTTGGTGGCGGTAAGAACCGTGTCGACGGTGCCCGTGTCACCACCTCCTGCACCAAAGGCGGCTGCCACGCCAATCCCCGTTCCTGCGCCGCAGGGCCGGCTGACGGTGGCCTACGCCGGGGCGATGCCCGGCGGGACGTACTCCAGGGTGACGGGAAGGTGATCCGAGGCCCGCCTGGTGAGAGCGCTGTCTTCCACCCCGTAGGCGCGCAGGCCACCGAGGAGCTGCTTCGTCACGCGAATGCCGTCGATCCGGCGGGAGATCCCGCGGACGCCATAGGAGTCATCCGGATGGTGGCCGACGGTTGCCTGCCACGGCGCCCGCAAGGCCGCGGCGACGTCGTGCAGGCCGCCGGCCCAGAGCACGTCGCCGGGCCGCCGGTCAGCCCGGTGCCTGCGCCGCCCGCGTTCGTCGTAGTCCCACTGGCACTGATAAACGAGCTCGTCGAACCAGTCAATCCCGGCAAAGGGATCACGCGGCTCGTACAGGATCCACTCGCCAGAGTCCTTATCCCGGACGCGGTCCGCGGACTCGGTATTCCAGTCCGCCCCGACCATCGCCGGCAGGCCGCCGGGCGGGTTGGTCAGCGCAGCGACGAGCCGCTCGTTCTGATCCGCGCGCAGCTGCCTGCCGAACGGCGTCGCGTGGTGCGCGGCATACCGCACCCTGGAGCCGCCCGCGTCGAGGGTGACGCAGGCGAGCGAGTGCCAGAAATCTCCCTTTCCGTAGCCGCGGAACGACCCAGGAACGGGCTCGATACAGTCGCGCCAGATGAGGCCCGCGTGGTAACCGTGCGGTCCCGTCGCCAGCGCGCTGCGGCCGGCCCCGCCGGCCCGACCTGGCACCATGCACCGCATCCCGGCGTCATCGGCCAGCTGCCGCAGCCGCGCCCGCGCCAGCTTGCCGTCCGGGGCACGGATTTCCTGGACGGCGAGCACGTCCGTATCCAGTGCCCGGATCGACTCAACGACCAGCCGGTAGTGCTCGCGCTCAGCGGCCGAGTCGGCCTGGAACAGGTTCAGCACGTTGTACGTGCTGAAGAGCACGGAATCCGTCGACATCCGCGGCAAGCCCACGGCGATTCTCACCTCCGCAGCACGACTAGGCCCTGGTGACCCTAACACCGGCCGCGGCCGGTGGCTTGCCTGGCATCCGCCGCCGGTCACGGGCAAAGAGCTCGCATCGATGCCAGGCAGGTCGCCTGATCACGGCGCCCGGTCAGGCCAGGTAGGGCAGATTTGCCTGCTCCCGGCGCAGGGTCGTGCCAGGATGTCGGCAATGTTGAGACTTGGTCATCCTGGCGCGCGTCGCCCGGCTGCGGCCGCAGCCGTGATGGCAGCTGCGCTGCCGCTGGCGTTGCTCGCCGCCTGCAGTGCGGCTGTCGTGCCGGTGGCTGCGCAGCAGCCGGCCCGGCCCGGCCCGGCCGCCCGAGCGCAGGCAGTGCAGGCAGCGAAGGCAGTGCAGGGCGCGCGCGCAACGCAGGCAGTACCCGCAACCAGGCCCGCGGCTGCCAGCGGGACCATCGTGCGCGGCGCTCCGGGCTGCCCGATGTTCCCGGCCGACAACGTCTGGAACACCGACATCTCGGAGCTGCCGGTGAACCCCCGCAGCGCGGCCTGGATGCAGAGCATGGACTCGGCCGGCACCTACCTGCACCCTGACTTCGGCCCCGATCCCGGCGGTTACCCCTACGGCATTCCTTACAACGTGGTCACGAATGCTCATGCCCTGGTCAACGTCACGTTCACCTATGCCAGCCAGAGTGACAAGGGCCCGTACCCGTTCGGTCCCGGCACCCGGATCGAGGGCGGCCGCAGCGCCGGCGGCGACCGGCACGCCATCATGGTCAACTCCGGCACCTGCCGGCTCTACGAGCTGTACGACGCCCGCTACTCCGCCAGCGATCCGACCGCGGGCTCCGGGGCGATCTGGAACCTGCAGTCCAACTCCCTCCGCCCGCTCGACTGGACCTCGGCCGATGCCGCGGGCCTGCCGATCCTGCCTGGCCTGCTGAATTACGGCCAGGTACGGGCGGCGGTCAGGACCGGCACCCCGATCACGCACGCGATCCGCTTCACCGCCCAGACGACCCGGTCATCCTTCCTCTGGCCAGCGCGGCACGAGGCGAGTTCCGACTCCAGCCGGAGCCTCCCGCCGATGGGCGCCAGGTTCCGGCTGGCGGCGAGCTTCAACGTTTCGGGGTTCTGCGACAGTGCCACCACGGCGTACTGCAAGGACGCGAAGGCCGTGCTGCGGGAGATGCAGCACTACGGGCTGATCCTCGCCGACAACGGAAGCAACTGGTTCTTCGGCGGCAGCGCCTTCCCGCGCTGGCCGGACGCGCTTGTCTCGCTGCTGAAGGGCATCCCCGCGAGCTCGTTCCAGGCGGTGGCGGAATCATGCCTGCGGGTCAGCCGGAACTCGGGCAAGGCGACGGCGAAGCCAGGCTGCCCGATCGGCTGAGCCCGGCCACGTAGACGGTCAGCGAGCAGGACGCGCCCACCGGCATCCGGGCTGTCCGCAGCAAGCGGCACCAGGCACAGGGTCCGCCGCCCTAGAGTGGTTCGTCATGACAGCCCGGCCCTTGCAGGAGATAATGGAGGCGGGCTGGGCGGCGGCGCTGGAGCCGGCCGAGGGAAAAATCCGCGCGATGGGCGACTTCCTCCGGGCCGAGGTCGCGGCCGGCCGCAGCTACCTGCCTGCTGGCGACCTGGTGCTGCGGGCGTTCCGGCAGCCGTTCGCCGACGTGCGGGTGCTGATCGTCGGCCAGGATCCCTATCCGACACCTGGCAATCCCGTCGGGCTGAGCTTCTCGGTGCCGCCGGAGGCGCGGCGGCTGCCCGCGAGCCTGGTCAACATCTTCCGTGAGTACGGCGAGGACCTCGGCTACCCGCGGCCGGCCTCGGGCGACCTGAGCCCCTGGACCGAGCGCGGCGTAATGCTGCTGAACAGGGTGCTGACGGTGGAACCCGGCAAGCCGGGCGCGCACCGCGGGCAGGGCTGGGAAGAGGTCACGGAGCAGGCCATTCGTGCGCTCGCCGGTCGCGGCAGCCCGCTGGTGGCGATCCTCTGGGGCCGTGATGCCCGCAGCCTGGCGCCGCTGCTCGGCGGCGCGCGCTGCATTGAGTCGGCGCATCCCAGCCCGAACTCGGCCGACCGCGGTTTCTTCGGCTCGCGGCCATTCTCCCGGGCCAGCAGGTTGCTGGAGCAGGCCGGCGCGCAGCCCGTGGACTGGAAGCTGCCGTAGCAGCTTGCATGACAGACTTGCCGCATGACCTACGTTGCCGCGGCTGATCGTTACGAGCAAATCCCTTACCGGCGCTGCGGGCGCAGCGGGCTCAAGCTGCCCGAGATATCGCTCGGGCTGTGGCAGAACTTCGGCTCTGACCGGCCGCTCGATATGCAGCGGGCCATCATCCTGCGCGCGTTCGACCTCGGCGTCACGCACTTCGACCTCGCCAACAACTACGGGGGAAGCTCGCTCAGCACGACAGATGATCCTTTGGGAAGACTGAAGTACGGTCCGCCGTACGGCACGGCCGAGATCAACTTCGGCAGGATCCTGCACGAGGACCTGCGGCCCTACCGCAACGAGGTGGTCATCTCCACCAAGGCGGGTTACGACATGTGGCCGGGGCCCTACGGGGACCATGGCTCCCGCAAGTACCTGCTGGCCAGCCTGGATGCGTCGCTGGGCAGGATGGGCCTGGACTACGTCGACATCTTCTACAGCCACCGGTTCGACCCTGACACGCCGCTTGAGGAGACCATGGGCGCGCTCGCCACGGCGGTCACGTCGGGGAAGGCGCTGTACGCCGGGATCTCGTCGTACTCGGCGCAGCGGACCGCCGAGGCGACCGCGATCCTCCGCCAGCTCGGCGTACCGCTGCTGATCCACCAGCCTTCCTACTCCATGCTGAACCGCTGGATCGAGGAGGACCTGCTCGCCGTGCTGGAACGCGAGGGGGCCGGCTGCATTGCCTTCTCGCCACTCGCCCAGGGCGTTCTCACCGGCAAATACCTGAACGGGGTCCCGGCCGGCTCGCGTGCCAGCAAAGGCGGCAGCTCACTGGGGGCCGATCAGCTGACCGACGCGACGCTGGGTCACGTCCGGGCGCTAAACGAGATCGCGCGGGCCCGCGGGCAGTCGCTGGCGCAGCTGGCACTGGCCTGGGCACTGCGCGACCATCGGGTCACCTCGGTGCTGATCGGCGCGGGCAGCGTGACCCAGCTAGAGGAGAACCTGGCCGCGGCCCGCAACACGGCCTTTACCGCCGGGGAACTCGCCGCGATCGACGCCGACGCGGTGGAGTCCGGGATCAACATCTGGGCCGCGTCAAGCGCGGGCTAGCTCAGGCGCTGAACGGGACTGAGGCACTGAATGCAGCACAGGGCACTGAACGGGACAGGGTGACAGCATGCATTCGATAGGGCTGGTCCTGCATCCGCTCCGTAACTGCGGCGATGCTGTCGGCGCGGTGATGGACTGGGCCACTGCCCGCGGCGGGAAGGTATTCGGCGTCACCGGGGAAATCGCCCGGGTGCAGGGTGCCATCGCGGTCAGCGCCGCGGAGCTGAGCCAGCACTGCGACCTGATCGTCAGCCTCGGCGGCGATGGCACCATGCTGAGGGCGATGCGGCTGGCCGACGGCCACCGGGTCCCGGTGCTCGGCGTCAATCTCGGCAGGCTCGGGTTCCTCGCGGAAGTGGACATCCCTGAGCTGCCGGCCGCGCTGGCCGCGATCGACTCCCGCCAGTACAGCACCGAATCCCGGCTGGCCGTGGACGCCGAGGTCGACGGCCTGACCATGACCGCCTTCAACGACGTCGTCGTCGTCCGCGTCCCCGGGCACGGCAGCGCACGGGTCGGCTTGCTGGTGGATTCCTCGCCTTTCGTCAGCTATGCCGCGGATGCCGTCGTGGTCGCGACGCCGACCGGCTCGACCGCGTATAGCTTCGCGGCAGGCAGTCCGATCATGAGCCCGTCGGTCGAGGCACTGCTCGTTACCCCGGCTGCCGCGCATTCGGCCTACAACCGCGGCATGGTCCTGTCGATCCACGACACCCTCGCGCTGGACATACTCCCGTCCAGCGGCCGGCTGGCCATCGAGGTCGACGGCATGGTCGCGCGCTACGTGGGCCCCGGTGATCGCGTTGAACTGCGAGCGCGGCCGGACGCGGCCCAGGTCATCAGGCTCGGCAGCACGACGTTCTACGAGCGGGCCCGGCGCAAGCTGAGGCTCACGGATTCCGCCGAGATCGAGCCCGGCTAGCTCCGTTCCCTCGCCCATGCGGCAACCTCGGCGCGCGAGGAGAACCCCAGCTTGGCGAGGATGTTGGCGACGTGCCTGGCAGCCGTGGCCGGGCTGATGAAGAGCTCACTGGCGATGGCCTTATTACTGCGGCCTTTGGCGATGAGCGCGACGATCTGCCGCTCACGTGGCGTCAGCCCGGCAGGGAACACCGCGGCGCCCCCGGCGGGCGGCGCGGACCCAGCACGCGGCGCGGAGCCAGCGGGGGAGGCGGNNGAGGCGGAGCCAGCGGGGGAGGGCGGCTGCCCGGCTGCGTCCAGGGCCAGCGCGACGGCGCTCTCCGGAGTCATGCCGGATCCGGTGGCCCACAGCCGCTGAATGGCAGGATCCCCGAGACCGCGCGCTGCTGCCATGTACTGCTCGGTCCTGGCCCCGGAAAGAGGAGGGAGCTTCGCCGCCGCGCGCAGAGTGGCGGCAGCGGCTGCCAGCTGCACAGCACGATCGGGCTGCCCCTCACGCGCGGCGAGCGCAGCGAACGCCTCGAGCCCGCGGGCCACGCTGATCCGGGAGCCGGTGGACTGGCTCAGCCGGAGGCTCTCGGCCAGATGCTGCCGCGCTGCGCTGAACTCGCCCTGGTCGAGCGCCACCCGTGCGAGGCCCGCCAGGCAGCGGGCGATCTCCGGCCTGGACTCGACCTCGCGCAGGATGGGCAGCGCATCCAGGTAATGCTTGCGGGCCCCCGCGGGGTCGGCGCGTAACCGGGCAAGATCGCCGAGCCCCATCAGCGTGCGCGCAATGCCCCATTGCTGGTCGATGTGACGCATCACGGTGATCGAGGCGTCCGCGAGCTCCCTGGCCTCCCGGAGATTGCCGCGCTGCCCGGCCGCTGCCGCCTGGCTGGCGAGGGCGTAACCCTCGTTCCATCCGTCACCGGCAGCGCGGGCGAGCGATAGCGCCTCACCGGCCTGCAGCACCGCCTCGTCCGTCCGCCCGGTGTGCAGGGCAACCTCCGCGAGCAGGTTGAGGGCCGCCGCGGTCCAGAACTCGTCGCCCGCGGCGCGGCACAGCGCCAGGCCGTCGCGCGCCCACTGCCGCGCTCCGGCAGGATCGCTGGAGAGGGCAAGCTGCGCGCGGCCGACCAGGGCCGGGCCCCTGACGCCTGCGGCCAGCCCCGGTGCCTCGATGGCGAGGAAAGAGTCGAACCATCCGCCGCCCTCGGCGAACGTTCCCCGGACGATCCAGCACGGCCGCAGAGCGGTGCAGAGCCGCAGGCCTGCCTCCACGTCGCCGTCTGCCAGGCAGCGGCTCAGCACCTGCAGCGCGGTATCGGCCTCGAGGTCGTACCGCCGGAAGGCATCGACGCTCGCCGACCATGGCGCCGGGATGATCGCCATGCCGACCGCCATCGACTCCTCTGCCACCCGCAGGGAGTAATCCCGCAGCCTGCGATGCCTCGCGTCCGCCTCTCCCGCACCGGCAAGCCGGTCCGCGGCATACTCGCGGATGGTGTCGAGCAGGCGGTACCTGGTCTGGCCGAGCGCTTCCGGCTCGACTACCACCAGTGACTTGTCCACCAGCGCGGTGATCAGGTCGAGCATCTGCGCCGCTGGCAGCTCATCATCGGCGCAGACTTCCTCGGCCATCTCCAGGGACCAGCCCGCGAAGACCGACAGCCGCCGCAACATCACCTGCTCGCGGGTAGTGAGCAGATCGTGGCTCCAGTCGATCGTGGCGCGGAGCGTGCGCTGGCGCGGCGGGGCCGTTCGGTCTCCGCTCGTCAGCAGCTGGAAACGGTCACCGAGGCGGGCAGCGATCTGCTCCACCGACAGCACGCGGACCCACGCGGCGGCGAGCTCGATGGCCAGCGGCACGCCATCCAGCGCGCGGCAGAGTGCCGCGACGGCCGCGGCATTGCCTTCGGTGATGACGAATCCGCCCGCTGCCGCAGCGGCACGGTCGGTAAAGAGCCGGACCGCCTCGTAGCGCGACAGCTCCGCCGGATCGCTGGCACCGGCCGGCGGTACCGACAGCGCTGGCACCTGGAAGACGACCTCGGCTGCCACGCGCAGCGGCTCGCGGCTCGTCACCATCACCCGGAGCCCTGGCGAGCTGGCCAGCAGCCGCTGGCACAAGTGTGCGGCCGCGTCGATCAGATGCTCGCAGTTGTCCAGCGCCACCAGCAGCCGGCGCGGCGCGAGCGCGTCGGCAAGTGTTTCTAGCAGCGGCCGCCCGCGTTCCTCGATGACGCCGACCGCAGCTGCGACGCGAGCGACGAGATCGGACTGCTGCAGGTCACCGAGCTCGATGAACCACACGCCGTCGGGGAAGTCGTCACTGAGCCCCGCCAGCATGCGGATGGCAAGCCGCGACTTCCCGATGCCGCCCGTGCCGCACAGCGTCAGGGCCCGTGCGGCCTGCAGCAGGCCGCGCAGTTCCGCCAGCTCGCGCTCGCGGCCGATGAAGCTATTCGGTTCTTGCACCTTGCTCTTATCTGAATTCGCTGTCACTGCTCAAGAGTCCAGTCTCGTCCAGGCAGCGGCCTGGGCAATGGCCAGCACGCAGCAAGCCGGGTCCCGGCCCGGACGGATCTCAATGGAGTGTGCCATCATCGCGCCTCACCGCGGGCGCCGTCAGGCCGTTCGACGACTCGCCCAGGCGGACTCCGGGTCCATCGGCTGCCTGCCCGNNACCGGCTGCCGCTGCTCCGATGGCTCAAAATATAACGATTTGACTTCAGCGGGGGCCAGACCCATCCATCCGGCTACCCGAGCCGAAATACGAGCGTGCCGGAAAATCATCTCCGCAGTCCGGAAGGGATACACATGCCTGGTCACGACGACTCAAGCCCGCCCGCAGGCCGCACCACTGAGGATCTACAGGAGCAGCAGCGCCCGACACGGCGTTCGGTGCTGCGCGGCGCCGCGGGCGTAGGGGCCGCGGGGATCGCCGCGACCGCTCTCGCCGGTACCGCGGCCCCGGCATTCGCGGCCGCAGCGCGGCCGGCTGCACCGGCTGCGCGCGGCGCGGCGGCCGGGAAAGCGGACGCGGACGCCTCGGAGCAGGTCGTCGTGCATGTGCGCGACGCCAGGTCCGGCGAGATCGACGTGTTCCGCGGCACCAGCCACTCCCGCGTGCATGACCCGGAGCTGGCCGCACGCCTGGTTCGAGCAAGCCGCTGACGACGGCCCCGCGCCCTGCCATTCCCAGCACAACCTTGTGAGGTAATTGATGTCTTCGCATCGCGAGGCGCCGGAGATTTCGAAGGATCCGGTCGCCGACAGCACCGACGTATACGCGTTTGTCAGCCCAGACCGGCCCGACAGCGTCACCCTGATCGCCAACTACATCCCGCTGCAGGAGCCCGCAGGCGGCCCGAACTTCTACGAGTTCGGCGACGACGTCCTGTATGAGATTCACGTCGACAACAACGGTGACGGCAAGCCCGACATCACCTACCAGTTCCGCTTCGAGACGAAGCTGACCACGCCGACGAGCTTCCTCTACAACACGGGCCCGATTGGATCGCTCAGCGACCCGAACTGGAACAGCAAGCAGTTCTACAAGGTCACCAAGGTTGACCACTCCGGCTCTCGCGTCCTGGCGGGCAAGCTTGCCTGCCCGCCGTGCAACGTCGGCGTACTGTCCACGCCGGACTACGAGGCGAAGCTCGGCCATCCTGCCGTTCACCACCTGAGCGACGGCATCAAAGTCTTCGCCGGGCAGCGCGCAGAAGAGTTCTACGTCGACCTCGGATCTATCTTCGACCTGGGTAACCTGCGCCCGCTGGAGCAGTTCAACGTCTTCGCGAAGGCCGAGGGCCTCAAGAGCGCGCCCGGCGTGAACGCCACTAACCGCCTGAACGTGCACTCCATCGCGATCCAGGTGCCGATCTCCCATCTGACCAGGTCGGGACGCCCGACGATCGGCGTATGGACGAGCGCGAGCCGGCAGCGCGCCCGGGTAGCCGCCGACGAGAGCACCGACAGCTTCGTCAGCGGCCCGTTCACCCAGGTCTCGCGGCTCGGCAACCCCCTCTTCAACGAGGTTCTCGTGCCGCTCGGCAAGAAGAACTACTGGAACAGGCAGCATCCGGCACACGACAAGCAGTTCGCCACTTACGTCGCGCACCCCGAGCTGGCCGGGCTGCTGCCCGTCCTGTACCCGGGCGCGTTCCCCCATCTCGCCGCCCTCGACAAGGCCGGGACGCCGCGCGCGGACCTGGAGGCCATTCTGCTCACCGGCATCCCGTCCGGACTGATCAAGGGCTTCACGAATTTCACCGGCACGGTCGAGGCCGACATGCTGCGGCTCAACACGTCGATTCCGCCCACGCCCACCAGCTCCAAGACGTACAGCATCCTCGGTCTCATCGGCGGCGACGCCGCGGGTTTCCCGAACGGGCGCCGGATAGCCGACGATGTGGTCACTATCGAGCTGCGGGCGATCGCCGGAGCGGTCTTCCCGCTGGTCGACCCGAAGTACAAGGTCGATAAGGTGGTCGGGGACGTCACCGATGGCCTGACCGGCAGCAGCGTCAACAACAAGCCGCTGACCACGTTCCCCTACATGGGCGTGCCCTACGACGGTTACCACAACCCGTCCTGACCTGGGGAGATGGGTACCGGCTGCGGGCCAGCGCTGACGTCGCGCTGGCCGACTCCCGGTACCCGCGGCTGCGATGGAAGGCAGGAGCACAGCGCGATGACCGAATCCGTACTCGGCCCCTCCGGCTCGGGCAGCGTGGTGCTCAATGTCGGCCCGGGCGTTGGCGCCCTGGTGCTGCATACCCCGGCCGACCTGGACGGCCACGAGATCGAGATAAGCCAGCACGGCATCGGGGCTCCCCGGCGCACGCACTCACAAGTGCGGGAACGCCGTGCTGGGGGCAGCGTGCAGTATGCGGCCGTCTACCCGGAGCTTGCCGCCGGTGATTACACCATCTGGCGTGACGCGAGCACGCCGGCCGGCGAGGTGACCATTGACAGTGGCACCGTCACCAGCTACCAGTGGCCGGCCGATGCCGCCGCCGGACCCGCCAGCCACATCCACTGACCGCCCGTTACTGCTCGGCCCGCCCGTTACTGCTCGGCTGCCCGCTAGATCATCGCCATCAGGCAGCCGTCCCAGTAAGCCTCCACTCTGGGGCTGCGCCTGCCGTGCAGGGCGATTTCCAGCAGATCAGGCTGCCGGCCACCGAAGGCACGGAAGCTGAGCTGCACGCCTGCCACGGTGAGTGACCGGAACCCGGAGATACCCGCCGGAGCCTGCGTGGCGGCATGCATCCAGGGCGGGGCGCCCGCGCAGCACATCCGCGGATGCGCAGCCCACACCCAGAGCCGGCCGCCGCGCTGGCCGATGAACTCGGCCGCTGCACTACTGATCTCGACGACCACGCCATTCACGATAGGGCCCGCAGTGCCGGACGGCCAGGCCCGCCGTCGCGATGCAGCTCGGCGAGCTTCCTGGCCGTCTCGCCGACACGGGCTCGCAGCTCCGCCGGGCGCAGTACCTCGACCTCGGCCCCGAGCGCGAGTATGTCGAGCACCGCCGAGCCGACCGAGTCGATCCGTACCGAAGCCTCGGCCCAGTCCTCGCGTCCCGGGACGGGAGAGGCGTTCCTGCGGATCCGGAGGCCGGCGGGCCGGCCGGTGAGCGCCGCGAGCCTGCGGCCGCGCGGTGACAGCCGGACCCGTGCACGCTGCGCCCCGGCGCCGGGAGCCGCGCGGTCCCGCCGGTAACCGGCAGCAGGCAGGCCGCTGCTGAATCCGTCCAGCAGCTCGAATCCGCCTCGCTGCCCCCGAACGGCATAGACCGGAACGCCCGCTGAGCTCAGTGCCTCGATGTCGCGGATGATGGTGCGCTGCGATACCTCCAGCTGGCTGGCGAGCTGGCGGGAGGTCATCCGGCCCCGGGTCTGCAGCAGGCTCGTCAGCTCGACCAGGCGGCTAGCACGCACAGGCCAAAGATAGCCCTGAATCATGACACGAGATGTCATGTATCCGGTGGAATAATCGCCGGGATCACCACGGAGGGAGCAGCATGACGAAGAACGGTGCCGCTGGATCAGGAACCACGGACGATCCATGGATACTGACCACGCCGCCCGGCAAGTCCGAATACGAGGCATGGCGGGATGAGAAGCACGACCCGCCTGCGCTGGTTGTCCAGGTTGGCTCGACCCAGCTGCGCTACGAGCTCCGCTGCATCGATGACCTGCACGCGATGCTGCGGGCACACGGTGACTGGATGCCGCTCGGCAACGCCGACGAGCAGAAGGAGGCCCAGGATGGGACGGTCGAGGCATGGGCCCGGTCCGCTGCCAATCCGGTTGGCGGCTGGTATGGCCTGAAAAAGGGACTGCGCGGCCGGTTCGGTAACTATGTTCCTCCCGTCCTTGAGGCGCTGGGACTTGCCGAGGTTGAGCACGCCGCGCGCAACAACAGGATGCGCGCGCTTTGACGGCACGCCAGGTGCTAGCGGCCGGAGCCCGGGGACCGGCGGCCGGAGCNNAGCCGGGGGACCGGCGGCCGGAGCCGGGGGACCGGCGGCCGAGAGCAGCGTGATGTCGCGGCGGACGGTGCTCGGCGGTGCGGGCGCTGCGGCCATGGCGGCGACGCTCCCGGCAGCCTTCCGGCGATCAGGGCACGCGGCACCCGGCTCCGGCCACCGCCCGCGCGTCGTGATCGTCGGATCGGGCCTGGCCGGGCTCGGCTGCGCCTACCGGCTGTGGCGGCGCCACGGCATCCGCAGCGAGATCTACGAGTACAACCCGGTTCGGGCAGGCGGCCGGGTCTACACCCTGCGCGGCTTCTTCGATGCAGGTCAGTTCGCCGAGCAGCATGGTGAGTTCATCTCCAGCGAGCACACTGCCACGCGCGGCCTGGCCGCGAGCTTCGGCCTGCCGCTGGACAACGTGAACAGGTATCCGCCGCACACCCATGCCCAGGACGAACGGCTGCGGTTCGGCGGCCGCTTCTGGCGGCAGGCGGCGCTGAACCGCGAGTGGCAGGACTGGGCCTTCCGGCTGTTCTTCGATGCGGCCAATGACAAGGCTCCCTGGCCGACCTTGCACAATCGGCATACCGCCTGGGGGTGGCGCTGGGACCACATGCCCGCGACCCAGTGGATCGAGGAGAACATCCGCGGCGGCCTGCAGTCCGATTTCGGCCGCCTCTGCGTGGCTGTCCTGCTCGATGAATACGGCGGGCCCGCCGAGGAACAGTCAGCGCTGAACCTGATCTACCTGCTCGGCTTGTATGACAGCTCGCCCAGCGGTCTGCAGCCGAGGCGGCAGCCGCAGCTGTCGGGCACCGACGAGAAGTGGCACATCAGGGGCGGGAACGATCAGCTCATCTCCGGTCTCGTCAGCCGGCTGCCAGCCGGAACCATCCGTCTCGGCGAGCGGCTCGTTGCCCTGCGGGGACGCGGCCACGGGCGATACGCCTGCACGTTCGCCAGCGGCCTGCGCACGAGCGAGGTGCAGGCCGATCACGTCGTGCTTGCGCTGCCCTTCACCAGGCTCCGCGAGGTCGAGCTGCGCGGCATTGAGCTGCCGCCGCCGCAGCTCCGGGCGATCCGCCACGAGCCGCTCGGCTCGAACTCGAAGATCCAGCTGCAGTTCTCCAGCCGGGTATGGAACGCCGACGGCTGGACAGGCAACCTGTATACCGACCGGATCGTCCAGGGCGGCTGGGAGACAACGATCGACCAGCGCGGAAAGCCAGGCATCCTGGTCGCGCTGCCCGGTGGCGCCGTCGGCGCGGACATCGGCCGGCGATACGGGCTTACCTCTTACTACGGCCCGGCGCCGGCCGCCATGGCGGCCGACTTCCTCGATTGCTTCGAGACCGACTTCCCCGGCGTCAGGGCCGCGTTCAACGGGAAGGCCTTCTATGCCTGGTCGTCAGGAGACCCGCACATCGGCGGCGCGTACTCCTACCTCAAGGTCGGTCAGTACACCGCCTTCAACGGCATCCAGGGCAGGCGGCACGGGAACCTCCATTTCGGCGGCGAGCACACGTCGGTGAATTTTCAGGGCTACATGGAGGGCGCGCTGCGCAGCGGCTACCGCTGCGCGGCCGAGGTCGCCGGACGCGCATAACCCGCTCCCCTGACACGCGTAACCCGCCCCGGACACGCATCAACCGCCTGCCGCCGGGCAAATGGACGCCCATGGACGAACTTCGCACCCCTGGTGACGCCGGCCACGCTGCGGCCGCGCCGAAATCACCGCGGCGGCGCACCGTGGCACTCGCGCTTGCCGCGGCCGCCTTCGTCGCGGTAGTTGCCACCGTGGCGGCATCGGCAGGCGGCGGCNNCCTCTCCGGCGGCGGCGCGTCGCACGCGGTCTCCGTCATCGCCCGGCCCGCTGCCACGGTCGAACTGCTGGCAGCACCCGGGCAGGTAACCATCGACGGCTCGGCCGCCGGCGCGGTGACGCTGACCGGGGAGCTGCACTGGAGCGGCCACGCCCCGATCGCCACGACCAGGCTCAACCGCATCGCCGGCGTACTGCTGCTGTCCTACCGGTGTGCCGCAGCGAGCCCGTGCACGGGGAACTACCGGCTCGTCGTGCCGTGGCGCACTGCCGTCGTGCTGCGCCAGCCATCGGGTCACGTCATCATCTCCCACCTGGACGGACCGCTGCGCATTACCGCCCGCAGCGCGGATATCAGCGCGACCGGGCTGCGCTCGGAGTCGCTGCGGGCCGCGATCACCTCCGGGCACATGAGCGCCACCTTCGTCACCGCGCCCCGGCACGTCGCCCTCACGCTGATCTCCGCGCAGGCCACGCTCCGGCTGCCGGCCAGCGCCCACTACGCGATCAGCGAGCAGGTCACGGCGGGCTACGTGCACGCCGGGATCCCGCAGGCTGCCAGGGCGGCTCATACCATCGCCGTCCGCATCGACTCGGGCGAGCTTGAGCTGCTGTCACGCTAAGTGATGGCTCCCCTGGCTAGCTCGGCGCGCCGCAGCGCCAAGCCGGTCATGAACACGGCCGGAGCGGCCGCCCAGGCGCCGGAATAGCGGGATCATGGGCAGGCGACACTTACAGTGGCCGCCGGCAGTCCGCATTCCAGCAGAAGTGGTGGCCAGCGACAGGCCGCTCGCCAACCAGAGCGACAGGCCGCTCACGAACCAGCAGGGGAGGGCCAGAAGATGGCGCAGGGTGCCCGCATCGACTCGGTGGTCATGTTCGTGCGTGACCTTGACCGGTCGGTGAACTTCTACCTAGACATCCTTACGCTGGAGATCGCCGACCGCAGCCCCACTGCCGCGCTGCTGGCCGGCGCGGACGGGACGCAGCTGATCCTGCGCGCCATGGGCGCCAATGCCGAGCATGCGCTCGGCGGCATCGGCGTCCAGTACGTCGTCTGGACCGCCAGCGGGAAAGAAGATCTTGACCGATGCGAGCGCGCGCTGAAGCAGCGTTCTGCGTACCGCGACACCCGCACCAGCGCGCAGGCAACTGCGGTGGAGGGACGCGACCCTGACGACATCACAGTCATGATCATTTATCCTGGCCCGGATCAGGCGCCCTTGCATGAGCTGCCTGCCCGGATCTACGGATGGTGAGGAACACATGATCCTCGGTCTCCCTGAGGGCATACGCGGATGCCTCTTCGACCTGGATGGCGTCCTGACGAAGACGGCGACGGTGCACGACGCCGCGTGGAAGGAGATGTTCGATAGCTACCTGCGCGAGCGGGCGCGGCAGACCGGGCAGCCGTTCGTGCCCTTCGATCCGGTCGGTGACTACGGCGAGTACGTCGACGGGAAGCCCCGCGCCGACGGCACGCGCTCGTTCCTGGCCTCCCGCGGCATCGACCTGCCGGAAGGCGACGAGAACGACCCGCCGGACGCGCAGACCGTGCAGGGCCTTGGCAACCGCAAGAACGAGATCCTGCTACGGCGGATCCGCGAGGACGGGGTGCAGGCCTACGAGGGCTCGGTCCGCTACGTCCGCGCAGTCCGGGACGCCGGGCTGCGCCGGGCGGTGGTGTCGTCCAGCGCCAACTGTCGCGACGTACTGATCGCGGCGGGCATCGCCGACCTGTTCGAGGAGAGGATCGACGCTGTGGTCGCCGAACGGGAGCACCTGAAGGGAAAGCCGGCCCCGGACACGTTCCTTGCCGGAGCACGCGCGCTGGGGCTGGAGCCGTCCGCCGCAGCGGTCTTCGAGGACGCGCTGGCCGGCGTGGCCGCGGGCCGGGCGGGCCACTTCGGCTACGTGGTCGGGGTCGACAGGGCCGACCATGCGGCCGCGCTCAGGGCGCACGGCGCCGACATCGCGGTGGCCGACCTCGCCGACCTGATGGACCGGCCGTGATACGGCAGTCGGCGTTCACGGCAGAGCCGTGGTCGCTCCGGGAAACCGAGCTGAACCTGGACCTGCTGGCCCAGACAGAGTCGGTGTTCGCATTGTCGAACGGGCACCTGGGGTGGCGGGGCAACCTGGACGAGGGCGAGCCGCACGGCTTGCCCGGGACCTACCTCAACGGGGTGCACGCGCTGCGCCCGCTGCCCTATGCAGAGGCTGGATACGGCTTTCCTGAATCCGGGCAGACGGTCATCAACGTGACCAACGGCAAGATGGTCCGGCTGTTTGTCGACGACGAGCCCTTCGACGTCCGCTATGGCGAACTGCGCGCGCACGAACGGCTGCTTGACTTCCGCGAGGGGGTGCTGAGCAGGCGGGCCGAGTGGGTGTCGCCAGCCGGCCGGGCCGTCCGGGTTTCCTCGACCCGGATGGTGTCGTTCACCCAGCGGGCGATAGCGGCGGTCTGCTACGAGGTGGAGCCGCTTGAAGAGCCGGCCCGGATCGCGGTGCAATCCGAGCTCCTCGCGAATGAGCAGCTGCCGCCAGCGGGCGGAGACCCCCGCGTCGCCGCAATGCTCGAGAACCCGCTGACGAGCGAGTTCTACAGTGCCGATGCAGCGACCGTCGTGCTGGTGCACCAGACCGCGAGCAGCGGGCTGCGCGTCGGCGCGGCGATGGATCACCAGATCGACTGTCCAGCCGGGGTGCATGTCGAGTCGCGTGCGTACCCCGACGGTGGCATTGTCACGGCAACCATGGTCCTGCAGCCGGGGCAGCGGCTGCGCGTGATCAAGTTCGTCGGCTACGGCTGGTCGGGTGAGCGCTCGCTGACTGCCGTGCGCGATCAGGTCTGGGCCGCGCTGAGCGGAGCCCGGCAGACCGGCTGGGACGGGCTGCTTGCCGAGCAGCGTGCCTACCTCGACGACTTCTGGGATAAGGCCGACGTGGAGATCGACGGTGACACCGAGATACAGCAGGCGGTGCGCTTCGGGCTGTTCCACGTCCTGCAGGCGGGCGCCCGCGCGGAGAACCGGGCAATCCCGGCGAAAGGGCTGACCGGCCCGGGCTACGACGGGCACGCGTTCTGGGATACCGAGGCCTTCGTCCTGCCGGTGCTCACCATGACGGTCCCGCGCGCGGCGGCCAGCGCCCTTCGGTGGCGGCACAGCACGCTTCCGCTGGCCATCGAGCGGGCAGCCCAGCTCGGGCTGAAGGGCGCGGCCTTCCCGTGGCGGACGATCGCCGGCCAGGAATGCTCGGCCTACTGGCCAGCGGGCACCGCCGCCTTTCACGTCAACGCGGACATCGCCGACGCGGTGATCCGCTATGTCGACGCCACCGGCGACAAGGCGTTCGACCACGGCCCGGGGATGGACCTGCTGACGCAGACGGCGCGGCTGTGGCGCTCGCTGGGCCACCACGATGCCCAGGGCCGGTTCCACATCGACGGGGTAACCGGGCCGGATGAGTACAGCGCGGTGGCCGACAACAACGTGTACACCAACCTGATGGCCAGCCAGAATCTGGTGGCGGCGGCGGACGCGGCGCAACGGTATCCGGACCGCGCCCGCGAACTGGGGATCGACGTGGAGGAGTCCGCCGGCTGGCGCGACGCGGCGAGGGCGATATTCATCCCCTATGACGAATCGCTCGGCGTGCACCCGCAGGCCGAGGGGTTCACCAGGCACCAGGCGTGGGATTTTGCCGGCACGTCCGAGGAGCAGTATCCGCTGCTGCTGCATTTCCCGTATTTCGACCTGTACCGCAAGCAGGTTGTCAAGCAGGCCGACCTGGTCCTGGCGATGCATGTGTGCGGGGAGGCATTCACCGCCGAGCAGAAGGTGCGGAACTTCGACTATTACGAACCGCTCACGGTCCGGGATTCGTCACTGTCCGCCTGCACGCAGGCGGTCATGGCCGCCGAGGTCGGGCATCTGGATCTCGCCTTCGACTATCTCGGCGAGGCAGCGCTGATGGACCTGCGGGACCTCGAGAACAACACGCGCGACGGCGTGCACATCGCCTCGCTGGCAGGCGCCTGGATCGCCCTGGTTGGCGGATTCGGCGGACTGCGCCACCGGGACGGCATGGTCAGCTTCGCGCCGCGGCTCCCCGAGGGCCTCGCCAGGCTCGCGTTCAGTCTCCTCCTCCGGGGACGGCGCCTGCGCGTCGAGGTAACTCACTCCGAGGCACGGTACGTTCTCGCGGAGGGCGAGCCGCTCGGGATCCTCCACCATGGCAAGAAGGTGCACGTGCTGCACGGCAAGCCGCAGGTCCGCGCGATACCGGCGGCCCCGGCCGCAGGTCCGGTGCCCAGCCAGCCGCCGGGGCGGGCACCGATGCACCGCGGGGAGGGTGATCACGCGGGCTGACCGTGACTTACATCACGCGGGCTGACCGTGGCTTACCGGGTGCAGCCGCCCTTGCCGTAGAAGCCGGGCCCGGCCAGGCCGGGCCCGGTGATCTGCGGCCGGTGCGCCCCGCCGCCGCCCGGGTAAGCGGTGTCGAACCACTGGGTGAAGAACTGGCCGAGCCTGCCGCGGCACGCCGCGCTCTGGTCCGGCAGCCACTGGCGGAAGCCTGCTTCCAGCTGCGCCTCGGTGATGGTCCCGCCGCCGTACTGCCGCTGCATCTGAGTCAGGGCACTGACGAAATTCGCATGGCCGAGGATCTGCCGTAGCGCGACATAGGTAATGCCGGGACGGGCATAGGTGGAGTCCTCGTCGAACAGGCTGTACGGCGTCGGGTTGGACGGCGCGAGCGTCCAGAAGCCGCCCTTACTCCGGTAGATCGAGTTGAACCGCCTGACCAGGCTCCGCTGGAACGCACTCCGGCCGGCCCGGGTGCCCGGCCCGCCCGCGGCCTGCTCCGCGGTCCTGGCGTGGAAGAGATACTCGCCGAGAGTCGCGAGGCCCTCCTTGTAGAAGGTCAGGTTGTAGTTCGCCTCGGTGACGTGGTCGCCCCACCACTGGTGCATGTTCTCGTGGTAGAGGGTGTCGGTGTCGATCTCGCCGCCGGAGAAGGTGATCATGGTCTCCATCTCCTCCTCGAAGGAGGCTGACGGCCTGCCGACCACCACCCCGTCCGAGGTGAACGGGTACGGCCCGTTGAACTGGCTCTCGAACCTGGTGATGTCCGGCTGCTTATTCATGATGGCGAGGTTCTTCTTCTGCAGCGCCGCCTTGAGCGAGCTGGCCTGGGCCTCGTAGAACGGGATGCCGTCGACGATCCGCTTGGTGAGGTGGTAACCGCCGACGCTGTCCTCCACCAGGTAGCTGGCGACCGGCGCCGTCTCGTGCCAGCGCCAGGTTACCGAGCCGCCAGGGAACTCGGCGTCCGGCGCATGCCGCGTCCTGGACATCAGGATGCCGTTGGCGAGCACGGTCTTCCCGGCGTTAACCGTGTCGTCGAAGTCGTACGTGGGCTTGGCGCTCGGGTGGTCGTTGAGCGGCATCCAGTCCTCGGTGCCGACCGGCTCGGTGGTCACGAAGCCGCCGTCGCCGCGGGGCTTGTCGGACCTGAACCAGCCCTCGGTGGTGCCGTCGCCATCGGTGTGCACGCCCGGCCTGCCGGTGTAGTTGACCCGCACGGTGAAGACCGATCCGTCGGTGATCGGCGCGGCAGGCGTGATCACCAGCTTGTTGGCCGGGCACTGCTGGCCGTTCTGGGAATTCCGTTTCGCGAAGCTGGTGGACTTCAGCTCCGGCGAGCAGGCGGGCGGCAGCGGGTTGTGGCCGGGGCCGCCGACCGGATTGTGCTCCGAGGCCTCGTGGGCGAGCGGGTTGGGGTCGTTCTGCCCGTTCGGATCGCCAGGGTAGGTGGGCTGGACGAACGTGAACGAGGCAGGCGCGCCGTTCACGGTGACCGAGTTGACCCTCATGTCCGGGCCGATGGACACGTTGGCCGTCGACCTGCGCTCGAAGTCGAGGCTGAAGCTAGTCAGGCACTGGGTGGCCCGGTCGGTCAGTTCGACGTGGTTGCCCGGCAGGAACTGGTTGGACGTGGCGTCGTAGACCAGGTCCACATTGGTGTGCAGGCTGGTGTAGCCGCCGTTGCCGGTGTCCGGGTAAACGTGGTCCCCGAAGCTGGACAGCGTGTGCGCGCCGGCGAAGCATCCGCCGCCGGCCCTGGAGCCCCGGCCGGCCCGGGATCCCCCGCTCGGATGGGCGCCGCCGGCCAGCGGCCCGCTGGTGCCGGCCGGGTGCCCGCCGGTGCCGGCCAGCGCGGCCGGGCCCAGGGCGAGGCCCGGCAGGAGGAACGCGAGCGAGATAGCGACTGCGGTGCCCGATCGGTGCCTGGCCATCATCGGCGCTCCCTGTCTGGCTGGCGTGCCTGGCTGGCGGAGTCTGGCTGGCGGACTCCCTGTGTCCCCGCTGCTGCCCCCCGCTTCACGATGACCCCGATTCTGTCTCTTCCCTGGCCGTCGGGGCAAGATCGGATTGCCGGCCGCCAGGAGGGCCGTGGCGGGACCGGCTTTCGCCGGCGCCGCTGGTAGCCTTTCGGCCCTGTGTGCACTCCCAGCTTCGCGGCCGAAGATGATAGCTGCCGCCCCGACGGCCCCGTTAAGCCTGATCTTCTGCTGTCCCTCCGAAGCTGGCAGCGGGCGGCGTACCAGGAGTATTTCCGCACGTCGCCGCGTGATTTCCTGCTGGTCGCGACGCCGGGATCGGGGAAGACGGCGTATGCCCTGACGGTCGCGGCCGAACTGCTCGCCCGCCGCGAGATCGCCGCGATCACCGTGGTCACCCCGACGGAGCACCTGAAGCACCAGTGGGCGCAGGCGGCGCACGGCATGGGCATCGCGCTGGACCCGGCCTACCGCAATGCGCAGGGCCGGGCGTCGGCCGACTTCACCGGGGTGGCGGTGACCTACGCGCAGGTGGCCGCCCACCCGGCGCTGCACAGGCAGCGCACGCAGAACAGGCCCACGCTGGTGATTTTCGATGAGATCCATCACGCGGGCGACGCGCTTTCCTGGGGGGAGGCGATCACCGAGGCGTTCGAGCCGGCCAGGCGGCGGATGGGCATGACCGGAACCCCGTTCCGCAGCGATGCCAACCCGATCCCGTTCGTGACCTACGCCGACGGCGCCGACGGCGCCAGGCGCAGCTCGGCCGATTACGTCTACGGCTACGGCCCCGCCCTCGGCGACGGCGTGGTCCGGCCGGTGATCTTCCTCGCCTACTCGGGCGAGATGCGGTGGCGGACCCGGGCCGGCGACGAGATCACCGCCGCCCTGGGCGCCCCGATGACCGCCGAGCAACTCGCCCGCGCATGGCGGACCGCGCTGGATCCGGAAGGGGAATGGGTGTCCCGGGTGCTCGAGGCCGCGGACAAGCGGCTCACCGAGGTGCGCAGGGGCATGCCGGACGCGGCCGGCCTGGTGATCGCCGGCGATCACGCGGACGCCCGCGCGTACGCCGCGCTGCTTCGCCGGGTTACCGGGACGCGCCCGGTGGTCGTGCTCTCCGATGACCGGCAGGCCAGCAGGAAGATCGCCCAGTTCGCGGTGTCGGACGAGCGGTGGATGGTGGCCGTCCGGATGGTCTCCGAAGGGGTGGACATCCCGCGGCTGGCCGTCGGCGTGTACGCGACGAGCATCGGCACCGCGCTGTTCTTCGCCCAGGCGGTGGGCAGGTTCGTCCGGGTCAGGCGGCGCGGCGAGACGGCTTCTGTCTTCCTGCCGTCCATCCCCTCGCTGCTCGGCTACGCCGCCGAGCTGGAGGCCGAACGCGACCACGTGCTGCGCCGCCGCGACGACGACGCGGCCGAACGCGACGCGCTGGACGCCGCGCAGCGCCAGCGCGATACCCCCGATGAGCTCGGCGAGGCGCCGTTCACGGCCCTGCAGGCGTCGGCGCACTTCGACCGGGCGCTGTACGACGGGGGCGAGTTCGGCACGTCAGCAGAGGAGGAGGACTACCTCGGCCTGCCGGGCCTGCTCGATCCTGAGCAGGTCGGGCTGCTGCTGCGCAAACGGCAGGCTGATCGGCTCAGGGTCACTGTTACTGCTGCTGAACGGGGCCATCGTGGCGCGTCTTCGCGGCCGGCCACCGCCGCCGGGCGCGGGACTGCCGCAACCTCCCTGGTGCCGGTGCCCGCCACGGCTGCTGTATCGTCCGCGGCGCCTGCATCTTCCGCGGCGCCGCTGCCCGCTGCCCCGGCTACCCGCGAGGCGCTGGCCGCCTTGCGGAAGGAACTGAACTTGCTCATCACGGCCTGGCATCACCGGACCGGCCAGCCGCACGGCGTGATACATGCGGACCTGCGCCGTGCCTGCGGGGGGCCGTCACTGCCGGAGGCCACCGGGCAGCAGATCCGCGCGCGCATCGAGACGATCCGCCGCTGGGCGTCCGCCGGCCGCTGATCCCCGCCGGCCCGTCTCCGCCGGCTGACGTCATGACCCCCCCTTAGGGGTCATGACCTCCAGGGGCCATTCGCCATACGATGACCGCGTAGCGCAACGGGTCGAGGGCGGGTATCTCCTGTTACCCCTGTCACCGGGAGGGGGGGTCCGCGGCTAGGGGTGAGGGGGGAGATGCCCGTCCTCGACGGCTCGATAGTACAGCTCCAATTTTGTCGGGGCCGCCCGGCCAGCACGGGCGTATTTCTCCCGGACCCGGCCCACGTACTGCTTGACTGTCTCCTCGCTGATAGTCATTCGCCGGGCGACGGACTTCATTGGCATGCCGGTGGCGTAAAGCCGCAGCGCGCGCGCTTCCTGCGGGCTGAGGCCGGGCCGGCCGGCCGCGTCATCGGTAGCGAAGATGTACGCAAGGCGCGGCGATATCCAGCCTTCTCCCGCGGCGACCGCCTCGATCGCTGCTCGTACCTGAGCGGCCTCCTCGTTCTTCAGGACATAACCAAGGGCCCCTGCGCGCATCGCGGCCCGCACGGACAGCGGCTTGTCGGAGACCGAGAGCACGAGGACGGCCGGGCCGGCGTCGAGAATCGCGGCAACGTTCCGCTCGACGGGCGTCCCGTCGCCAAGGTCGAGATCCAGCAAGACAACCTGCGCATCGCGTCCTGGCCCGGCAAGCAGGGCGTCCACCGTTGCCGCGGTGCCTACCAGCCTGATGCGGCTCTCCGGGCCCATCAGCCAGGTGCTGATGCCGTCCAGGATGACGGGGTGGTCATCCACGGCCGCGACGTCGATGACGCCTTCCTGGCCGGCGGCCCCCTCGCGTTCGGTGCCGCCAGTCACGCCGGCACCGCCTTCCGCCATCGGACCTCAAGGCAGCCCGCGCCGGTGTCCCCGACTTCAACGGCGGCATGCCAGTGCGCCGTGGCCGGCACCTTCCGCTGGAGCGCGGCCAGGTCAGGAGCGGCTGGCGGCGGCCTGCCGAAGGTCACGTACAGCTCCACGTCATCCCCGGACGCGAGGACGGTGAGCGTCACTGGCTGCGGCGGGAGCACGCTCATGACGCCGTCGGCCGCCGCAAGCGCTGCGCTGGCCACCTCCGGCGGCGTAGGCGCGGGGTCACCCACCACCCGGACCTCCACCAGCATGCCCCGTGCGCTGGCGGCGCGCAGCGCCGGTGCCAGCTCGGCCAGCAGCCCTTCCGCGTCCTGCGCGGGGTCGGTGAGCGCGCGCCGTAGCGTCGCCGCGTGCCGGGCGCATCGCTCGCGCACCGCCGCGTCGGCAGGGTCCAGCGTGCCGTCGGCAATGCCGCGCAGCAGCGGCAGCGCGTCGGCCTCCAGCAAGCCGAGTCGCTCGCCCCGGTCCTGGTGGACCGCGGCCGCGGCCGCGCGTTCCGCGGCTAACCGGCTCGCCAGCGCGGCCCGGCGCACGGCCATCCCGGCGTAGGTGCGCATGGCCGGCCGCAGGGCGGCGAACACGACGAGAATCACCACCAGCGTGTAAGCGGTCGCCGCGAGCCTGGCCAGGCTCAGCGAGGTTACGCCGAGCACGCGGACGGCGAGCACAGTGTGCGCGGCGAAGACAAGCAGCGCTCCGGAGACCCACACCCAGGCCGGGCGGCTCACCGCGACGAGGGCAAGCAGCCAGCCCGTGCCGAGGACCGACCAGTCCACGGTTCCGCCAGCGCCATGCGAGCGGCGCTCCCAGCCGACTGCGGCGACCGCGGCGACCGCGACGGCGATCGCGGCCGCGGCCTGTCTGCCATCCAGGCCGCCGGCCCGCGCTCGCGGCACCAGCCAGGCCGCCGCCGCGAGCATGCCGAGCCACACCGCTACCGGCACCGCCGGCTGACGGTAGTCGGGCAGGTAGGCCAGCACCTGGATGAGCAGGGTGAGCTGCCATATTGCCGCCACCGTGGCGGCGATGCGCGGCAGTTCGGACTCCTGCCCGGCCACGGCGCTCCCGTGCTGGCTCACCATGGCAGGCCAACCCGGTCGGTCCTGCCACTTGCTACTGCCGGCCGGCCCGCGTCCTGGTGCCCGGGCCAGCACAGGATTACCACGGTGCCCGCGCCCGGCAGCGACTGGACCGACGCCTGGCCGCCGCAGTCGGCGATGCGCCCCACGATGGATCGCCGCAGGCCCAGCCGGGCCGGATCGACACCGGCGGCGTCGAAGCCGGCGCCTGCGTCCCGCACGGTCACCCGCAGGCCGGCCGGCGCCGCGGCCCGCGCGGCGGATGCGGCCAGCGCGCCGGACGCGGCCAGCCCGCCGGACGCGGCGGCCCCGCCTGTCCGGGCTCCGCGCGCTGCCCCTCCTCGCCCGGTACATCATCAAGACGATGCC
>PMSW01000163.1 GCA_003168215.1 Actinomycetota bacterium
GCGCCGGCGCCGGCGCAGGCGCTACGCTGCGACCTGCCTGGCTGTGGTAGCGGTGCTGGCTGTGCTGGCCGGGGCGCTGGGCGCCTTTGCCGGCCATCGTGGAAGCAGCCACCCGCGGCCAGCGAGCGGGCCGCGGGTCAAGCCGGCCGCCAGGCCGCAGGTGCCCGGCCCCATCCCGCGCAGCGTGGGCACGACAGTGCTGATGTGGCCGGTCGGCTATCCCGCCTTCAGCTCGGCTGGTGGACCCCCGGCTTACTTCGACGACCTGAGCACCGGGCACCTCTCGCAGCGGCAGAATCCCGCTATCAGCGCTGGTGACTTCCAGCCGCTCCTGATCACCGTCGGCCGCTGGTTCGTCTACGTAGGCAAGGGGACCACCGCGATCCGCGACGACCTGAAAGGCGGCCCGCGAGCACTCGGGACGTCACCGTTCTTCGCACCGTCAGCAGCGCCAGGTCACGTGTGGCTTCAGTACCAGGTGCGCCGCCTCGAGGCCGTGCGGTCGGTGGCGGTCACGGGCGGCCCGCCAGGCCCGGCAATCACGCTGCCCAAGGGCGCCTGGCTCGTCGAAGGCACGGACGCCGGCTTGCTGCTGCGGAACAGGCGAGGGCGGCTCGAACTCTGGAACCCAGGCGCTCAGCCGACCGCGCTGCCGCATTCGGCGCTCGGGGGCTTCGAGGGCTTCGCCGCCAGCGCCCGGCTGGTGTCCTACGGCAGCGGCTGCACCAGCTACGAGACGGCAAGGAACGCGAGCTATGAACCGAACGCGGGCTACGACGCCTGCCGGGTGCTGCGAGTGGTCAACGTCGTCACCGGCAAGCTCCGCTCGTTCGCGGCGCCGCCGGGCACCGCTGGATGGGTGCCGAACGGTTTTGGCCTCGTCAGCGCGGTCCGGCCCGGAGACAGGATGATCGCCGCCTACGCGGCCATGCGGCCGCAGGGAGACGGGCGGACGCGCCTGTACGTACTGCGCCTCACGGGCGCGCGCCGGCCGGTCACGGCCGTCCCGTCCTCGGCTGCGTTCCTGTACGCGCGGACCGGCTGGTCGGCCAGGGGCTCATGGCTGCTGTACCAGGGTCCCGGCAAGCACCTGTGGGCCTACCAGGTGACGACGGGACGGCTCCGGTCCTCCGGGACGCCATGCTGCCAGTACACCGTGATGGCCACTGTCAGGAGTCCGCGGGCTGAGTCGCCGGCCCGTCGCTGACGGCTGCCTGCTGGCGCTCGATCTCGGCGTTCAGCTCGCCGCCGAGCAGCACCGCCACGCTGGTCAGGTACAGCCAGAAGATCAGGATGACCACGCCGGCGAAGGCGCCGTAGGTTTTCCCGTACGAGCCGAACTTGGCGACGTAGAAGGAGAATCCGACGGACGCGAGCAGGAAGATTGCCGTGGCGGCCAGGCTGCCCGCGCTGATCCACTGCCAGCGCGGGTGCTCCCGGTTCGGCCCGAAGTAGTAGTAGAAGGACAGCAGCAGCGAGATGGCCGCGATGGTCGCCACCCAGCGGATGACCGTCCAGGCGACGAGGAACGCGGTCCCGCCGAGCGGCTCGTGACCTTCGATCGCGTGGCCGAGCGAGGCGCCGAAGACGATCAGCGCGGAGGCGGCGCCGCCGAGCACCACGGTGGCGAGCATCATCGGCATTGCCCGCAGCCGCTTGGCAACGAACTTGCGGTCGGCAGGCACCTGGTAGGCCACATCCAGTGCGGTCTCCAGCGAGGCCATGCCGCCCGACGCGCTCCAGACCGCCACGACGACGCCGATGATCAGCGCGGTCAGCGAGCCTGACGAGGACTTGCCGGCCGCGGAGTTGATGGCCTGGATGAAGACCCCGGAAGCCTGCGGCGGCAGCGTCGTGGCCAGGCCATGCACCAGCTGATGGACGGTGCTCGTGCCGATGTTCACCAGCGCCACCAGGCCCAGCAGCGCGATCAGGGCCGGGAACAGCGCCAGGAACCCGTGATAGGCGAGCCCGCTGGCCGTGATCGAGCAACGGTCCTTGCTGTACTTCTTCGCCGTGTGCTTCAGCGTCGCTGCCCAGCCTGGCCGGGTGGTTCCGGCCGGCCTGCCCGGCTCGTCGGCCACCGCATCCTGCCGCGTGGCTGGCGCGCCTGTTCCGGTCATCGGTGTTCCTTCCCCGTGCTGCTTCCGCGGTCCCGGCTGCCGCTAGGATCCGCGATCCCCGGAAACCCGCGGCTATCTGCTTAGCGCCCTTGCTGCCCGCTCGCCGCCGCGGCAAACACGGCAGATACCCGCGCAGCCTGGCCAGCCGGGCCGTCAGCCAGGCCGGCCGTNNGGCCGTCAGCCAGCTGCTCGGCAGCGGCCAGGCCGGCGGCGGCCGTGCGGCGCAGGAATCCGGCCAGGAGCTCCAGATCGTCGCCGGAGTATCCGGCGCAGATCTCGTCCATCGACGCGTTCATCCCGGCATAGAGGCGCAGCAGGTCCGCGCTGCGGCCGCGCACCGTCCGGATCGCGACACCGCGCCGATCGTCGGTGTCACGGTCGCGGATGATCCAGCCGCCGCGCTCGAGCCGGTCCAGGATGCCGGTCATGGTGGCGGGATGCAGCCCGGCCCGGCGGGCGAGCGCACTAGGGCTGAGCGGGCCGAGGCGGTCCAGCAGGTCCAGGCACTCCAGGTCGTTGCCCTTGAGCTCGAGGCGCCCGCTGACCTGGTGATTGAGCAGCGCCAGCTGCACGCTCATGTCGCGCAGCGACTCCTGGACGCCGCGAGTCAGCCGCCGCCGCCGCCGCGCCTCCGCCTTGTCAGGTGGTACTGAATCCATATGATATGATCTCCGTAATATATGGAACGCAGAATTAAATGTACCGGAGCAGGCGGCCGCGGCGGCCAGCGACAGGAAGGCAGCGACATGAAGCTCACGATTTTCGGCGCGACGGGCGGCACCGGGGCAAGCCTCGTCGGGCAGGCGCTCGCGGCTGGTCACGAGGTCACGGCGGTCGTCCGCGACCCGGCACGGCTGACCATCCCAGCACGGCTGACCACTCCCGGCGTACTGACCACTCCCGGCGCGCTGACCATCCCGGCTGGGCTGACCACTCCTGGCCCGCTGACTGTGCCCGCCCGCGAGCAGCTCCTGGTGGTCACCGCCGACGTCATGCAGCCGGCCGCGATCAGCGCGGCCGTGGCCAGCGCGGACGCGGTGCTCTCCGCTCTGGGCCCGCGCGGCACCGGCCGCACGGCAGTCCTCCGGGACAGCGCGCGCAGCATCATCGAGGCCATGCACGAGGCGGGGACCCGCCGGCTCGTCACCGTCAGCGGCTCTATCGTGACCGATGAGGGCGAAGGGCCGTTCATGCGCCACGTAGTCAAGCCAGCGGCGCGGCGCACGTTTCTCCGGCACGTCTGCGCGGACATGCGCGGTGCCGAGGACGAAGTCCGGGCGAGTCAGCTGGACTGGACGATCATCCGGCCGCCCAGGCTCACCGGCGGCCCGGCCGCGGGGACGTATCGCACTGCCATCGACCGCAACCTGCCGCGCGGGCTCACGATCTCCCGCGCCGACCTCGCTGCCTGCATGCTCGCGCTGCTGGGCGACGCGGCCACCATCGGGCGGCACATCGCCATCGCCAGCTGACGCGATCCCGGGACTGCCTGCAGCATGAACGGCGCCACCATGGTGCACTGCCGCGAGCCAGTTACCTGGCCGGCTGCCCGGGCACCTGTTCGCTGCTAGCTGCGCTCCTAGCTGCGCTGTTCCCTGCGCCCCCGGTTGCCGCAGGCTGGGCCGGGGCGGCTGGCACCGACGGCAGCGACGCGCCGTCCGCGGCGCCGTCCGGCATCCGGAACCTGGGCAGCGGCGAAGGCAGCAGCCACAGGATGCCGGTCATGCCGCCGACGGCGGCTATCCACAGCGTGGGCCTGATCCCGATGAGCGAGCCGAGCGTCCCGCCTGCCACCGCGCCGAGCGGCCGGGTGCCGTAGTTGACCGCCTGGAAGGCGCCGCTGACCCGGGACCTGAGCTGGTCGGGTATCACTGCCGCGAAGATCGCGCCGATGCTGATGTCCAGCATCATGACGCCGAAGCCCGAGCCGAACTCGGCAGCGAACAGCATCGCCAGGATGACGGGCTCGGGGCCGGCTGCCAGCGGGACCAGGGCCATCGGCGCGGTGAAGATCAGGGTGGCGACGGTGTACGTCAGCCCGACGCCAAGCCGTGCCGCCAGCCGGCGGGTGACCAGCGCGCCCAGGACGCCGCCGAAGGCGCCCGCGCCCAGCACGAGACCGAGCAAGCCCGGGCTGACGTGCAGTGCGCGGACCGCGTAGAGCACGAACAGCGCGAAGAACATGAAGTTGAAGAAGTTGATCGTTGCGACCGCTGTCAGTGACGCGCGCACGATGGCCGAACCCCTGATGAACCGGGCGCCTGCGGTCACTGCTCCCTTGCCAGGACCTTCGGCTGGCGTCTCAGCCGGCCGGATACGGCTGAGAAAGAAAGCCGAGCCGAGAAAGGACACCGCATCGGCGATAACGGCGAACGGTGCGGTCAGCAACTGGACGAGCAGGCCGCCGACGCTCGGGCCGCCGACAAAGGACAGCGCGCGGCTGCCGTAAACCAGCGACTGGCCCTCGACGTAGCGATCTTCAGGTACCAGCGCGACGAACAGAACCGGGTCCGACACCGTGAACAGGACGCTCAGTATGCCGGTGCCGAACGCGACTCCGTAGAGCTGGCCGAGCGTCAGCACCCCGGCCGCGTAACACACGGGAATGCTCGCCAGCAGAACCGCCCGGCCCAGATCGGCCGTGATCATCGTGGCGCGGCGGTGGCCGCGCCGGTCGACCCAGGCTCCCGCATGCAGCCCGAACAGCAGGCTGGGCAGCCACACCAGGCCGGCCAGGTACCCCATCTGAGCCGGCCCGACGTGCAGCGTCAGGACGGCGACCAGCGGGAGCACGATCGAGGAGACCTGATCCCCGAACATCGAGATCGTCTGGCCGCTCCAGTAGCGCCGGAAGGCCCGTTCTCGCAGCAGCGGGGGGATTTTCGAGGCCGGCCAGCGAGGTTTACCTGTCGGCGTGGATGCCTGGTCGCTGGCTGCGTTCTGGCTTCTTCGGGGCCTCATCGACGATCAGGCCCGCGGCCGGCGTCAGCAGCTTCCCCGGCGCCGCGCTTGGCCGCTGCCCGTGCTGCGGCATGGTCCTTCGCGGCCAGCCGCCCTGCCGCGTCCATCCGCGGGAAGGCGAGGTGGAGGTAGGTGACGGGGCGGGACCCCGGCGGCCGCAGCTCCGGGCTGGCCTGGCGGTCGAGATACTGGTCGACGAGCGCCGTGACCTGCTCGCCGAGTTCGGCGAGTTCCGCGGCAGTGACGTACACGGAGGTGTCGCCGAACTGCGCGGCGTGCTGCCACTCCGGCGGCTCGGCTGACCTGGCGTCGAGCCAGCGCATCGTCTGATCGAAGTAGTTCTCGGCAACCACCGACGAGAGCAGGCCGGCCGCCGCGGCGACCTCCGGATCCCCGGTGACCTCGGGCCAGTGCGTGAACATCGTGGTCGGCCGCCAGGGCCGCTCCCGGCCCTGGCCGCCGCCTGCCTCCTCCACCAGGCCGTACTTAGCCAGCTGCCGCAGGTGGAACGAGCAGCTGGCCGAGCTCTCACCGAGCAGTTCGGCTGCCCTGGTCGCGGTCAGCGGCCCGTGCACGCGGAGCATCCCGACCAGCGACATCCGGATCGGATGCGCGAGCGCCCGTAGCGCCCTGGGATCGGTGAGCCGCTTCACTGACCCGCGATCGCGTTGCTCCATAGATGCAACGCTATCTTTCCAAAGATATCTTTCCAAACCGGCCGTACGCGGGGCTGGCTTATTCGATCGGCTGCCTGGCGATGGTGGGTGGCTCGCGGCCGGCCAGCAGCCAGCCGACGATGCTGGCGGCCAGGGGCATGCCGATGATGAGGATGGCGAGGTTGACGATCGGCACGTGGGTGAGGTTGCCGGGCGTGCTGTGGAACCAGGCGATCCCGGCGAGGTAGGCGACAGCGGTGCCGAGCAGGCCGCCGAGCAGGCCGAGGGCGCCTGCGGTGGCGCCGGTGAGGGTGCGCCGGGTAGTGCCACCGGCCCCGGCTGCGGCGAGTGTCCGCAGGTCGCTGGCGGTTTCGGCGCGGATCAGGCCGACGGTCATGGCCAGCACGGCGAACGCGAGGAGCAGGCCGAACGCGGTGGCGCTGTCGAGGAGCTGGGACAGCGACGGCTGCGCGGACTTGGTCTCGATATTCGCGCCGGCCGCGCCCGCGATCTGCTGGGCATCGTAGATCTGCTTCTTGGTGAGGGGCTGGGATGTCTGGATGAGATAGCCGGCCAGGCCGTTCAGGTGCAGCCCGAGTGCATGGACTGCGTGGGCGGTGATGACCGTGTTCGGGCCATCGACGTAGGGGGGAAGGCTGCTGATGGTCTGGATCTTGGGGCTGGCGAGGCAGTCGCTGGCGGGGCAGGAGGCCGGCGGCGCGCCAGGGCCGTTGCCTTTCCCGGCGTGGCCGTTTCCGAAGTAGTTGCCGAAGATGAGGTTCAGGTGGGTCACCGAGGAAAGGCCGGCCCGGGAGGTAAGGATGTCGGTGCCGGGGCTGACCTGGCTTGGCGTGATCCCGTAGTGGCGCAGCAGCGCCGGGGTGGCGACGTAGAGGGTGCCAGTAAAGTTGTTGTTTCTGGTACTGGCCCGCCAGAGCGTGGCCGAGGTGGTGTACAGGGCGAGGACGTCGTGGGTGCCGAGCGAGGCGGCGACGCGGGCCTCGATGGCGCGTGCCTGGGCCGGAGCTGGCGGCGAAGCGGGGCAGGCGCCGTTGTTGCAGCCGGTGTAGACGATGAGCTGGTTCGGCGCGAGGTTGGTCCCGGTGAGATCAAGGACATCGGAGAACCGGTAGCTGGCGCCGATGCAGATGAGCACCGCAAGGAAGACGGCGAAGCTGACCGCCCCGAGTGCCGCACCGGACCGGGCCCGGTAGCGGGCCAGATCGCGCAGCGCGAGCCGCACCGCGATCGGCGCGGGCCGGCCGGCCGGCCCGAGCACCGCGATGGCCAGCGAGGCCAGGAAAACGCTGCCGATGGTGATGGCCACGAGGCCGAGGACGATCTCGAGGCTTCCTGATCCGCCGTTTCCGTTGCTGCTGCCGGCGAACGCGAAGAGGAGCAGGCCGATCACGAGGATGAGACCGCCGAGCAGGGCGGAGTGGTGCGCCGGCTGGGGCCGGGCAGGCCGCCCGGACAGGGCCGCCACGACGGGCAGCCCGGCGGCTGAGCGGGCTGGCCGCCGGGCGGCGAGGACGGAGGTCACGATGGCGAGGGCCATCGCCGTCCCGATCGTCCACCACGGCAGGCTGAGCAGGTCGATGCGGTGCTCGGTGATCGTCTCCAGGTGCGGTTCATACGCGATCCAGGCGAGGAAACCCAGCACGGCGCCGAGGAGCGTGGCGACAATGCCGACGACGGCGCCGTTCGCGACCATCACGAGCCGGATGTTGCGGTCCGTGGCGCCGAGCGCACCGAGCATGCCGAGCGCGCGCAGCCGGCGCTGTGCCATCACCGTGAAGCCGGCCACGGCCACCAGTCCGACGAAGATCAGGCACACCGTGGAGAGGATGAGCACGATGACCGCGGCGCTGATCCCCGACGATTTCGGGTGCGAATATATCGACTGGACCTGCGCGCCCCGGGGGAAGTGAAACCTGGCGGCGGGGGACGAATCGAGCAGGATGCTCACCTGATCTGGTGTGCTGACCTGCCCTGGGGCTACCAGCGCGAACTGGTCCAGCAGGTTCTGCGGGTCCTCGACCATGCCGGTGACGCGCCAGGCATGACCACCCTCGTGCCAGCGGTCACCGATCCGCAGGCTGAGCGCGGACGCCACGGCGCTGGTCACCGCGACCTCGCCCGGGCCGGCCGGGTAGTGCCCGGCCACCAGGGACAGCATCGGGCCCCCGTAGGGGCCGCTGGGGTTCTGCGCCCGCAGGTCGAAGGTGTTGACCGAGCCGCGGATGGCGATCGTCTGATCCTCGATCACGTCGACTATGCCGAATTGCCGGCGGATGGCCGCGATGTCCGCGGTGAGGTGCGGGTCGTTGCCGGGCAGCGTGACGAGATGGTTGGCGGTGCCGAACCCCCGGTTGGCTGGCGGCGGGGTGTTAGTGGCGACCGCCGCGCCGAGGATCGTGCCGCCGACGGCGACGGTGAGCAGCGCCAGTACCAGCAGCTGCTGGCGCCACTCGCGGCGGAACAGCCGCCACGCCCAGCGCACCATGGCGCGGCGGGCCGGGACGCCGCCGCCGGTTCCCAGGCCGGCTGGCCGCTCGCGCAGGGACGTGCTCATTGGCCCGTGCCGGGTGCCTGGCGCGGTCCGGAAGCGAGCAGGGACTCAGGTCCCGGCGGCGGTGAGGTCTGGTCGGCCACGCGTCCGTCCCGCAGGAACACCACCCGGTCGGCCCAGGATGCCAGCTGCGCGTCGTGGGTCACCACCACTCCGGCCACGCCCCGCTTGCACGCGGCGCGGACGAGGCGCATGACGGCCTCACCGTTGGCTGAGTCGAGCGCGCCGGTCGGCTCATCGGTCAGCAGCAGGCGGCGCTCACCGACCACGGCGCGGGCGATCGCGACCCGCTGGCGCTCGCCGCCGGACAGCTCGTCGGGAAAGCGGGAGGCCCGGTCGGCCAGGCCGAGTTCTTCCAGCGTCGCCATGCTGGTCACGCGGGCCTTCCTGGCGGCGATGCCGTCGAGTTCCAGCGGCAGGGCGACGTTCTCTGCCGCGGTGAGCCCGGCCAGCAGGTTGAAGTCCTGGAACACATAGCCGATCGAGCGGCGCCGCAGCCGGGCCTTGTCGTTGCGCGACATCCCCGACAACGCGGTCCCGCCGATCAGCACCTCACCGCTGGTCGGGTCCTCCAGGCTCCCGGCGATGGTCAGCAGGGTGCTCTTGCCCGATCCGCTCGGTCCCATCACCGCCACCAGCGCGCCGGCCTCGACCGACAGGTCGATGTCGCGGAGCGCATGCACCTCGGCAGGCCCCTCGCCGTAGTCCTTGGACACTCGACGCAACTCCAGCGCGGTCATCGCCGCACCCCGGCTTTCCGCCGCAGCCGCGGCATTGGCATGGGCACCGGGGACGCAGCACGCCCCGGCGGATCGCCGGCGGCACGCCGCAGCCGGCCGTCGGCGGAGTCCAGCCACCGGATTACCGAGTCCAGCCGGAACAGTTCCGCGTCGACGGCGAGCGCAAGGGGGAGGTCGTAGTCGGCCTCGTCCTCTTTCAGCCGCGTCCACTCCTGCATCAGCTCCACCAGGTACTTGCGGTGCACCTGCACCACTTCGTGCACGTCCACGCCCGGCAGCCGCATCGCCACCAGCACCTTGATCACCAGCTCATCCCGGGGCGGGGAACTCAGGTCCGGCGGCGTGCGCAGCCACCCCGCCAGTTCCTGCGCGCCGTCCGCCGTGATCCGGAAGCCCTTCTGCGGGCCGTCCTCCCCGGCGTCATCGGATTCGACCAGCCCGTCGCGCTCGAGCCGCTGCAGCGTCGTGTACACCTGGCCCACGTTCAGCGGCCAGACCTCGCCGGTTCTCGCCTCGAACTCCTCGCGGAGCTGCAGGCCGTACTTGGGCCCTTCGCTCAGCAGCGCGAGCAACGCGTGCCGGACACTCATGACGTCTCACAACTGAGTAGCATACTGAGTATGCTACTCGATAAAACCTAGCTTGCGCCACCCAGAAGACCCTTGCGCCACCCAGAAGACCTAAGTCCGATGAGGTGCGCCTCCGGCTCTACGTCCACCCGGTCGTCATCGGGCAGGGCAAGCCCCTGT
The DNA here is from genome assembly GCA_003168215.1 of Actinomycetota bacterium. Taxonomy (GTDB): domain Bacteria; phylum Actinomycetota; class Actinomycetes; order Streptosporangiales; family Streptosporangiaceae; genus Palsa-506. The sequence goes on from PMSW01000163.1 coordinate 9,802, forward strand.
TCCAGCCATCAGGCCTCTGCCGCAGCCGGAGCCTGGGCTATGCGGGGTACGGGGCGGGTCTAGTTGTATGGGTGCGGCCACTGGGAAGGGTCCACGTCAGGACGCCTGGCCGAGGCTGATCGAGGTGCCAGCCGGGTGCCTGCTTGGCGCCGTGATGACGGCGGCAGAGCGGAGAAATATTACATTCGCAAGTGCGTCCGCCCTGGTCAAACGGCACTGTGTGGTCATCGTCGCATCGGATCGCGGGTCGCCGGCAGCCCGGGAAGGTACATGTCCGGTTGCGGGTCTTGATCAGGTGCCGCAGTGCCCGCGAGGGCTGGTAGGCGAAGGTTTCCCGGGCATGGCCGCAGGCCCCAGTCTCGAGCCAGTTGATCTTTATCCCGGCGAGCCAGGGAATCCGGCCGTCGTCACTGGCGCCGCCGGGTGGTTCGCTGCTGCCGGGTGGTCCGGTGCTGCCGGGTCCGGCACGCTGGCCGGGTGGTCCGACCCCGGGTGGTGCGGGTCCGCGGGGTGGCGGGTGGGCTGTTTCTGCGCAGCCATGTCCGACGGCGGTGCCGTCGGGGCTGGTGATGGTCAGGCACCAGCGGCTGCCGGGTCCGGCGGCGATGACTGCGGTCAGGTCGCGGCAGGCGGTGGCGTCGAGGGGTCCGTGCCCGGCGGCCTCGCCGGGCTGGCCGGTCAGGCCGAGCCAGGTCATCAGCGGCACGGTCAGGTTCACGGACCCGGTCAGCGCGGCTGGCGACCCGGTATTGCCACCGGACGGTCCTGGTCCTCGTCCTGGTCCTGGCCGGCGGGCGCCGCCCGGTCCTGGCCGGCCTGGGTTATCCCCGTCGCCGTCTGCTCCGTGGTCGCCCCCATCATGGTCGCCCCCATCGTGGTTGCCCCCATCGTGGTCGCCGCGACCGTGGTCGCCGCGACCGAGATAGTCACCGGCATGGTCGTCTGCGTTCGGATCGTTGCCCGGGGGGTCGTACAGGCTGTCAGCGCTGCGGCCGTCAGCGCTGCGGCCGTCAGCGCTGACGGTGCTAGTACCTCTGTCCTGGCCGGGCAGCAGGGTGTAAATGGGTTGGCCTGATAGCAGGGTGAGGAACACTCTGGCGCGGAGTTGCTCGAGGGTGCCTTCGGCTCCGGCGGCTTTCAGGTCGCGGGCGGTGGCGTCGATGTGCTTATCAGCGGCCAGGACCTCGGCGGGGGGCATGTCCCGGCCGGCCAGGGCGGCGGTGCCTGCCGGCTCGGCCCAGACTTCAACCCGGGCGTCTCTTTGCGCTTTCTCCCGGCGTTTCGTTGCTGCTTCAGGATCAAGTGCGAGGACGGCGCGGTGCAGCATGCGGCGTAGCTCGCTGGTGGTCAGCCCCGCCGCGTCGGGGGCGACCAGGGCGGCGACCGCGGCGGCGGCGACATCACCCAGCCCGGCGAGTTCGTCGGTGAACACGATGGCGCGCGGCATGTCGATCCGCCCGGCCGCTAACGCCGCGGCGGCGGCCGGCAGCCGCGTCACCCCGGCAGCCAGGCTCACCAGCCGGTCCGCGGCCCGGCAGGTCAGCGTCAACGCCGCCGCGACCTCATCACCGACATGATCGGCCTGCCGCCTGTCCCCGGTCGCGGCAGCATAGGCGGCACGCCGTCCGGAGAGGTGGCTGACAGCCCGCAACTCGATCGACGCCGTCCACGCCGACAACCGCCGCGCCGCACAGAGCAGACCCACTAGCGCGTCATCATCCAGGACGGCCAGGCCATCGTCCACGGCGTCGCCAGCAAACCCGGCCAGGACCGGGCCTGGTTCCATCTTGTCCAGCGGCCCCCCGGCGGCGAACCCTAGCGCGTTCTCCTCGTGATCCCGGTGGGTGAAACCGGCGGCCAGCAGTTCCTGCACAGGTGCCGAGGCCGCGGTTGGGGTGGCGGGCTGGCCTGCGGGCGCGACAGGGGGAGGCCTATCCGGCCGCGCGGCAGGGACGCCAGGGGGCGGGGGAGGGACATCCGGCTCGGCAGGTACGCCAGGTGGCGGAGGAGGGACATCCGGCTCGTCTGGCATCGGTACCTCCTTCCGGGCTGCCCATTCGCGTGCTGCCTGCTGAATATATTTTCTTAGATCAAACTATCGACTGCTACTGACAGAATCGGCGCCATCAGATACAGGCTGGAAGGACATCGGGAAATTTCTGGAAGCACGCGCGGCGGGGCTCCGCCGCCGTGCGGCATACGTGGCCGATCGACGCGTACGCCGATATAGCATCCAGAAAATGGGACCTGAACGCGGCATCAGGGCAGCGGAAACGCAGCGGGGACTGTACGACTTCATCATCATCGGGGGCGGCTCGGCGGGCTGCGCGCTAGCCAGCAGGCTGTCGGAGGATGCGGCGCACCGGGTGCTCGTGCTCGAGGCCGGACGGCCCGATTACCGCTGGGACGTCTTCATCCACATGCCAGCGGCGCTGACCATGCCGATCGGTAACCGGTTCTACGACTGGCGCTATGAATCGGAACCCGAGCCCTGCATGGGCGGCCGGCGGATTTATCACGCCCGCGGCAAGGTGCTCGGCGGATCGAGCAGCATCAACGGGATGATCTTCCAGCGCGGCAATCCGATGGACTACCAGCGCTGGGCGGCCGACCCGGGGATGGCTGGCTGGGATTACGCGCACTGCCTGCCGTATTTCAAGCGGATGGAGAACTGCCTGGCCGGCGGCGACGAGTTCCGCGGCACGGACGGGCCGCTGGTACTCGAACGCGGCCCGGCCACGAACCCGCTCTTCGGCGCGTTCTTCGAGGCCGTGCAGCAGGCCGGCTATCCGCTCACCGACGACGTCAACGGCTACCGGCAGGAGGGCTTCGCCGCGTTCGACCGCAACGTCCACCGCGGCCGCAGGCTCAGCGCCGCCAGGGCGTACCTGCACCCGGTCATGGATCGCGCCAACCTCGACGTCACCACCAGGGCGTTCGTCACGAAGATCCTCTTCGAGGGCAATCGGGCGGTCGGGGTCGAGTACACCCGCGGCAAGGGCGCGGTCCGGCGCGCCCTGGCCGGGGAGATCATCCTGTCCGGCGGCGCGATCAACTCGCCGCAGTTGCTGCAGCTCTCCGGGGTGGGCAGCGCTGACCATCTCGCCTCGCTCGGCGTCGGCGTCGTTGCTGACCTGCCCGGCGTCGGCGAGAACCTCCAAGATCACCTGGAGGTGTACGTGCAGTTCGCCTCCAGGCTGCCGGTGTCGGTTGCCCCGGCCCTGAAATGGCGCAACCGCCCGGGCGTCGGGGCCAGGTGGCTATTCCTGCGCAGCGGGCCCGGTGCCACGAACCACTTCGAGGGCGGCGGCTTCCTCCGCAGCAACGACGATGTCCGTTACCCGAACCTGATGTTCCATTTCCTGCCGATCGCCATCCGCTACGACGGCTCGGCGCCCGCCGGCGGGCACGGGTACCAGGTGCACATCGGGCCGATGTACTCCGACTCGCGCGGCTCAGTCAAGATCACCTCTCGCGATCCGGCCGCGCACCCGGCACTGCGTTTCAACTACCTGTCCACCCCGACGGACCGCCGGGAGTGGGCGGAGGCGATCCGGATCACCCGCCGGATCCTGAACCAGCCCGCGTTCGCCCCGTACAACGGCGGCGAGTTGTCGCCCGGTCCGGGTGTCGCCACCGACGACCAGGTACTGGAGTGGGTCGCCCGCGACGGGGAGACGGCGCTGCACCCGTCCTGCACGTGCGCGATGGGCACCGGCGGCCAGTCGGTCGTCGATCCGTCGACGTTGCGGGTGCATGGCCTGGACGGGCTGCGAGTCGTCGACGCGTCGGTGATGCCGTACGTCACCAACGGCAACATCTATGCCCCGGTGATGATGATCGCGGAGAAGTCCGCCGACCTGATCCTGGGCAACACGCCGCTGCCGCCCTCGGCCGCCGAGTTCTACCGGCATGACCCGGCCAGGCCGGCCGGGCGGGAGCGCCCCGGCTCTGCAGGGAAGGCAGGGCCGGGCTCAGCGGCAGGCCAGGCGCCGCAATAGGCCCGGCTCAGCAGTACGGCGGCTGGCTGGTCAGTGCCGCCGCCACGCCGAAGAAGACCCCGAGCAGCCGGAACAGGTCCGGCATCGCGCCGCTGACTACCGCCGTACGGCTGTCCCGCAGGCTGACCCCGGGAATGGCGGCCAGCTGCGACGCCACCGACGCCGACTGCCAGCGTACGGCCAGGGTGCGCAGATCCGGCCGGCCCGCGGCCGGCCCGCGGCCGCCGCGCACCGCGTCCCCGCGGCCGCCGCGCACCGCGTCCCCGCTGGCCTGCT
>PMSW01000029.1 GCA_003168215.1 Actinomycetota bacterium
CCGGCGTGTCCTGCCCGATCGGGGTGGTGCGGGCCAGCGGCCCGGCTGAGCCGATCAAGGCTGAGGGCTGATCTGGCCGACGGTTCTCGCTGAGAGCTAGCTGAAATGGCGGGTCTCAGGGTCGCGGGATCGCGGCCCTGGTGGCCCGCCGCTTGGCGTCAGGGCTTGTCAGGCCGCAACTAGAGGGTGGGCGCGCGCCCGCTCATACAGCGGCTCGGGAGCCATGTCGAGGCCGTCGGGGTCGTGAAAGCCGATGCGGTGGGGCTAGTCGTCACCCGGTCAGTCACTCGATTGATCTCCTGCTTTCCAGCGTGACCAGGCAGAAGGGGTGACCGGCCGGATCGCTGTATACGCGGAAGCTAGGTCCTTGGCCGGGGAGCCTCCGTGCGCCAAGACCCAAGGCCTGTTTCTCTGCCTGGTCGATGTCGGTCACGGCGATATCGAGGTGCATCTGCTGTGGGTGGCCGGGATCGGGCCATTGTGGTGGCTCCAGGTCGGGTGCGAGCTGGAAGGCCAGCCCCGGGCGGTCGGGCGCGTCACCGATGACCACCCAGTGGCCGTCATCCTGCACCCGCTGCATGCCGAGCAGTTCTTGATAGAAGGCCGCCAGCCCACGCGGGTCCGGGCAGTCAATGACGAGTCCGTGCCACCGTCCGATCACCGACCTAGTCTGCACCGTCTGCCCACTGCCCGGCTCCGGCGTGGCGCTGGCTATGCCCGCAGGCTTGTCATGCGCGCGCTGCTTCCGGGACTGGTTGCGGAGAGTCTGCCGGGTCAGCGCCTGTCTCTGCGGCATCGTGCAGAATCTTGCCTATGAGAGCACCGCTGGCAGCGCCGACGCCAGTTTTGAGGACTTTCCTGACTATCCGGAATTTCTTATCTGATAGACCAGTCTTATCTAGAGCCAGATCAGTCAATTCAACGATCAAGGCGACGGCAGCAGCGCTGATCACCTTGGTTACTATGCGTGAAGGCATCTGACTAAATCCTCCTGACGAGACACCACGAGCGGGCTTGGCCCGACTCGGGCTAGGCCGGATCGCTGGCGGTAACCCGGGGCCGCACCCCTGCCTGGCGTGACGCCCGGTCAGCTGCGGCCGTGGCGAGCATGTGCCCGCCCTGGCCGCCATGCACGCGAACCGGGCCGGCAATGAGCCGGACCGCGGCGATGAACGGCCCCAGCAGCACACCGCCGTAGAACAGGCCGGTCACGATGTCGGTAAACCAGTGCTTGCTGAGGTAGGCCCGCCCGTAAGCCTCGTTGAAGGACAGGGCCGTGACCGTGCCGATGGCCCAGATCTTCCCGCGGTCGGTGCCGCTGAACTCGCGCCAGAGCAGGTGCCCGATCAGGCCGTAGAAAAGGACCACCCGATCGCAGCCGCCCGAGGGGTAAGTGCCGCCCGGGCTGCCGGGCGGGCCGAGCCGGCCGAAGGTGCGCCGGAGCGCAAGCGTGGCAAAGTGATCCACCAGAATAGCGGCACCGAGCGCGGCTGGCGGCAGCCACTTCTGCCTGCGCCAGGTCACCCCGAGGCAGACCGCCGCGGTGCCCGCGGCGCCCCAGGTAGTCCAGGTATTACCGATCTTGTCGAGCCGGTTCATGACCGCAGCCCACAATTTCACCTGATGGCTGTTGACCCAGCGGACAATCGGCTCGTCGATCGCCGGGCCGTGGTTCACCACCGTCGGGCCAAGCAGCGCCATCACGCCGTACGACGCGATGCCCCCAGCGCAGCTGATGGCGCTCAGCCGGACGAGGCCTGGCACCCAGTCAGGCTGTGACGCTGCCCGGTCGGAAAGCCGGCGGAAGGCTTCAGGGACACGGGCGGAGGCGGCGGCCGGCCGGGCGGCGNNGCCGGCCGGCGCCGGTCCGGTTTCCTGGTCCGCCAGATCATCGGCGGTGGCCAGGGCGGGCGAGACCGGCGCCCGCCGCGCCGCGATGACCGTGGCAGCTGCGATCGCAGCTATGCCAGCGGGCCAGAGCGCCACGAGAAGATACCGACGCATTCCTATCTGCCTCTCCGTGTCACGCACAGTCCTGCATTTGCCGACCGATCTGCTCAGGAACGCCAGCGGCGGTGCTTACCCGATCGCTCTGATGGGATCTGCGACCGCGTCCCCGTCGTGCCTTGCCTTGCCTTGCGGTGCCTTGCCCTCGCCGCGGAAACAGCGGAAAGCGTAGCCCCGCATCCTAGCGCGGGCACGCCGAGAGCGGCCACGCCAGGCATGACTGCGGCCAGGCCAGGCATGACTGCCGGCTGGAGCTGTCCGGCGAGGCGACCGCAGACCGGCCGCAGACCTGTCGCGGCGGCAAGACCGGGAGGCTTGCGGCCGCATAGTTCACTTCCTGTTCATATGCAAGTCGGTGACACGTTGTGCAGGAGAGGTACTTTCGTCCTGCCAGGGACTGGCGTGCGGGAACGGGCTGAGTGAGATCAAAGGGGACGCGAGTGGCCGATACCCCATCCAATGACCTGATCACCGCGCTGGATGAGGCGTCGCTCAGCAGGTTCCATCTCCGCGCCGTCGTGGTGTCCGGGATGGGTTTTTTCACCGATGCGTACGATCTGTTCGTCATCGGGATCGCCTCGACGCTGATCAGCCTGCAGTGGCAGCTCAGCGCGGACAGGCTGGCGCTGCTGAACGCCACGATGCTCGGCGCTGCCTGCCTTGGTGCCTTCATCTTCGGGAGAATCGCCGACCTGGTCGGCCGGAAGCACGTGTACTGGCTGGTAGCGGCGATCATGGTGGTGGCGGCGCTGGGATCCGCTATCGCGCCGTCCTACTGGATCCTGATCGGCTTCCGCTTCCTGCTCGGGCTCGGCGTCGGCGGCGACTACCCGGTAAGCGCCGTCATCATGACCGAGTACGCCAACCGCAAGGACCGGGGCAAACTGGTCGGGCTCGTGTTCTCCACCCAGGCGCTCGGCCTGATCATCGGACCGCTGATCGCGCTTGCCCTGCTCGGAGCCGGAACCAGCAACGACATCGCCTGGCGGGTGCTGCTCGGGCTGGGCGCGGTCCCGGCGGCCGCGGTGGTCTACCTGCGGCGCCGGATGCCCGAATCGCCGCGTTACCAGCTGCAGATGCAGGGCCGCACGGCCCAGGCCGAGAACGAGATGTCCGCCTTCAGCAGCGGGGCATTGCAGGGCGGCACCGATGGCGCCGCAAGGCGCCGGATCGGGCTGCGCGCGTTTCTCACCAACCGCAGCTTCCTGGTGATGCTGGCGGGCACAGCCGGCTGCTGGTTCCTGCTCGACTATGCCTACTACGGGAACACGATCTCCACGCCGCAGATCATCGGGCTGATCTCGCCGGGCTCCTCCACCATGACGAAGATCGCCATTCAGCTTGCCATCTTCGCGGTCGCGGCGGTGCCCGGTTACATCCTCGCTATCGCCCGGATGGACCGGATCGGGCACCGGCGCCTGCAGTTGACCGGCTTCACGATGATGGGGCTGTGCTTCGCGGTCATCGCGCTGGTGCCCGGCATGACGACTGCCGTGCTGCCGTTCCTGGTGGCCTACGGAATCAGCTACTTCTTCACCGAGTTCGGGCCGAACGTGACCACGTTCGTCATGCCCGGTGAGCTGTACCCGGTATCGGTGCGTGCCACCGGACACGGGATCTCGGCCGGTATCGGCAAGTTCGGGGCTTTCATCGGGGTGTTTCTCTTTCCCGTGCTCCAGGAAGACCTGGGCCTGCGTGGCACGCTGCTGCTCACGGCCGGAGTCTCTGCGGCAGGCGCGTTGCTGACCCTCGTCCTGCCCGAGCCGGCCGGGCGCAGCCTGGAGGAAATTTCCGGGCACCACGACGTAGTGGCCGCGGCGGAACGCATGCTTGCGGATACGGGGCCCTCGGCGACGGTCGCGGAAGCCTGACGGTACCCAAGCCTGACGGTACCCAAGCCTGACGGCACCAAGCCTGACGGTGCCAGGACGTGCGGGCGCCGGGCTCGCGGCGGTTAGTCAGGCGACGACGGCGAACAGGACGTACCCGTAGCTGAGACCGGTGGCGACCGGGTGCCGGGCAAGCCATGCGTCGGCGACCTTGGCCGGAAACTCGATGTGCAGGACCGACTCGAGGTCGGCCCGGCTATCGAAGCTCCACTCCGAGTGAACCTCCCGGCGGATGGCGCCGCGCTCGCGCCACCAGCCATCGGTGCCGGCGGCCGTGCCCTGCGGCCCGGCCAGCGAGGAGGCAGCCAGCAGCGTCGAGAACTCGCCCCACCGGTGATCGTTGTCGACGACGACGAGGCTGCCGCCGGGGCGCAGTACCCGCAGGACCTCCGTGAGGCCAGCATCGGTGCCCGGCGGGAAGAAGTAAGCGAACCTCGCATGCACGACATCGACAGAGCAGCCGGGAAGGCCAAGATGCTCGGCCGAGCCCGCCGCGACCTCGACATTGAGCATTCCGGCGGTCCTCGCGGCGGCTTTCGCGCGTAGCGCGGGATCCGGCTCGATGCCGATGACCCGGTCGGCTTCCCCGGCATACCGGGCCAGCCAGAATCCGGTTCCGCAGCCAAGATCGACGATCGTCCGGCCCGCCCAGGGCGCTAGCTGGCGCATCGCGTCGAGGACGTGGCCGCCGCGGTCGAGCGCGCCATTCTCGATCTCGTAGATGCCAGGGTTATTGCCGATGTTCGGCGCGAAGCTCCAGTCAGGGAACGCTGACCGCGGCCCCCCCTGGCCTGGCTGGCCCGCATTTCCCGGGCGAACTTCCACCGCGTTGACGTCATCCACCGCGCTCTCGCCGTCCGTCGTGGGGGCTCGCCTCATCTCCGGGCACCGCGACAGGGAACGTCAGGACGCCGCGCCGCCGCGGCCCGCACCGCTCTGGAAGCGAGCCAGGCCGTCCGCGACGTCTGGTGCCGCCAGGGTCACCATTCCCCGGCGGAACTCATTGGCCATCGCAGCCTGCGTATCAATATCGATGCCTTCCAGCATTGCCATACGATCATTGCGCAGGCAGGTCTCCGGCAACGCAGCGAGCTCGTGCGCCAGCCGTTCCGCCGCCGGCCGGGCTTCGCCCTTCGCCACTACCCGGCTGACCAGGCCCATCTGGGCGGCCTCGGCCGCGGACACGCCCCGGCCGGTCAGAATCAGGTCAAGCGCCCGGCCGAGCCCGATGACCTGCGGCAGGCGGACGGTCCCGCCGTCGACAAGCGGAACGCCCCAGCGCCTGCAGAACACGCCGAGGACGGCATCGGTTTCGGCGACCCTGAGATCGCACCACAGCGCGAGCTCAAGGCCGCCGGCAACCGCGAATCCGGAAATCGCCGCGATCACAGGCTTCGATAGTTGCAGCCGGGTCGGGCCCATAGGGCCGTCGCCTTCGGGCTCCGCCCTGTTACCGTCCGGGCTGCCCGCCGCTTTCAGGTCGGCGCCGGCGCAGAAGGTGCCGCCGGCGCCGAACAGCACGCCCGCCCGCGCGTCAGGATCGGCGTCAAAGGCACGGAATGCGTCCGCCAGGGCGGCTGCCGTGGGCCCGTCGACCGCGTTGCGCCGCTCCGGGCGATCCAGGATGACTGTGGTGACAGCACCGTCTCGCTCCACTCGAACGGCCATCTGCGCCTCTCAACGGTCTGGCGGCGGACGGGGCTAGTCAGCCGACTTGCCATGTGTCGCCGCCCGCGAGCAAGGCGGCGAGGTCGCCGTCGCCGTCACGCTCACGCGCCTTCTCGATCTGGTCGGCCATCAGCTCGTCGTAGCTGGGCCTGGGCACCTGCCGGAAGACGCCGATCGGGGAATGCGCGAAGTCCACCGTATCCAGCCGTGACAACGCGAAGGCATAGGACGGGTCGGGCGCGTGCGCATCGTGAGTCAGCAGTGAGTCACTGTCCGTTCCGGCCACATCCGCAGCTTCGAGCGAGCCGTAGCGGCTGAACCTTAGCCCCTGGCCCCGGTCGGCGCCGAACCGTATCTGCTCGCCATGCTCGAGCCTGATCAGCCGGTCGTCCCTGGACCCGGCATCAGTGACGGGCGCGAACGCGTCGTCGTTGTAGATCGGGCAGTTCTGGTAGATCTCGACGAACGCGGTGCCGCGGTGATCGGCTGCTGCCCGCAGCACTCCGGTGAGGTGCTTGCGGTCCGAGTCGATCGTCCTGGCGACGAAGCTCGCCTCGGCGCCGAGCGCCAGGGACACCGGGTTGAAGGGAGTGTCCAGCGAGCCGAACGGAGTCGACTTAGTGACCTTTCCCTGCTCCGAGGTGGGCGAGTACTGGCCCTTGGTCAGTCCGTAGATCCGGTTGTTGAACAGCAGGATCTTGATGTTGACGTTGCGGCGCAGCGCGTGAATCAGGTGGTTGCCGCCGATCGACAGAGCGTCGCCGTCCCCGGTGATCACCCAGACCGACAGGTCGGGGCGGGAGGCGGCGAGCCCGGTGGCGACGGCCGGCGCTCGCCCGTGGATCGAATGCATCCCGTAGCTGTTCACGTAGTAGGGCAGCCGGGACGAGCAGCCGATGCCGGAGATGATCACCAGGTTCTCCCTGGGGATCTCCAGCTCCGGCAGGAAGGCCTGGAACGCGGCCAGGATCGCGTAGTCGCCGCAGCCCGGGCACCAGCGGACTTCCTGGTCGGACTTGAAGTCCCTGGTAGCGAGCTTGGCGTCGGCCTTGGGTACCAAGGTCAGCGAGGCGAGCCGGCGCGGTCCGTCGGCACCGTCGTCCGCTGGGCTTGGCTTGCCCGCGCCGTGGCCTGCCGCGCCGTGGCCTGCCGCGTCCTGGCTCGCTGGGCCGTGGTCAGACATTTGCGATCACATCCTGGATCACTCCGGCAAGTTCCGCGGCGCGGAACGGCAGCCCTCTGACGCGGTTGTAGGAGATCACGTCGGTCAGGTACCGGCCGCGCAGGAGCAGCGCGAGCTGGCCGAGGTTGATCTCGGGGACGAGCACCTTGTCGTAGGCGAGCAGCACGTCGCCAAGATTGGCCGGGAAAGGGCACAGGTGCCGCAGGTGCGCCTGGGCGACCGAGCCGCCCGCGAGCCGGACGCGGCGGGCCGCTGCCCCGATCGATCCGTAGGTCGAGCCCCAGCCGAGCACCAGGACCCGGGCGTTGCCGTCTGGGTCGTCCACCTCAATCGGCGGAATGTCGGCGGCGATCCCGTCGATCTTGGCCTGACGCAGCCTGACCATCTTGTCGTGGTTGTCCGGGTCGTAGGAGATGGTCCCGGCGCCGTCGGCTTTCTCGATGCCGCCGATCCGGTGCTCAAGACCCGGCGTGCCGGGGATGGCCCATGGCCGGGCGAGGGTCTGCGGATCCCGCTGGAAAGGCAGGAACTCCGGTGCGGCATCGGCACCGGAGTATTCGTTTGAAATAGCGAACTTGAACTCATCCCGGAGCTTGGCCAGGCTGTCCACGGTCGGGATCTGCCACGGCTCCGAGCCGTTCGCCAGGTAGCCGTCGGACAGGATGATCACCGGGGTCCGGTACTTGACCGCGATCCGCACCGCCTCGATCGCTGTGTCGAAGCAGTCGGCCGGGGTAGCAGGCGCGAGTATCGCGACTGGCGACTCGCCGTTCCTGCCGTAGAGCGCCATCAGCAGGTCCGCCTGCTCGGTCTTTGTCGGCATGCCGGTTGACGGCCCCGCGCGCTGGATGTCGCAGATGATCAGCGGCAGCTCGACGGACGCTGCCAGGCCGATGGTTTCGGCCTTCAGGCACATGCCGGGGCCCGAGGTGGTGGTGACGCCCAGACTGCCGCCGAAGGAGGCGCCGAGCGCCGCGCCGACGCCGCTGATCTCGTCCTCTGCCTGGAAGGTGCGGACACCGAACCGCTTCAGCTTGGACAGCTCGTGCAGGATGTCCGAGGCGGGGGTGATCGGGTAGGAGCCCAGGAACAGCGGCAGGCCAGAGCGCCGTGATGCGGCAACCAGCCCGAGGGTCAGGGCGCTGTTGCCGGTGATGTTCCGGTAGAGGCCGGGCGCGAGCGTGGCCGGCTTTACCTCGTACTGGACGGAGAAGGCCTCTGTGGTCTCGCCGAAATTCCAGCCAGCCTGGAAGGCGGCAATGTTCGCCTTCAAGATCTCTGGCTTGGTGGCGAATTTGGAGGTGAGGAATTTCATCGTGCCCTCGACCGGCCGGCTGTAGAGCCAGGAGAGCAGGCCGAGCGCGAACATGTTCTTCGCCCGCTCGGCGTCCTTCCTGGAAACCTCACAGCCGACCAGCGCCTTGACGGTCATCGAGGTGATCGGCAGTGCGTGCAGCTGGTAAGCGGACAGCGAGCCGTCCTCCAGCGGGTTTTCCGCATAGCCGACCTTGGCCAGGTTCCGCTTGGTGAACTCGTCGGTGTTCGCGATGATGTCCGCGCCGCGGGGCACATCGTCAAAGTTGGCCTTGAGCGCCGCCGGATTCATGGCCACGAGCACGTCCGGAGCGTCGCCCGGCGTCAGGATGTCGTGGTCGGCGAAGTGGAGCTGGAAGCTCGACACCCCTGGCAGGGTGCCCGCCGGCGCACGGATCTCGGCCGGGAAGTTCGGCAAGGTGGAGAGGTCGTTACCGAACGACGCCGTCTCCTGGGTGAACCGGTCGCCGGCAAGCTGCATGCCGTCCCCAGAGTCGCCGGCGAATCTGATGATGACACGATCACGTTGCTGGACCTGCTTGGTCACAGTGGGAGGACCTCCTCCACGCGCCGCAGCCGGGCTAAGTAACACGGTGACGGCGTGCGTCCTTTCAGCGCCGACCTCTGGCCGGAGCGTGAAGTTAGGGTTAGCTGCATCCTACCTACGAGGCGTAGTCAGCGGTCGGATACTCACCTTCCTGAACTGCCGTGATGCTCTCGCTACCCGCCAATCTGCCAGCCGGGGTGCCTTGGCTTATAGCATAGTGCGATCCTATGACAGAACTGTGCCGAAATGAGTTCTCTCTGTAATAAGACGCAGCTCAGGATATCCGGGTTCACTCCGTCTGCCCGTTCATTCGTGCCGGGCGTCATCGGGTAGGCGCCGGCGTTGCGGGGGCAGGGCCGCGCCAGGTGCGGGGTGCCCGGGCGTCCGGTAGGCGACGTTGTGGCCGTGAGGTTCTGTTTCACCCGACTGTCAGCTATGCTTACCTAAAGTGATGATTCGATTGCACTACGGAGTTCATCCTGGGGGGCGCGCCGTGCTCACGGCGGGGCAACGGGCCCTTGCCGATCGGGCGGCGGCGGGCCAGGAGCCCTGTGCAAGCGGATCTTCCCGCGCTAGTGAGGGGGCCGCGGACATATGGACAACAGTACAGAGGAACGCATCGCCAGCAGTGCCGTCGAGGCGGGCCGCCGGCCGGTTCCGCGCAGCTCGCTGCACGGCCCGCCCGCCAGGTCGGTGCCGCTGCACCAGCCCGTGTCCGGCAGCGCCGACGTGCGTGATGCGCTCGATACTGCCCTGAACGGTGCCGCGCTCTCGGTTCGTGACCAGCAGTTCCTCAGCAGGCTGGTCAAGTGGGATAAGCGGAACGTGTCGTCCGTGGTAGCCCTGATCTGGCAGGCGAGGCTGGCAGGCCGGGCCGAAATGGCGCTCACCGCGGGCCAGCTGGCTGTCGTGCTCGGCGCGCTGCGAGATGCCGCCGTCTACCGGGACTCCGGCGCTGATTGCCTAGGCTGCTGGGAATGCGAGAACGTCCCGGGCGGCCGATGCTCCGAGCACGTCAAGGATACTGACCGGGCGCGTGCCTGTACCGAGCTGGCCTCGGTACTTGCCCCGGGCAGCATCAGCTCCGGCGAGTTCTCGCAGCCTAGCGAGGCCGCAGGCTACCGTCGTTTCGCGACGACGTCCGCATAGCCAGGCCGGCCCGCGGCATGATGCCGGGGCGGCACGCAGGATAAGCCGCGGCGGCCCGCAGCCGGCCTCGGCCGCCGGGCTCAGCGGTAGTTGACGAACTGCCCCTCCGGGGGCTCTTTATCAGGCGCTCTGGCGCGGCTGCACTTTCGTGCTGCACATGGCCTCTTTGTCCCGAAGCCAAGTCCTGGCCTCGCCACCCTGGGGCATTGGGCGCCTGGTCGCGACACGGCGGGCACGGCTGGCGGTATCGGCCTGCATCGAGTAGCGCATCCGGTGGGATCCTCCACGGGTAGATCGTCACGGGTTGTACTCAACCTCGGCCAGGTTCGCGGGATTCATATAGATGAGGGGTGAGGGCAAGGCAGCCGGAGGCGTGCATGGAATGGGTCAGGGACGCGGCGTCGAAGCGCCAGTTTGAGGTCTTCGCGGCCGAGGCGTCGGACACCCTGTTCCGCACGGGCTACCTGATGACAGGGGACCTTAAGGATGCCGAGGATCTGGTTCAGGAGACGTTCCTGCGGGTCGCCCGGCGGTGGAGCCGGGTGCAGTCGATGGATCACCCGGCAGCCTACGCCCGCAGGATCCTTATCAACTTGGTGCTGCGTGATACTGGCCGCCGGTCACGTCAGAAGGCGGAGCTGGAACCGCAGGGCGGCGGAACCGAGGCTGCCGACCAGTACGCGGCGCGCGCATTGCGGGCGGTCGATGATCTCGCAGAGTTCCAGTGGGCGCTCGCTCAGCTGCCAGCGCGGCAGCGCGC
>PMSW01000135.1 GCA_003168215.1 Actinomycetota bacterium
GCACAGTCCCCGGCGGGGCACGGGGCACAGTCCCCGGCGGGGCACGGGACCGGCGCCGCGGGCCCGTTGCTGCGGACCCGCGGCCAGCGTGGCCAGAGCGTCACGAACACCGAGCTCTTCTTTGACCTGGTGTACGTGTTCGCCATCACCCAGCTCGCCCACCTGCTGCTCGGGCAGCTGAGCCTGCGCGGTGCCGCGCAGACCACGTTGCTGCTGCTCGCGGTCTGGTGGGCGTGGGTGGACACGGCGTGGATCACCAACTGGTTCCAGCCCGATCACCGGATAGTCCGGGCACTGCTGCTAGTCACGATGCTGGTCAGCCTGGTGATGTCGATCGCCCTGCCGGAGGCATTCGGATCGCGCGGGCTAATCTTCGCGACCGCATATGTCACGATCCAGCTAGGCCGCACTCTTTTCGCCGTCGCCGTGCTGGGCAGCCAGCCTGGCCTGCGCCGCAATTTCCAGCGGATCCTGGCCTGGTCGGCCGTGGCCGGGGCGCTATGGATCGCCGGCGGCCTGGCCTCCGGCCTGGCACGCGACTGGATCTGGCTCGCCGCCGTCGCTGTCGACTCCAGCGCGCCGGCCGCCGGCTTCGTGGTACCCGGGCTCGGCCGGTCGCAGACCAGCGACTGGACCATTGAGGGCGGCCACCTCGCCGAGCGCTGCCAGCTCTTCATCATGATCGCCCTCGGTGAGTCCATCGTCGACATCGGCGTCACCGCCAGCCGCCCCGAGCTCGCCTTCCATCCGGCGGTGATCGCCGCCCTGGTAGTGGCCTTCCTCAGCAGCGTCGCGCTGTGGTGGGTTTATTTCGATCGCACGGCCGAGGCCAGCAGCCAGACGATCGTGTCGGCCGCCGACCCTGGCCGCATCGGCCGGTCCGCCTATACCTACTTCCACCTGCCCATGGTGGCCGGAATCATCGCCGCCGCCGTCGGCGACGAGCTGGTCATCAGCAAACCGGGCGGCCACGCGCGGCTCGCGGCCGCCGCCGTCATCCTCGGCGGCCCGGCCCTTTACCTGGCCGGGCAGACGCTCTTCAAGCGGGCCGTCTTCGGCGTGACATCCTGGCCGCGGATCGCCGCCATCGTGGTGCTTGCCGTCCTTGTTCCGGCCTGGCAAGTCACGCCGCCGCTGGCCCTGCTCGCCGCCGCCACGCTGATGGTGGCGGCCATTGCCGTATCGGACGCGGCGGCGGTGCGGGCCGCCGCGCGCGACGCCAGGAACCAGCCCCCCTAAGCCGCGACGCTAAACGGCGACGCTAAACCGCGGCTTAGCCCAGCAGGCGGTCTCGGGCCCGGGCACACTGGCAAAGCCCCGGCGGGCGGCGGGTCCCGCTGCCCGGCTACCCGGCGAGTTCCGCCACGGCCGCCAGCAGCCTGTCCACGTCGCTGCGGTCGTTGTAATGCACCAGGCCGGCCCGCACCGCGCCGCCGCCGTCCCGGATGCCGAGGGCGCCGGTGAGCTCCCAGGCGTAGTTGTGGCCGTCCCACACATTGATCTTGCGCTCGGCAAGGTACTCAGCGACCTGGCGCGGAGTCCGGCCGGCCACGGTGAAGTAGGCGGTCGCCGTGCGGTTGCGGGGGCGGCCGTAGGTCGTCACGTGCGGCATGGCCGTGAGCCCGCCGAGCAGCACGGCGGCGAGCTGTTCCTCATGATCGCGGACTGCCGTCATCGCGGCGAGCAGCCGCTCGCGCCTCGTTCCCGAGGCGTCGCCGAGGCCTGCCAGGTGGTCCACCGCCGCAGTGACGCCAGCCAGGTCGGCATACGGCGGGGTGCCCTGCTCGAACCGCTCGGGCACCCCGTCCGGTGCGGGCACCAGCTTGTCCGGGCGGAGGGACTCAAGCAGCGCGGGGTCGGCGATGACCGCGCCGATGTGCGGCCCTGACCACTTGTAGGCGCTGGTGGCATAGAAGTCAGCCCCCAGCGCGCGGACGTCGGTCGGCCCGTGCGGGGTGGCATGAACGCCGTCAACATAGCTGAGCGCCCCGGCGGCGCGGGCGATCGCGGTGATCGCCGCCACGTCCGGCCGGGTGCCGATGATGTTGCTCGCGGCCGTGACCGCGATCAGCCGGGTCCGGTCGCAGACAAGCTCACCGAATTGCCCGGCCGGCAGTTCCCCGGCCGGAAGGTCCACGTCGGCCCAGCGGATGACGGCCCCCGCCCTGGCCGCGGCGCGGACCCATGGCCGGACGTTGGCATCATGATCCATCCTGGTGACGATCACCTCGTCACCCGGGCCCCATCCGGCGGCGAGGGCGTTCGCCAGGCGGAAGGTCAGGGTGGTCATATTCGGCCCGAGTATCACGCCGTCAGGCTCGCCGCCGGTCAGGTCGGCCACTGCCCGGCGGCATTCGGAAGTGATCACATCGGACCGGCGGCTGGCCGGGAAGGCGCCGCCCGCATTGCCGAGGCCGGCCCGGTAGGCGTCGCCGATCGCGTCGATCACGGCCGCGGGCACCTGGGTACCCGCGGCGCCGTCCAGGTAGGCATGGCCGTCAGCGAGAGCCGGGTAGCCGGACCGCACCTTGCGCACGTCGAATGTCACGACCGCTGGGCTCCCTCCGCCGCCGGCTGGCTCGCGGCCGGCCCGGCTACCTGTCCGGCGGCCACCGGAATGGCGGCCAGCGGAGACATCATGGCACCCGGACCGAGGCACTCCAGTCCGGTGACCTGCCAGATACGCGGAGCAGAGCGTGCCAGAGGTCGCCGCGGCCGCCATCGTGCCCGGCCGCCAGCTGGACCGGAAGCTGAGGCATCCCGGCACGCCAGCCGGCCAGCACGATCTCGGGCGCGGCCGGGCGGTAGTCCATACCCAGCGCCCTGGCCAGATCCCAGGCGTGCAGCTGCCACTCGGCGCACGCCGCGCCGGCCATGCCGGCCACGGTCACCACGGCCCCCCGGTACTGGTGATGCGGAAGATCCCAGACCGGCCAGAGCCTGCGCGCGTACGCCCGGGCAGACTGGGCGAACGCGGCGATGTGCTCGCGGCCTCCGGCGTCCGGCAGCGCGGCGAGCTCGGCCGCGTTCTGCCTCGCCAGCTTCCGCGCCAGGGTGTCGGGATGGACCCCCGTCGCCATCAGCCGTGCCAGCCTGCTGACCGGCGCGTCGTCGAGGTACTCGTGGTAGTCGTCTGCCATGCAGCGCAGGTGCCCGGCAAGATCGACGGCCCGCCATTCGGCGCAGGGCGTCGGGGCGCTCCACGCCTCGTCGCTGAACTGCGCGGCAAGCTCGCAGATGATGATCACCGCATCGTGGTACGCGGCCAGCACCGGCACCGGCGACCACCGGATCGTGGGCCGCTCCCAGGAATCGGTGCGTTCCATGGGTCCCTCCCCTGCCGGCGGCCGCCACCGTGAGACCCCCGGGACTAGCCAGGGTGCCAGAGTTGCCTGCCGCCCGCCACCCTGCGGCCTATCTGGCTAATCGGCGCACAGCGTCCGGATGGCGGGGCTGTCCCGGGTATGGTGCGGGATGTCGCCCTGAGCGAAAACCAGGTGACAGCCCGGCGGCCCGGAGGTTAGCCTCGCGGAAATGCCCTCCGAGCCATCCGCCCAGCTTCTGCATGCCCCGGGCGGCCAGACGCCCTTTCAGGCGCTGTGGCGTACCCGCGAGTATCTCCGGCCCTACCGCTGGCAGCTCGCCCTGATGCTCACGCTCGCGATCGGGTCAGTCGGCTCGGAGATCGTGATCCCGCTGCTCACCAAGGCGGTGATCGACGGCCCGATCGCGCACTCCGAGCGGCGGCTGCTGCTGCCGCTCGGGCTGGCCGCGATCGGGCTCGGCACTGCCCAGGCGGCGCTGAACCTGATCAGGCGGTGGGTGCAGGCCAGCGCGGTGACCGGCATGGAACTGTCCATGCGGGACGACATCTACGCGCACCTGCAGCGGCTGCACTCGGACTTCCACGGCTCCTGGCAGTCGGGCCAGCTACTGTCGCGTGCCACCACCGATCTGTCGGCGATCCGGCGATTCGCCGGCTTCGGCACGATCTTCTTCATCACCAACGTGGTGACGTACGTGACCGTCATCGCCCTGCTCATCGACCTGAACTGGTGGCTCGGGCTGCTGACCGGCTGCGTCTTCCTGCCGGTGGCCGTCGCGTGCTTCCGGTTCGAGCGGCGGTACCGCGTGCTTTCCAGGCGCGCCCAGGACCAGCAGGGCGACCTGGCTACCTACGTGGAGGATGCAGCCGCCGGGATCCGGGTGCTGAAGGCGCTCGGCAGGCGCGACAAGGCGGCGGAGCGGCATACGGCCCAGGCCGCCCGGGTCTACCGGACGCAGCTGGACATGGCCAGGCTCCGCGGGACTTTCTGGGCCGGCCTCGACCTGATACCCAACATCATGATCGGCATGATCCTGCTGCTCGGCACGCTCGCCGCCAGCAGGCACGAGCTGAGCCTCGGCGGGCTGGTCGCCTTCATCACGCTGACCCTCCAGCTGGTCTGGCCGATCGAGGCAATGGGGTACATCCTGGCCACCGGCCAGGAAGCAGCCACGGCCGCGCAGCGGATCTACGAGATCCTCGACACCGAGCCTGCGATCACCGACCCCGGCGCCGCCAGGCCGGGAGCGGCGCCGCGGCAGGGCGCCGCCCGGCACGGCGCCGCAGCCGGGCCGGCCGGCCCGGGACGGCTTGTCTTCGACCACGTCGCGTTCCGCTATCCGGGCGCGCAGCGGCCGGTGCTCAGCGACATCGGCCTGGAACTCGAGCCCGGCGAGACACTGGCACTGGTAGGCGCGACCGGGGCAGGCAAGACGACGCTGCTCCAGCTGATCCCCCGGCTGGCCGACGTCACCGGCGGAGCCATCCGGCTGGACGGGACGGACATCCGCGAGCTCACGCTGCCGCTGCTCCGTACCCGGGTCGGCTGCGCGTTCGAGGATCCCACCTTGTTCTCCGCCAGCGTCAGGGAGAACGTCAGCTTCGGCGCGGCAGACGCCAGCCAGGCCGCCATCGAGGCTGCCCTCGCCGCCGCCCAGGCGGGCTTCGTCTACGACCTGCCGTGGGGACTCGACACCAGGATCGGGGAGCAGGGCATGGCGCTGTCCGGCGGCCAGCGGCAGCGGGTCGCGCTTGCCCGCGCGATCCTGGCCAGGCCGTCGGTCCTGGTGCTTGACGACCCGCTGTCGGCTCTCGACGTGCACACCGAGGCCAAGGTCACCGAGGCGCTCAGCCGGGTACTTTCCGCATCGACGGCCCTGGTGGTCGCGCACCGGCCGTCCACCGTCCTGCTTGCCGACCGGGTGGCGCTGCTCGACGGCGGCGTGATCAGCGCGCTCGGCACGCACCGGGAGCTGCTGGCCGGCAATCCGCGCTACCGGGACCTGATGAGCGCGGCCCCGCTCCCCGCTGAGCCGGACCCTGGCGACGCGGCCGGGCAGGACCTGACCGGGGCGCGCCGATGAGCGGGCCAGCCCAGGGGGCCGGGCCAGCCCAGGGGGCCGGGCCAGCCCAGGGGGCCGGGCCAGCCCAGGGGGCCGGGCCAGCCCAGGGGGCCGGGCCAGCCCAGGGGGCCGGGCCAGCCCAGGGGGCCGGGCCAGCCGCCGGGGCCGAGCCAGCTGTCGAGGCCTGGCGCGGCATCGCGGCCGAGGACGAGGACGACATCAGCGCCAGCCTGTCGGCGCTGCTACGGCTGCGGGGCAGGCGGCTGCTCCAGGACCTGCTCCGGCCGTACCGCGCCAGCGTGACCGGGATCCTGGTGCTGATCCTGATCGCGAACCTGGGGGCGCTGGCGGGGCCGTGGCTGGTGGGAATCGGCGTCGACCGGGTACCGCAGCTCACCCGCAGCCACGATCTGGCGCCGATGGTGGTCATCATCGGCTTCTTTGCCGTCGCGGTGCTGACCCAGGCGGTCGCCACCCGCGCGTTCATCGCCGCGATGGGCCGCCTCGGCGGGACGGTCGTGCTCGAGCTTCGCTGTCGGCTCTTCGCGCATTTCCAGCGGCTCCCGGTTGCCTTCCATGAGCGCTACACCTCGGGCCGCGTGATCTCCCGTCAGGTCTCCGACGTCGACTCGATCTCCGATCTTTTCGACGAGGGACTGGACTCGCTGGTCTCCGCCGTATTCTCGCTGCTGCTTGTCGGCGCCGGGATGCTGCTGCTCGACTGGCAGCTCGGCCTAGTCGTGCTGGCCGGGTTCGCGCCGCTGATCTGGCTGACCGCCTGGTTCAGGCGCGAGTCCGCCCTCGCCTACCGGCGCACCAGGGACACGATCGCCCTCGTCATCGTGCAATTCGTGGAAACCTTCGGCGGCATCCAGGCGGTACAGGCGTTCCGCCGGGAGCAGCGGAACGAGGAGATCTTCGGCGAGCTCAACCAGGGCTACGCAGACGCCAGCCTGCGCTCCTCGCGCCTGATCGCCATCTACTCGCCGGGAATCACTCTGGTGGGGAACCTCGCCGTCGGCGCGGTGCTGCTGTACGGCGGGCTGCGGGTCATCGACGGTGACATGAAAGTCGGCGTCCTCGTCACCTTCCTGCTCTACCTGCAGCGCTTCTTCGACCCGCTGCAGGACCTGTCGCAGTTCTACAACACCTTCCAGTCGGCGGCGGCGGCCCTGGAGAAGATCTCCGGCGTGCTCGACGAGGAGCCGCAAGTGGCCGAGCCAGCGGACCCGGTGACGCTGCCGCCGCCCGGCACCGGGACCAGCGGCCGGTCGGTCACCTTCGAGTCGGTCCGGTTCGGCTACCGGCGCAAGACCGTGCTGCCCGGGCTCGACCTGAGCATCCCGGCCGGCCAGACGGCTGCTCTCGTCGGCGCCACTGGCGCGGGAAAGACGACCATCGCGCGGCTGCTCGCCCGGTTCTACGATCCGGGGCAGGGCCGCATCCTGCTCGACGGCGTCGACTTGCGGCAGCTGTCCGAGCAGAGCCTGCGCGCCGGGATCATCATGATCACTCAGGAGAATTTCCTGTTCAGCGGCACCATCGCGGAGAACATTGAGCTCGGGAAGCCCGGCTCGTCCCGCGCCGAGGTGCAGGCGGCCGCCGCGGCCATCGGCGCGCACGAGTTCATCGCCGCACTGCCGGACGGCTATGACGCGCAGGTGGGCAAGCGCGGCGGGCGGCTGTCCGCGGGCCAGCGGCAGCTCATCTCCTTCGCGCGCGCCTTCATCGCAGCTCCGGCGGTGCTGGTCCTCGACGAGGCCACCTCGCTGCTCGACATCCCCAGCGAGCGGCTTGTGCAGGGGGCGCTGCGCACCATCCTGGCCGGGCGCACCGCGCTGATCATCGCTCACCGGCTGTCCACGGTCGAAATCGCCGACCGGGTCCTGGTCATCGACGACGGCCGTATCGTGGAGGACGGCCCGCCGGGCCAGCTGCTGACCACCGACGGCGAGTTTTCCGCGCTGCACGCCAGCTGGCGCGACAGCCTCGCCTGATCCGGCGGCGCGCGACGGCGTTTGCCGGGCGCGAGCGGGCAGTGAGATCATTCTCCCCGGAGGTCCGATGGCGGCAGATGACGTCTCCCGCTCCGATGGCCGCCTCGGCCGCGGGCCTGGCGCACCGCGCCTGCCCGCCGGCAGGCGGTGGGTCAGGAAGCTGGTGATCGGCGCAGGGCTGGCCGGCTACGCCTGGGCGGCGGCGAGCGCCGCGCCGTTCACCAGCGTTGCCCTGCTCTGCGTCCTGCTGCCGGGTGCCGTCATCGCGGCCATCGCGATCTGGCGGCCACCTGCCCGCATTCCGCCGCCGGACCGGCTGGACGTTACCGGCTTCTCGTACTGGGCGATCTGCGTTGCCGCCCTTTTCGAATGGGAAGCATCCGCCTTCAAGGACAATTCACTCTGGTGGCACCCGGCGCTGACGGACCTGATTAATCCGCTGATAGCGCCGCATCCGCTGAAAAGTGCCGCGATCCTGCTCTGGCTGCTTGCCGGGTGGGCACTGGTGAGGCGGTGAGGACAGGATGGCAACCCGCGTCATTACGATCATCGGCTTTGCCTGCGTGATCATCGCGCTATTCGCGCTCGAGATCATCGGGCGCCGGCGAACCACCCGGATACCGACTCTCGGCGAATGGCTCGGGTACCTCATGCGCGCCCGGGCCGGCCGGGCCGCGATCCTGCTCGGCTGGCTCTGGCTCGGCTGGCACTACTTCGCCAGGTAGCCAGCCGGGGCAGTCCGCCCCGCGGCCCGCCGTCCGCTAGGCTGGCCGTCGTGACTAGGGGCAAGAAGCAGGTCAGCGAGCAGGCTAGCGCCGATTACGCAGCGGATGCCGCGCTCGCGGCCAGATTTGACGAGCTGCTCAGTTCCGCTCGCACAGCCGAGCAGGCTTTCCGTCAGGCCCAGGCAATGCGCGCGCCCCTCCTTGATCAGCATTCCCTGGCGCTCGCCCTGGGATCGGCGCTGACAGCCGCGATGCGGGCTGCCTACGCGGCTGAGCGTGCCGAGATCGGACCACAGGGCTACGACGACCGGATCTTCCGGCGCAAGGCCAAGGCCAAGCCTGCCGTGCACGCCTGGACCGACGAAGCCGAGCGGCTGCTGACATTGCGGGAGACCCATATGCTCACCGGCATCCCGCCGATTCCGCGCGGCTACGCTGCCTGACTGCCGGGCTTTCCTCCTGCAATGTCCGGCCCGTCCGGTCTGTGCATTGCCTGCGTGTTACCGGCGTATTGCTGGCGTGTTGCCCACATCCGTTATCACCGCCCGCCGGCACGGCGTACTATGACAGCGGATAACTACCCGTAGTAAATCCGCGCCAGAGCGTATATCAATAGAAGCTACAAATGATGGGCCGCAAAATCGTCACAATGAGCCATGCCGGTGTGGCGCCTGAACTGGCACAGTAGAATGTGATCAAGACCACAACGATGAATGATCTGGAGACATACGATGTGCCCGCATACGCCGCCCTGCCCGGATGCGAGAGCTCCGGACCGTGAGGCGGCCCGAACCCTTATCAGCCACCCCGAGCAGGGCTGGAGCCTGCTCTGCAACGGGGTCGTCAGCTTCGAGGACACCGGCGAGCTGCTCCCCGACGGGGACACGATCGCACCGCACCGGCCAACCGACCTGTTCCAGCTGCCGGTGGCCACGCCGCGCTCGCCGGCTGCCTAACGCACGTTCCCGGCGCCTGACGCAGGTGCCGGCCGCTGCAGGTCCGCGACGTCCCCGCCGGTCAGGGCAGCTTTGCGAGGTTCACTGAGTCGAGCTGCGACAGGTAGAAGTTGGTGACCAGCAGGGTCCGGCCGCCTGCCTCCAGCGCCATCTCGCGAGGGAAGCCCCCGGCCGCAGGTACCCGAGCAGGGCCGGCTTCCTGGCCAGCGCCGCCGCCACGTCCACCACCGCAAGACTGGGTGCGCCACCAGGGGTCTTGTAGTAGCGGTCAGAGTCGGCGACAACGATCCGGGTACCGTTCCTGACCAGGGCGAGGCCGACCGGAGCCTCGCCTACCCGCACCCTCGCGACGAGCGAGTGCGCCGGATCGGTGCGCAGCCTGGCGGCGGAGAAGCCGAGCAGCGTGTCGCTCGCCCGGGCCGTCACCCAGAGCACCTTCCCGTCCGGTGACGTGATGACCCGTACCGGCTCGCAGCCCGCGCTGACCGTGGCGACCACGGAGCGGCCAGGGTCGGTCTCGGCCCGGCGGATGCTGATGACCTGCAGTGTTCCCTGGTCGACCGGGCCGCCGCCGGACTGCTGCGAGCTGGCCGCGAGCTCGCTGACTGCGTACAGCCACCGGCCGTCCGGTGACACTGCCAGGCCCACCGCGGCCTGGCCGGCCGGGATGTCGCCGATGAAGTCGGA
The DNA here is from genome assembly GCA_003168215.1 of Actinomycetota bacterium. GTDB lineage: Bacteria > Actinomycetota > Actinomycetes > Streptosporangiales > Streptosporangiaceae > Palsa-506. The sequence goes on from PMSW01000135.1 coordinate 9,754, forward strand.
CGGGCCGAACCCGTCGGCCAGTGCCCGCTGCAGGCTGAAAACCGCGATCTCGTCGCTGTACTCGATGCTGACGAACGCGTACCTGTTGCCGGGAGATAGCGCGACCTCGATGGCGCTCGCCGGGCTCTTGCTGGTCAATGTGCCGAGCACGGCGTGCGGCGCGCCGCGCTCGGCCCTCGCTACGTCGATGACCTCCGCGCCGCTGCCCGCGGCCACGACAAGGTAGCGCCCGTCGCTGGTCAGCGCCTCGCCGGACGGGCTCTGGCCCGGCGAGTGGATGGTCCTGACCAGCGACGGGACGCCACGGCGGCCGGACCGCAGCACTGCGATCGAGTCAGTGAGCGATACGAACGCCCAGCGGCCGCCGGGGTTGACGACCACCCCGAACGGGTTCCCCGGTACGGCCTCCAGCGAGGTCCCGGTAGTGCCGAGCATGCGCGCATGCGCGGTCGCCGTACTGCATCCGGGCGCCGCATGAGCCCGCGTTACCCGCACCGCCGCGGGCGAGGACGGCACAGGGCCGGGCGGCGAGGACGGCACGCGCCCGGACGGCGAGGACGGCATGCGCCCGGACGGCGAGGCATGCCCAGCCGCGCCCGCCGTGCAGGCGGCCAGCAGCATGGCGGCGGTCGCCGATAAGACGGCGTGCAGGGCTTTCATCCGGTCAGAATATGCGTGACGCACGTCCTGGCCGCCTGCTGGCCTTGCGGCAGCGTCCGCGAGACCAGCAGGCGCCGTTCACGGGAGACTAAGGATCTCACGCAGCCACGACTGCACCACCACGGCGATCGCGGCTGGATTTCGCGACAGCGCATGCGTCTCCCCCGGCATGACCACGACATCGCTGGCGTCGGCTGCACCGGGCACCCCGAACGGGTCACGGTCGCCGTTGACGACCAGTATCTCGGTCCCGGCATCCCGCAGCTCCGCCGCGCGCGAGCGGTCCGGGCGCCCGGGCGGATGCAGCGGGAACGCCAGCGCCACGACAGCGCGCGCGCCCGCCGCGCGCGCGGTTCGGCAGGCCACCCGCGCGCCATTGCTCCGGCCGCCCTGGACGAGCGGCAGCCCCGGGTACCTCGCCCGCAGTTCGGAGATGATCTCCAGCCAGGCAGCGTCCTGCCGCGCCGCTGAGCCGGGCGCGCGGGCGCCGCGCAACCGGTACGGCTGAGTCACCAGGGCCACCGCGCCGTCAAGCCGGACTGCCGCGTCGCGGACGGCGAGCAAGTCGGACGCATCCACCCCCCCGCCTGAGCCGTGCGTCAGCACCAGCAGGAAGGCAGGACTGCCGGGCTGGTCCAGGTCGGCCAGGGCCGGGCCGGAGCTGGTGACGATCTCCACGCCGGGCAGCGTACCGGCCGTGGCTCGTCAGTCGAATACCTTGCCCAGTTCGCGGACGCGACCAGAGCGCCGGCTCCCGGGATCACGAAGTGCAGCAGCCAGACGGGCCGGCGCGCACCTGGTGACCGCGATCAGGGCAGGTCCGCGACGTTGACGGACTCCAGCTGCCGCGAGTCGAAATTGGTGACCAGCAGGGTCGCGCCGCCTGGCTCCAGCGCCATCTGGCGGGGGAAGCCGCCGGCCGGCAGGTACCCGAGCAGGGCGGCCTTTCCGGCCAGCGCCGCCGCCACGTTCACCACCGCGAGGCTCGAGGCGGCACCCGGGGCGTTGAACCGGTTCGAGCCGGCGACGACGATCCGGGTGCCGTTCCTGATCAGGGCGAGCCCGACCGGGGCCTCGCCTACCCGCACCGCGCCGATGAGCGAATGGGCCGGATCGGCGCGCAGCCTGGCGGCGGAGAAGCCGAGCAGCGTGTCACTGGCCCTGGCCGTCACCCAGACCACGCTGCCGTCCGCCGACGTGATGACCCGGACCGGCTGGCAGCCCGCGCTGACCATGACCACGACGGAGCGGCCAGGGTCGGTCTCGGCCCGGCGGATGCTGATGACCTGCAGTGTTCCCTGGCCGCCCAGGCCGCCGCGGCCGGACGGCCGGGCACCGAGCGCGAGCTCGCTTGTCGCGTACAGCCACCGGCCGTCCGGCGATACCGCCAGGCCTACCGGAGCCTGGCCGGCCGGGATGTCCCCGATGAGGTCCGACGGTCCGAAGCCGTGGGCCAGCGCCCGCTGCAGGCTGAAGACGGCGATCTCCTGGCTGTCCTCCAGGCTGACGAACGCGTACTGGTCGCCGGCCGACAGCGCGACCTCGATGGCGCCGCCCCCGGTGTCCGTGAGCGAGCCGAGCACGGGGTGCGGGCTGCCGTTCTCGGCCGCGGCCACGTCGATGACCTCCGCGCCGCTGCCATCCGCGACGAGCAGGTAGCGCCCGTCGCGGGTCAGCGCCTCACCAAGCGCGGCGCCATGCCCGGGCAGCGGGATGGTCCGGATCAGCGACGGGGCGGCCTGGCCGCCGGTCCGCAGTACCGCAACCGAATTGACCAGCGATACGAACGACCAGCGCCCGCCGGAAGTGACGGCCACCCCGAACGGGCCCCCCGGCACGGACTCCAGCGAGGTCCCGGCCTTGCCCAGCGAGCGGGCATGCGCGGTAGCCGTCGTGCATCCCGGCACCGCATGAGCCCGCGTTACCCGGATCGCGGCAGGCGAGGACGTGACGCCGACCGCGGCGGGCGAAGAGGGTCGGTGGCCACCCGGCGCGCCAGGGTGCGCCGAACCTGCGGAGCAGCCGGCCGCCAGCGCGGCGAGAGTCGCCGATAAGACGGCTGCCAGCACTTTCACCCGTTCAGGATATGGGCGATCAGCCGGGGGGCGGCGGTCACTTTCCGCGGGCAGCGGCTATATCTTCAGCAGCTTCTTCAGGAACTGGCCGGTGTAGCTGTCCTCGGCCATCGCCACCTGCTCGGGAGTGCCGGTGGCGAGCACGCTGCCGCCGCGCGAGCCGCCTTCCGGGCCCAGGTCGATCACCCAGTCCGCGGTCTTGATCACGTCCAGGTNNGGTTGTGCTCGATCACGATCACCGTATTGCCGCCGTCGACCAGCCTGCCGAGCACGCCGAGCAGCTTGCGGATGTCGTCGAAGTGCAGCCCGGTGGTCGGCTCGTCCAGCACGTAGATGGTGCGCCCGGTGGAGCGGCGCTGCAGCTCGGAGGCGAGCTTCACCCGCTGCGCCTCGCCGCCGGACAGCGTCGGCGCGGGCTGGCCGAGCCGCACGTAGCCGAGCCCGACATCGACCAGCGTCTTCAGGTGCCGGTGGATGGCGGGCACCGGCTCGAAGAACTCCGCCCCTTCCTCGATCGGCATCTGCAGCACGTCGGCGATCGTCTTGCCCTTGTAATGCACCTGCAGCGTGTCGGTGTTGTACCGGGCGCCGTGGCAGACCTCGCACGGCACGTACACATCCGGCAGGAACTGCATCTCGATCTTGAGTGTGCCGTCGCCCGCGCACGCCTCGCAGCGGCCGCCCTTGACGTTGAAGGAGAACCGGCCCGGCTGGTAGCCGCGGACCTTGGCCTCCGTCGTCATCGCGAACAGCTTCCGCACGTGGTCGAACACGCCCGTGTAGGTGGCGGGGTTGGACCGCGGGGTCCGGCCGATCGGCCCCTGGTCGACGTGCACCACCTTGTCCAGCTGCTGCATGCCGGTGACCCGCACGTGCCTGCCCGGCACGGTCCTGGCGCCGTGCAGTTCCTTCGCCAGCGCGCTGTAGAGGATGTCGTTGACCAGGGTCGACTTCCCCGAGCCGGAGACGCCGGTGACGGCGATGAAGCAGCCGAGCGGGAAGGCGACGTCCACGTCCCGCAGGTTGTGCTCGCTCGCGCCCTTGACCGTCACCTCCCGGCCGCGGACCCGCTTCCTGCGCACGGCGGGCAGCGGGATTGACTCACGGCCGGTCAGGTAGGCGCCGGTCAGCGATTCCTCGCTGGCGAGCAGGTCCTCCAGCGAGCCGGAGACGACGATCCGGCCGCCGTGCTCGCCGGCCCGCGGGCCGATGTCGACCACCCAGTCCGCAGCCCGGATGGTGTCCTCGTCGTGCTCGACGACGATCAGCGTGTTGCCGAGGTCGCGGAGCCGGATCAGCGTCTCGAGCAGCCGGTGATTGTCCCGCTGGTGCAATCCGATGGACGGCTCGTCGAGCACGTACAAGACGCCGACCAGGCCGGAGCCGATCTGCGTGGCCAGCCGGATCCGCTGCGCCTCTCCCCCGGCCAGCGTCGCGGATGCCCGGTCCAGCGACAGGTAGTCGAGCCCGACGTCGAGCAGGAAGCCGAGCCTGGCGTTGACTTCCTTCAGGATCCGGCCCGCGATGTGCTGGTCCCGCTCGGAGAGCTCCAGGCCGAGCAGCAGCTTGGCCAGCTCGCCGATCGGCAGGGCGCAGTAATCCGAGATGGACCGGCCGTCCACGGTCACGGCCAGCGAGATCGGCTTCAGCCGTGCTCCGTGGCACGTCGGGCAGGGCACCTCGCGCATGAACCCGGCGAACCGCTCCCGGCTCGAGTCGCTCTCCGCTTCCGCGTGCCTGCGCTCGATGTACGGGATCGCGCCCTCGAAGTTCGTGTAGTAGGACCGTTCCCTGCCGTACCTGTTCTTGTACCTGACGTGCACCTGCTGGTCATGACCGTGCAGCAGCGCGCGCTGCGCTGCGGCGGGCAGCTTGCGCCAGGGCGTGTCGACGGTGAAGCCCATGGACGCGCCGAGTGCCTCGATCAGCCGGATGAAGTAGTCGCTGACGTGCCCGCCGCTCCACGGGCCGATAGCGCCGTCGGCCAGGGTCCTGGCCGGGTCGGAGACGACGAGCTCGGGATCGACCTCCATCCGGGTGCCCAGGCCGGTGCAGGCCGGGCAGGCGCCCCACGGGGAGTTGAACGAGAACGACCGCGGCTCCAGCTCCTCGAACGACAGGTCGTCGTAGAGGCAGGCCAGATGCTCGGAGTACATCCGCTCACGGTGCGGATCGCCGTCTGGCAGGTCCACGAAGTCGAGCACCACGACCCCACCGGACAGCGCCAGCGAGGTCTCCACCGAATCGGTGAGCCGCCGCCGGGCGGATGCCTTGACGTCCAGCCGGTCGACTACCACCTCGATGTGGTGCTTCTCGTACTTCTTCAGCGCCGGCAGGCCGCCGGCGTCGGTGCCGTCCAGCCGGATGACGACGCCGTCCACCCTGGCCCTGGAGTAGCCCTTGGCCTGGAGCTCGCGCAGCAGCTCGCCGTATTCCCCCTTGCGGCCGCGCACGACCGGGGCGAGCACCTGGAACCGGGTGCCCTCGTCAAGCTCCAGCACCCGGTCGACGATCTGCTGCGGGCTCTGCCGCGCGATCGGCCTGCCGCAGATCGGGCAGTGCGGCTTGCCCACCCGCGCGTACAGCAGCCGCAGGTAGTCGTAGACCTCGGTGATCGTGCCGACGGTGGAGCGCGGGTTCCGGCCGGCTGCCTTCTGGTCGATCGAGACGGCCGGCGAGAGCCCGTCGATGAAGTCCACGTCCGGCTTGTCCATCTGGCCGAGGAACTGCCTGGCGTAGGCGGACAGTGACTCCACGTACCGCCGCTGGCCCTCGGCGAAGATCGTGTCGAAGGCCAGGCTGGACTTGCCCGACCCGGACAGCCCGGTGAAGACGATCAGGGAGTTCCTGGGCAGGTCGAGCGAAACGTCCTTGAGGTTGTGCTCGCGCGCACCGCGAACAACGAGGCGATCAGCCACTTCGGCTCAGTTCTCCGGGGGTCGGGAAGGAGGATTCTCCGCGGTCAGGAAGGCGATCCCCCACGATCGGGGCACCTCTTCATCGTATCCGGGGGGTCTGACAAAACCTGGCGCTTCGCGAACGGGCGAACGGGCGAACGTCACGGGCGCCCTGGGGCACCTGATTCCCCGCGCCCGGATTTCTCCGCGCCCGGCACCGACAGGGCAACGCATCTGCGAGCACGCGCATTCCCGCCCGCTGGGGCGCGCATTCCCGCCCGCGAGGGCGCCCAGCCCAGGGAGGCGCCGGTGCCGGATCCCGAAGGATTAGCGTCCAATATGGCGCCAAATCCTTCGAGATCATGAAGGCCTGGCACGACCGGCCGGAAAGTTCCGGCGGAGACGCAGGGCCAGCCCCCGGCCGCGGCCGGGGGGCCCGGGCTTCCGGCCGGGGTGTCCGGTGAGCGAGGATAGTCCGGATGACCAGGAGGGAGCGCCGTGCATGATGATCCCGGCGAGCTGCAAAGCCGGATAGCCGAGTCGACAGGCCGCTTGCTTGCCACCGCCGCCGAGCTCACCGATGACCAGGCCAGGGAGCCTTCGCCGCTGCCGGGCTGGAGCCGCGGGCATGTCCTCACCCATCTGGCCCGCAACGCCGACGGACTGCGTAACCTGCTGATCTGGGCGCGGACGGGCGTGGTGACCCCGCAGTACCCGAGCCAGCAGGCACGCGATGAGGCGATCGAGGCCGGCTCCGGCCGGCCAGCCGCCGGGCTGCTGGCGGATCTTCGGGATTCGGCCGCGGCGTTCCGGGCTGAGGCGGCGTGCATGCCCGGGCACGGCTGGCAGGTCACCGTCAATGGCATCCGCGGAGGCGGGCATCCGGCCTGGTACACGCTCTCGCGGCGGCTGTCGGAGGTGGAGATCCACCATGTCGATCTCGCGGCCGGCTACCAGGCCGCGGACTGGCCTGGCTGGTTCGTGACTGAGCGCCTTGAGTCCGTCGCCGCCGGGTTCGCCCAGCGGGATGATGCGCCAGCCGCTCAGCTCAGCGTTACCGGCGCTGGCACCGATGGCGGCGCCGGCCCGGCCGGCCCGGAGTACCAGATAGGCACTGCCGCGGCGGGCGGCGCCGGCCACCGGCCCCCGGTGGTCAGGATCTCCGGGCCGGGCTGGCTGCTGCTGGCCTGGCTGACCGGCCGCAGCGCCGGCGCCGGGCTGGCCGCCGAGCCGCCCGGGCCGCTCCCCGTCCTGCCGGCGTGGTAGGAATTCAGCATGAGCTACGGAGGATCAGCATGAGCTACACCGGAGACGTCAGCGTCGGCGGGCCGGCCGAGACCAGGGAGCTTCCCGGGCTCACCATCACGAAGGTGGCCGTCGGCCCCATGAACAACAACGCTTACCTGCTGCGGTGCACGAGCACCGGGGAACTGCTGCTGATCGACGCGGCGAACGAGGCAGGCACGCTGCTCGAGCTGATCGGCGACACCCCGCCAGCCAAGATCGTCACCACGCACCGGCACCGGGATCACTGGGAGGCGCTGCGCGAGGTGCAGGAGGCCACCGGGGCCGCCACCGTCGCCCACCCGGATGACGCGCCGGAGCTTCCGGTGAAGATCACCGACCTGGTCAGCCACGGCGACACGGTCACCGTCGGCGAGGCCCGGCTGGCCGTCATCCACCTGCGCGGTCATACTCCCGGCAGCATCGCGCTCTGCTATGACGCCGACGGTGCGCTGGCCGCTGAGCCGCACCTGTTCACCGGCGACTCGCTGTTCCCCGGCGGCCCCGGCAACACCCAGGGTGACCCGCAGCGGTTCGGCCAGCTCATCACCGACCTGGAAGAACGGATCTTCGGTGCGCTCCCGGACGGCACCTGGGTGTACCCGGGGCACGGCGGGGACACTACCGTCGGCGCCGAGCGCCCGCAGGTACCGGAGTGGCGCGCCCGGGGCTGGTGATGCCGCCGGACCACGAGTTCGTCGTCGTCGGCGCCGGCCTGCTCGGCCTGGCAACCGGCCGCGTGCTGGCCAGCCGCGGGCGCGACGTTCTCGTCCTTGAACAGGCCGAGATCGGCCACGAGGGCGGGGGCTCCCGCGGCAGCTGCCGCATCTTCCGGCTCGGCTACGACGACCCCGGCTACGTCACCATGGCCAGGCGGGCCAGGGAACTCTGGCGTGATCTCGAGCAGGAGTCAGGCCAGCGGATCCTGCGGCCCGCAGCGCAGCTGACTTTCGGCGACGGGCTGCACGCGGTCCGGGACGGGATGCAGCGCGCGGGCGCACCGTGCGAGCTGCTGACGGCCGGGGAGGCGGCGGCCAGGTTCCCCGCGATCGCCACCGGCGGGCCTGCCCTGCTGGAGCCCGAGTCCTGCGTGATCGCCGCCGACAGCGCGCTGCGCGCGCTCACCGCGGCCGTGCCGCTGGTCCGGACCGGAATCCGCGTCACCGGCATCGAGGACGACGGCAGGCAGGTGAGGCTCCGCGCGGACGGCGGCAACGTGCTCACTGCGGGCCATGTCATCGTCTGCGCCGGGCCATGGACAGCGCCGCTGCTCGCCACCGCCGGGATAACGGTGCCGTCGGCACCCACGCTTGAGCAGGTCGCCTACCTCGCGCCGGCCGACCGTCCGCCGCCCGGCGATCCGCCGCCCGGTGATCCGCCCGGGATGCCGATCTTCATCTGCCATTCCGCCGCCCCGATGCCCTACGGGCTGCCGGTGCCGGATTCGCCGCTCTACAAGATCGGGCTGCACCAGAGCGGGCCTGCCACACACCCGGACAGCCAGGACCAGGCCGTGGACGCCGCCCTGATCGGGCAGCTGAGCCGGCTCGCGGCGCGGCACTTGCCCGGCTATGACCCGCGCCCGGTGCGGACCGAGCGCTGCATCTACGACAACACCCCGGACGAGGACTTCATCCTCGACCAGGCCGGCCGGATCATCGTCGGCAGCGGGACGTCGGGGCACGGCTTCAAGTTCGGGCCGCTGCTCGGCGACTGGCTGGCCAGCCTGGCCTGCGGCGAGCGGGCCGATTTGCCGGCCGCCAGGTTCGGCCTTGGCCGCTTCAGCCCGCCAGCGGCCGCAGGCAGCGGATCCCGGTGACCGCGCGCAGCCTGCCTGACCGCCTGCCCGGCCGGGCAGGCGCTCACGGTCACTTGATCAGCGTCGCGAAGACGATGACGTTGCTGAGGTAATGGCCGGTGGCCGTGTCGAACGTGCCGCCGCAGGTGATCAGCCGCAACTGCGCGGTCGGCACCGGCCCGTACACGTCCGAGGTGGGGAAATCGGTCTTCAGGAACATGTGCTTCGCGGTGACCCGGAAGACGGCCNNGCCCGGCTTCAGCTGCCGCAGCCGGAAAAAGATACCAGGGCCGAGGTACGAGTCGATATGGCCGGCGATGATCGAGGAGCCGATCGCCCCTGGCCGCGGGCTGAACGTGTACCAGCCTGCGACCGCCGTGCTGGCGGGCACCTGCAGGGCGCCTGCCGACGTGACTCCGAGCCTGATCAGCCTGGTCTTGACGCCGATCGAGGGGATGATCAGGCTCGCGGGCCTGGCGACCTGCTCGCCGCCGGATGGCGTCGGCACCGGCGCCCGGTCGCCGCGCGGGACCGGGATGAACCTCGGCTTTCCGGACGGCAGCATGGCCGCGCGACCGGAGTGGCTGGCGATGGCG